>CBKWLJ010000034.1:0-33639 GCA_966675205.1 uncultured bacterium
GAAAAGACTGTTCTACCATTTTTTTGGCGTGCAGATTATATTTCGGACAGGTCTATTCATGAACAACTAATCATTAATTAAAAAATCGCTCTACAGGACAACTAAATCCAGGCAAAAGAGGACTGGTTAAATTATCTTCACTGAAAAACGTGGCCGCGAGTTTTAACACTGCATTTTCGCGTCGGTAAACTTCTACTTTTCGTTGTTGCCTATCGCAAATCCAGTATTCCCGCACTCCCTGTACTGAGTACAGCTTTAACTTTAACTCACGGTCTCGCCTTTCTTGGTCTCCCCCAAAAGAGAGAACTTCCACCACTAACTCTGGTGCACCTGTTAAATGTCCTGCTTCATCGAGGAGTTCTTCTAAACGTTCGTTACTCACCCAAACCACATCGGGAATGACATTATCAGCATCAGAGAAGATGATGCCAGGCCCGAATGCAGGTTTTCCCAGTCCAGTTTCACTTGACCAGTTTTCTAGTTGTGTAGCAATTTTGACACAAATTTCTTGATGTCTCCAATGGGGTGCTCTGGTCACAAATAGCTCTCCATCGATGATTTCATAGCGCTTGCCATCATCGGGAAATAACTCCAAGTCGGCAGTTGTCCAGCGTACTTTTTCGGATGCTAGGGGTGGCATACGCAAAACCTTAAGGATTCATGATTGTATCTTAGATCGGGTAGCTGATCTGCAAACTCTCAAGTAAGTGATTGCAGTTTCATTACCAGGGGCAATTTCTCCCAAGTTAGAAGCTGCTATTATACAAAGTTCCTGAAGTCTACAAATATCTGATATATCAATACTGGAACTTTCTTTGTAACGCTTAATCAGCAGTTCTTGACTGCGGAAGTATTTATCTTGAATGCCATGAATTAGCTGGAGTAGGATAGTAATTGCAGTTTTTCCAGGAGCAATTTTACTCAGACTAGAAGTTGCGATCAAACGGGTGTCTTCATCTTCGTAAGTTTGAATCAGTCTTAATAGGAAGGAGATTGCAGTTTGATTGCCAGGGTCAAATTGCGCTAAGCTTTCAGCCGCTTGCAAAACAACATCTCCATCTTCATAAGTCTGAATCAGATCCGTTAGGAAGACAATTGCAGCTTCATTATCTGGATCAACTTGACTCAATCTATTTGCCCTTTGTTTAAGGATGTCTGGATCGATGAAAGGCGACTGAGTCCAACTAGCTTTCGCTAACAAAGTTTTCGTACTCAGGAGCATAGGGCATCTCAAATCCTCTTTTCCTCTAAAAACTAGAGTGTAATTGTAATTTGAAGGCAATTTATGAGGAGGGTTAAATTGCTTAACAAAGCTATCAGCTAATTCCTTTAAACTGTCTTTATCAATGATACTTTCATCAAGCCAAGCTAGCTGAATGGCCTCGACGAGAATGGAGATAGCAGTCTCATTGTTAGGGTCAACTTGCCCCAATATCAGTGCTTTTTCCTCAATAGAATCAGTATCTATGTCCTCATCACTCTTAAGCAGCTCAACTAGTAAGGCTATCGCTGTTTCACGCTCGGTCTCTTTCAATACTTCTCTAGCTGCCTCTACTGGACAGAAAAATTTCCACCAGGGTTCTCTCTTAACCCCTAGCTCATCTATATAGAAGCTCCAATAGACAATCTGCTCCACAATTTCAGCTCGAAGGCTACAAGCCTTAAATTCAGCAATTCCGGCAGCGGCTAGAAGATAGGCTCGAAGCCGATAAAAATACCAACACCCATCGTCAAATTCTACCAATGCTTTTATAAACTCTTCTTTCTCTTGCTTTGGCACATCCTCTCGCCCCAGCCATAGCAAAATCATTTCCTTCCACTGTGGCTCAAAAACTCGATAGATACCTAAGTTTGGGTTATCGGGGACATGGTTGAGGAAACAGTGCCAATCATCAATCGCCAGTGCAGCAAAATATTCCTGAAACGTGGGATGGTAGAAAGCATAAACAGGTTCATCTGGGTCTTCTGCTGCTACACCCACCTGATTGAGCCATCCCAACTGTATTGCTAACTGAAACAGTGGTGTACCGGGTTCGCCAAGTACCTCACACACCAAGCGACGGGTTAGCCGAAATCGAGAGGAAGATTGAGCGATTGCCTCTACCGCTAATTTCCCCAAAGCTTGGTTCAACTCCTGCCGAGTTGCTGAAGTAGTCGGAAAGTATTCTTGTTTCCACTCATAAAGCACCTCCACAAACCGCTTGCCGATGAAGTGGACAGACTCACCAAAGAAATTCGCGGCAAACAGGCAGCACAAGACGCACTGCAACAAACGACGGTTAAAGGCATCACCTACGAAGAAACCGTAGTCGCAGAACTCCAGCATTGGTCGAAGTTAACTGGCGCTGAAGTTCATCACGTTGGCACGGACAACAATTCCGGCGATATCCTGATCAAACTCACCCCCAAATCCATCGCCGCAACAGAACTATCTATCATTATTGAAGCTCGCGATCGCTCCTCCCAACTTTGGGGCCGCAAGCAGATTTCCGAACACCTCAACAAAGCAATGGCGCAGCGTGGCGCAAACGCCAACGACATCGAAGCCGAAGCAGAAACCCTCAAAACCGAGCTTCGGGACGCGCTCACCTCAATTAAAGATGCTGTGCGCGACGGCTCATCTGAGATTTAGCCATTCTAGCTCTCCCCTTATTTACCCCCCTAGCCCCCGACAACAAAAAGCGTAGCATCCTCGGGCTTCCCCCTTTTTCAGGGAAGAGGGGGAGCTAAAAAGGGGGGAATAAAAGGAAGAAATTTTGTTCTTGGGAACTGGGGGAGTTCAGTTTACCCGCCAAGAGTACAAACAACCCACTGCAACGAACAACAACCAAAGTTATGAGAACCATCAAGATAGCCACACTGCTTGCTACCAGTCTAATCCTCGGACTAACAGTACAAGACCTCAAGCTCTCCCCAACTCATGCTCAAGATGCCGGAACTACACGCACCTTGACAGAACCGCGTCGCGTTCGCGTCCCCAAAATTGCCACTCAACGCAGCACCAAAGCCAACCCAAACTGCCCCTGTCCCTACGATGTCGCGTTCGATGGGAATCCCTGTAAAGGACGCTCAGCCTATGCTAAACCAGGTGGAGATGAACCCGCTTGTTATGTAGGCGAGACAACCGCGAGACAGCTTTGGTGGAACAGTCCCTATAACCGATTCGTAGATAGTCAGCGAACAGGGCAATAACTTTAACCGCAGATATAGCAGTTCTCATTTGCATAAAACACAGTAAGGGCTGAGGGCAGGCGGGACGCCTACCCCACAAGAAAGAAAAAATAACTATGAGTGGGATGGGCATCTTGCCCGTCCTAGCCTATGCAGGTGTCTTATCTGTGTTTATCTGTGTGCATCTGTGGTAAAAAACTTCAAAACCACCTCTGCCACCGCATCGGCATACTCCTCATGCATTCCCAAAGAACCCGGAAGCACCACAGACTGAACATTGGGTAATTTAGCGATCGCTTCCATTTCTGCCTTGGATTTAGGTGGCCCTTGCTCTGGAATCACCACCATCACAGGTGCAGGCAAAGGCTCAAACCAAGCCATAAAATCAGTGCGTTCTTGTACAGGGTCAATTGCTCCTGTAACAAATGCTACCGGAGCATACCGACCTCCTGGGTGTTGAGTAATTTGTCGCTTGTTGGAAATAAAATTTGGAGTCAGCTTCGCCTTATCCGCATAGACATGGCTCCCATACATATATTGCAAAAAAGGCTCGGCTGTATTCATTTGGTAAAGCACATCCCCTAAAATAGGCGATCGCACCAACTCTCTCACCATATCCGATATCTGCGGATTGACTCCCATGGTGGGTAGAGGACCGCGCCAAGTGGGAGCAACTAAGACAATTTGTGAGCAGGATTGCGGCATCTTTTGCGCCAACTGCATCACATATCCCGCCGCATGGCCCGCAGCAACAACAGCAATTGGACTAATTAAATTGTCTCTAAAAAAATCATGTAAAAACTGATGATATAGCGCTGCTTTGTAATCAAGGGATGGACGCTCCGATTGCCCAAATCCCGGCCAATCCAAAGTTATAACCTGATACTGTGAGGATAAATGTTGGGCAATTCCCCGCAATTCTCCCCTTGTGGAGACGGTGCTAAAGGAGGGCAGCAGTAACACAGGTGTTCCCTCACCCAGTGTTTCATACGCCACTCTGAGCGGTTGCCCTTCCCACGTCCAGATATAGTTGTAAACAACGCCCCCGATGCCTGTGTAGGTAGAGGGTTGTTGGGTTGAAGTTGATTGAGCGATCGCCATCAGCCAAATCCTCAATAATGATTCTTATTCTATATTGCTGGGCTACCTGTCATTTTGATCAGCCGATGAGGAAAGCTACCGCAACTTTAGACATCCGTCTAGAATTGGTTCCCACCACAGGTGCCAAAGGAATCCCACTGGAACACTGCCAGTAAAATACTACTTCCCCCCATGATGATGCCAGTGGCGAGAAATTGCATTGCGCCCAGATAGGGGAGAATAGCCATGCTGAGGAGATGGACTAAGCCTGTCAGGAGCACAGTACGCGATCGCATTCCCAATCCAGTCCCCACATAACCAAGGGCAACCAACCCCATCCATAGCGGACAAAGATGCATTAACACCTCTCCCCAACCCAGGAAAATACTTAAATCTGTAACAATAAGCCCAAGTAGCATCAAAGCCACCCAGCTATCGATTACCCAGCCTAACCCATCTGTTCTTAACCAAGACGGAGTCAAAGCCACCATCATACCTGTACCAATCAGGCTAAGAACAGACCACCAAACGGCTTGAGTCATCCAACTAATGGGGAAAAACTGAGCTGTTGCAAAAATGACTAATGAGATTACCCCCCAAATCAGGCAAACTTGATCGAGTGGTGTATAAAACGTTGAAACGAGCGTCAAATCTCCCACTTGCCAGTGACAGCGCCACAGCCCTGGGATGTCGGGAAGCTCTAGAACATCTTGTTTTTGACTTAAAAGTGGTGCATTGGGATTGAAAAACGTCATATCAGTGTTGGGAAGAAAATAAATTTATTAAGGGTTCTAATAGTTTGTTTTAATCTATCGTGCAAAATCTGATGAAACCGACACAATAATCGTGTTTCATGGAAACCTGATCGGAACTCTATCGGCAGAAATGATCCCAGTCTTGTCGAGATCTGTCCGTAGAGATAATCTTTATGGAATCTTAATCAAGGGAACACAAGGTAGTATCGGCTGTTCGCGGCAGAGAGTCCGAAATCGCACGGCATACAAACCCATCTCTTAATAGGGAGTCATGAGAAATTTGAGACTTGTCCAGTCAAATTAACTTAACAATCTTTACCCTTCTTAAATTTTTCGATTTGAAGCTTTTCCTCATAGCCCAATTTTCGGGCCTACATTCTACTGCTAGAGCGAGTTCTGTATGAAGCGTTTGTGTTAGCAGAACAAAAGTTTTGATTTAATTCTAGTATATAGTGCGTCGAAATCAGTTGTCCAATAATTTTTTCGTATTACTTAATACTTAAAACTAACTCAAAACTTTTTATATTCTGAGTCTTTCAGTTATCTTACTTTAGGCTTATTTCAGCAATATTCAGCTTAAGATAGCGTCCCTAACCACTCTGCCATCACTTCAATTTTGTTTAGTAACTTGGACAATTCTGCGTAATCCACATCATTATCCTGGGCGCTGACAATTAGAGCGTAAAGATTTTCACCAATTGGCGCAAGCATCTGCTGAAGTTGGGCAATAGTTGTCACCTCAGAGATATCACTCATCATGCCGCTTTGACGCTTCATGAAATCCATACCTAATTGGTAGGCAAAATCGTGCATCACCTGTGCAAGGATGTCTGGTGGAAGTGCGTCTGCGTCCGGAGACACATTATTAACCAATGCCATAAATGCATCAATTGCCTCAACGTTCTTAATCCACTCCTGACGGGCATCTTGTGAAATCAGGTTTAGAGCATCTATTGTTCCATTAACAAACTCCGGTAAATCATTTTTCTCGATGGAAGTCTTGTCCTTCAAAACTTGCTGTGCTAATTCACTATAGGCGTGGGAAAGGAAGCCAATCAGGCTGTTTTCTGGGCCCTCTCCTGCATTGAGATTTGGACCAAAATCATGCAGTATTTTGGCAAGGACTTGCATATTAATATTCAAATTGTCTGAAGCTTGAGCATTCTTAATTCCGCTAAACGGTCCCAATACCGGAATGAGATTGCCAACCCGCTTTGTTAAATCATTGTCTTCTAGCTGAGTTAATTGTGCTTTCTGTACGAGATCTGGCAGTGCGCGAAACCATGACCCCATTACAAAATGTCGCAGATGAATTTCTTTGCTTTTCAGTCCAGTTTCTTTCATGACAGGGTTCTTATCAAACGCCTGCTTGATATATGAGGGAAATCCTTGACGCTTGAGTAACTTGACATTACCAATACTGCTATGTCCTTTATCCACAATTTTCGACATAAGATGGATATTAATCGCTTTAATAACACCAGTCGTTACTTCGTGGTAGCTGGGTGTAGCATTTGCTGTGTTGATTCCGGCTTCAAAGGTATACTCTGGACTATCATGCTTCAAATATCCCTTGAATTTTTCATAGCCAAACTTCCCCATCAATTTCGGACGAATTCTTGTCTTAAACCAATCACGCAGGATGCTTTCATTGGTGATGCCGATTATCGCTAGCAAACCTTCGACATTGAATTCATAATGTGGGCTTTTTAATAGGATCTTGCGCTGTACAGTATTCGATTCATCTCGTTTTAAGGAAGTAGAAGCTTGGGGAGTTTGTTCAGTTGCCTGGAGCTGTGATCGCTGTACCGCCCCACCACTTTGCTGCACCACATGAGTCAACTCATGAGCAATCAACTCTTGCCCCCCCCGACTCCTCGGATCATACGCCCCAGAGCGAAAGAATACATCCTGCCCTGTGGTAAACGCCTTTGCCTGAATCGATTGATTCAACTGATCCGAAGTCCCATCTGTATGCACCCTCACCCCACTAAAATCCGCACCAAACTCCCTCTCCATCAGTCCGAGCACCGACTCATCCAATGGCTGTCCACTTCCCCTTGCCCCTTGTATCGACGCTTCCAAATCTGGCGCTGCCGCCATCCCCTCCGATTTGGGATTTCGCAGATTAGATTTTAGATTGAGTTCTTGCACCTCTTGGCGCTGGAGAATGCTCACCTGAGGTTTCATCATCACCTGCTCTTCATCGAGTACATCCTGGCGCTGCACCAACGCATTACGCCAGTGCGACTCAATTGGAGACATCCGAATCTGTTCATCCTCAACACTCTCTTGCTCTTGGCGCTGTACAACTGCCTTACGCGACTGCTGCACAAAGGGAGACATGTGCATTTGTTCATCCCCAACACTCTCTATCTCCTCGCGCTGCACCTGAGGGGATGGTGCATGAATCCGCTGCACCACATCCGCCGCTACCCTATCCGCCTCCTGCTCATACCTATCTCCCGGTTCCCCGATTGTTAGCTTTGCCTGTAGCTGTAACGCTTGCGGTGGTTCAGGCAGTGGAGAACTCCCTGCCACTATATTAGGAATTCCCAACAAATTTATTCCTTTAGGCTGTTTCCATTCCTGTTGCTGTTGGAAATCCGGCGTTTCCTGGGGTGTTGGCGTTGCCGTTTCTGGAACAACAAAGGGACGTGATTGGAACAAATTCGATGCAGATGTTGAAGCGGATTGGGAGAAAGCTTTTTTGTGGATATGCAGTCGATGATTCATCGCTTGTCTCCGAATTAAGGGTAATGAGGAGCAACACTATTTTGTCATCTTATTTAGACAAGATATAGCAAAAAGCAGAGGGGAGATGGCAGATGGCTCCAAAGGATGCTTATTAGACTATTTCTGCAAAAATGAGATGCTCCCACCATAATTAATTGCAGGGTGACAGTGAATAAGATTTGCTTGGCTTGTTATTGAAGGTTTTTTAATCGCTTCTTGTGCCTGAGGATTGGGTTAATTGGAGGGGAACAACCGCCCTTGTAGACCATAGCTGATTAAGCCCAGGTATTCGTAGACTACCATTAGGGTTTTTCTCCTTGGTGATAAATCCGGTGGTATTGGACTGGTATGGGGAGTTACTGTGAACCCGAAATGGCGAAACGTCAGTAGCGATCGCAAAATATGAGGGGGGTCAGTCACGATTAAAATACTCTTGACTCCCTGCGGTTGTAGTATCGTTGCGGTCAAACGAGCATTTTCCTCGGTTGTGCGAGAACACTCTTCGTAAGCTAGCGCTGGCTTGGGAATTCCTTCTGCTTCTAAAAGCTGCATGAGTTGAGCAGCATCTCCTCTACCACTGGCAAAAATCAAAGGCGCTCGCTGTGATCTCCAAAGTTCAGCAGCAACCTCCACCCTCGATTTTCTAAATTCTTCTCCGCGTCCTAACACGACAATCGCATCGACACTTTCACCGGAATCAGCAGGAACAAGCGCTACTAATCCTTTATTGGCTACAGCGAAGGTTAATGGAATAGAGGTGATGACGTAAATCACTAACACCAGAATTCCCACCTTCGGTGCATAATGCTTCCAACGCTCTCGTAGGATTAGCCAAGATAATGCGATCGCAACGACAAGTAAGAGTAAAATCCCTTCTGGTGTCATGATCCAGTCAAACAGTACTCTCTTTAAGATCAGCCAATGGCTCAGGGTGCGATCGCACATAGCAGGGTTTAGCATTTGAGTTTACGTTTCATCATCGAACTACACTCATCGCCATCTTAAGCGAGGTTTCAGCTAGACTACTAAATTGCGCTGGAATTAATAAAGTAAAATGTACCTCTTGTCAATGAGAAAATAAACAATTATCCATTGCCAAAAACAATTAGTTATTACTTTCAATCGGAACAACTGAACCTGCGATCGCTTCTCGATGCAGTTGTTCTAAACCCATCGCTTTCATCAAACTCAGCCAATTTTTGGGAACTGCGTGGATTGCCTCTAAATCCGTTGCCGCATCATACCAAATTTTATTTTGAATGTAGAGGTTAATGCGTTCTTCCACTGTAGCTGTTTTAACTTGAGTTTCAAGAGTAGGTCGATCGACTCTTTGTATGGTTCCCGTATGCCAAACCGGAGGGGACTCAGATGGGTCTGAAGATGCACAATAAAGCGTGAAAGTCCAGCGGTATAGTTTATCCGGCTCTAGATTTTTTTCATTTGGCGGAATGCTAAGGCTAACAAAACCTGGTGTATCAGGCAAGTTGAAAGCAGTCTGATAGATCAGATTGTCTTGTTGATCTTCTAGCGCGAATTTTCCCAATCTGACACTACTCATTTTATAGGGAACATAAAACCAAAAGGTTGGATGTCCTGAAAGCGTGAATCCAGAAAACCGATTGCCAGTATCACTAATCGGTAATAACGGAGTAAACGGTATCTTAGTCTGCTCACACGGCCCGCGAGTTCCTGCCGGTTCTCGTTCTGAGGGTCTATCCGAAACAGGTGGTTTTTGCTGCTTGGAGCTTGCTGCTATTGTTGCATTTAATTGTGCTTGTGCGAGCTCCAGGTAACTGGTAACTCCCAAAAAAGAGCAAGCTAATACTAGGGAAATTTTTATTTTAAACATAATTCATTCATTAAGACTTTTTTCGGAAGTTTTTGTAACTGAAGATTTCTATGAGCAACAAGACTTCCTGATGTAGCTACTAATGCTATAGATGACGGAATTAGAGGTAAGATACAACCCGTTGTCAATAATAAAATAAAGCAAATTCCAGTTAAGCTAACAAGCCCTACTATGCCTATTAGACCTAAACGGAATAGTGATGAACCCAAGGAGATGGCAAGTATGCCTCCCCCGACAGACCAAACCCAAACCCAAACCCCATCTCCCCATATCGGCAAGAACCATAGGAGTCCACGCTGCTCTTTGACAGCACTCAGAATTTGACTCACTAGCTGAGCATGCAACATTAATCCTCGAATTTCTTGGTTATAGGGAGTTTGAAAATTGTCTTCAATGGTTGGGTCAGTCACCCCAATGAGAATAATTTTATGTTTTAAAAAATCTGGATGAATTTGATTGGTGAAAACATCATGCAGTGTTACTCGATCTGCGATGGTTTTCAGGGATGAATTTGTCCGATAATTTAGGAGTAATTGAAATCCCTCTAAGCCAACGGGTTTCTGGTAAAAGCCTGTTTTATTGTTCAACTTTCTCAAATTCAGTTGACCTAATCTCCAATGATCGGCGGTAATAAATTCGAGGGATTGTCCTTCTGCTTGGAGATAACGAAGTGCTAGCTGAAAGCTGAGAGCATAGTAGGTAGCACAGGGAGAAGCCGCAGGTGGTTTCATGGCAATCAGATGGCGGCGGACAATATTATCTGGGTCGCGAACCACATCGGCAAAGCCCACTTTTGTTTCTAAAATGCCTGGAGGAGGTGCAACGCCTTGAGGGATTTTAGAAGATGGAACGACACAAACAGGGATGATGCTGTCACTTTTTTGCAGGTGTTGAATTAATTCAGGATGTCCTTCTCCTTGTACTCGATCGCGATAAATATCTAACCCGATCGCTCGCGGTTGATATTCCTCTAATTTTTTCAGCAGCCGCAGCAAGGTTTTATCTTGTAAAGGATACTCCCCTCCCAACTTGGCAATATCCTCAGCCGTGACTTGAACGATTAACAGTCGAGAGTCTGGTTTTTCTGCCGGACGCCACTGCATCACTTGGTCAAATGCCTTCAGTTCCACGGATTGCAAAAAGCCTAGCATTCGTACCCCCATCACCAAACTGGTAACAGCAACACTGGCTACTAGTACTTTTTGCCAACCTTGCCACCAACGCTTTTGTGGAGGTAATGAGGAGGGAAATATTGGGGGATCGTAGGCTAAATTTTGGTAAATTACTGGCAGCCAACTAGCACAGGGATAATCTTTTTCCATCCCCTGCAACCGCTCCCTGGCTACTCGAGTTGCTAAATATAACGACTTCCCACTTGCTAAAGCGGTGAGAAAATACTTTAAAAATTCTTGGGCAATTTGGTCGGGTATTAATTCCCGCATGACTATCATTTGGGGAATGTACAAATCATTCAGTTGCCGTGCTAAACCCAATCCATCACAGGAGTTAAAAATTGCCAGTTTTAACCCTCGCGCAACAGCTTTTTTCAGAGCATACCACAGTTCGTTAATCGTTAAACTGTCGGTGGGATTGATATAAATTCGCCCAGTTTCTCCTTTTGTCTCGCTGTGTCCAGCGAAAAAGATAATATCCCAATCTTGTTCCCACAACTGATCGTTGATTTGGTGGTGTTTCGGTTCAATCAGAAAGGTGATTGCAGCATCAGGTAAACCTTCTAACAATTTGCGATCGGCGTCGGTATCAATCCCCTCGCTGTGACCTAAAATGGCTAAGATTTTGACTTGGGTTTTGCGTGCTGGCTTTGGGAGTTGGGGAATTCGGCAGGATTCGGTTGGACTCAATGCCACTTCTGCGTTGGGATAACGCTCAATGAGTTCCCACAGATGCCACGGCAGTTTTTGCAGGTGCAGGTTGTCAGTCCGAATGAGAAAGCGGATGATTTCATCTCGGTTTAATTCTTCTCGCAAGCGCCTGTCGATGGTACGAAATAATTCAGAATCAAGCCATGTTGTAAAACGCGATCGCAATTCTTCGGCTGATTCTTGACATTCGCTGATGCGTTGCGGATTGACGGAACCGCCATAAGTAATGCCGATAGGTTCAAGGCGGTAAGGTGCTCCCAAACAACGATATTTTTGCTGCCAATGGTGTTGTAAATAAGTGGTGAGTTCTGGCGCAGGAGGCAAGTAGCCAGTCATTTCTACTACAGTATGAGCAGCAGCATCCTCCCCTTCTTCCTCGATTTGTAATGTTACATGACATCCCTGCTCGAATGTATCACCATCTAGCCTTAGAACAACTAACTTCCCCATATTCGGTAACCCCTATACTGGTGCTGGCTCAAACTAGAAAGGCTTCAGTCACACTCACCCCCCCTAAAGTCGCTTTAATACTGAAGCGTTCTCCGGGTTCACCACTAAACTTAATTTGAATGTTTTGGGTACTTTTGGCTACTGCTTGCATCACAGCTTCTCCATGTTCATCCAATATCATGAGCTGTAAATCTTGGGGCAAATAGGATTGTGTTCTTGTCGGATACACTTCTACACAAATGTTTATTTTTGATGAACTAATGGGATTCAGTTCAACACATAACACCACTTCCTCACCCCATCTTTCCAAGCATAGCCGCTTGCCTCGTTTCACTCCTAATTCGGGATTTTCTAGTGGAGAGATTTGGATTGGAGTAGCACTTCTAAAACGGAAAGCCAACTCACCTGGAGGTGGCGCAAACAGAGACTCAACAGCCTCCCAACCCGTCTCAAAGATATTATGCAGCCACTGCGAAAGTCGAACTTTTTCTATTACAGGTTCCTGAAGTTGGCTCAGGTGTTCTGGTAACTCTTCAAGGGGTTTGAGTTGGTTGAGAGGGAATTCTTCTTTATTAACCGTTGACACAAATCCCAATAATGTAGCTTGGGTGAGGTTGCGATCCAGCCTCACTGCTACATAGCCAATTCTATCGAACCAAACCTCTGGCGGCACCTGACAAACTTGAGCATCTGGGAGTACAGGACGGCATTCTAACTTCCCTAAGTCTTTGACTTGCAAATCTGCTGTATTCGCAAGCGTTTGCAGTGCCGGATTCCAACTTTCACTGGCTTGTAAATGGGTTTCAATTCCCAGACATTTCAAGTAAAATTCCACAGCATACACCGCTAATGTATTGAGATACACCTGTTTAGCTTTTTTTAAGTTAGACTGTTTTTGGTAAAACTCTTGGGCGAGTTGATGCGCTTTCAGGGGGAGCGGCACGGTGAAAGTAAAGTTCTGTTTTAGGGAATTCATCGTTTTGTACTCTCTGAGTCAAGTGAAAGTAATCAGGACAAATATTCTTTAAATTTAGGGGCAAATTTAGTTATACAGCGCTGATAAAAGCTGCTGAGTGTAGGGATTTTGATTCCCAATTCTGCTGAAATTTCTTTCCAAGAGTATCCTGCTATGATTTTCATGGCTAAAAATTGAAAATTAGCGGCTGGATGATTGGAAACGTGAGTAGATTTAAAGACCCCTTCTGGGTCTGATTCTATATATTCCATCACTTCTTGGGAAAGAGAGGGGGCTAACTGAGATTTGATTTCTATGGGATTATTTCTATCTAAATCATCAAGAGATAGTCGGATTATTGATCTGGAATTACCCGTTTTATGAACAGTAGGCATGATGGTGCGTGCTGCCTCAATAAAAAAACGTTTTTTAAGAAGAAAATTTGCCCATTGTAGTACCTCTTTTTGTGAATCATATTCATCTATTCGTTCGCAAAGGTGACAAAAAAGTCTTTGCAATGCTTCAGCGTAAATCTCTTCATAAAATCCTTGAAAGTATCCTCGATATGGACGAGTCAGCATACCAGATTGCTGCATGGCACTTAGAAGTTTAGCTAAGGCTTGTTGTCGCTGTTTCGTTTTTGGAGGTTGTCGCTGTGCTTCTATAGCGAATTGTTTTAACTGTTGGTCTATTTCCTTCATGATTGTGTAAGCTTTCAGTAACCTCAAACTGCTTCTGGTACACCACCAACTGCTATAGCTATCCTATTTGATGCGTGAACTTGGACAGGCAAGGGGAGGTATTTTACAATTCACGGAGAATGGCTATACCTGCATAGTTCTCAAGCAAAAGGGTGAAGTTTTATGCAAGGTGCCTGAAGTTGTAAAGGGGAAAAGAGAAGGGGGGAGGGGAAAGGGTAAATTAATTCATCCTTTCGCTTTTCTCGTCTCACCCAATTCAGTGCACAGAATAGGCGTAATCGCTTATTCTTTTTTGGGAGGATTCGTAAAATTTTGTAACAAAGTCAGGGCTTATGCATAAAAGTTAGAAGAAAACAGGGAGAAAGCAATAAAACTTCACATTATGTTTTCTCATTTTTCTCAATAGAGGACAAGGGTGAAGTCAGGCTCTTACCGTTGAATTCTTTGCAGGAATTGAGGGAAACTTCCCGTTGTCCGATTTCCTTGCCATGAGAGGCATGAAAATTTTGCGATCGCTTAATGAACAGACGAGAGTTGTTACTTACCAAAACATAAACAAGCACCAAAATTTTATAAAAATTTTGGAGATTATTAGGTATGCTGTTGGACAATAGCGCAAAAGCTTGTGTTTTAAAGTCCAATGCGAATTTTAAATCGGCCTCCTCAGTCAGAAACAGAGACAAGGCAGCGTATCCTCCAGGCAGCGCAGCATTTGTTTGCCTCTCGAGGTTATGACGGTACAACAACCCGTGATCTAGCGAGTTCAGCGGGAGTGGCAGAAGGAACCTTATTCCGCCATTTTGAAAACAAAAAGGCGATATTAATCGAGGTGGCAACCCAAGGATGGGTAGAGATTCTCACTGATTTGCTCACGGAACTCAGCGAAATGGGCAGTTACAAAGCCGTAGCGCAAGTGATGCGACGGCGGATGATGCGATTGCATGAGAATGCAGATATGATGCGGGTTTGCTTTATGGAAGCGCAGTTTCATCCGGAATTACGCGATCGCATTCAATCAGAAGTGATTGGAAAAATGTCCGATGTCGCTGAAGCTTTCTTCCAAACCGCAATGGACAAAGGCATCTATCGCCGCACTAACCCCAAAATCGTGGCTCAAGTATTTTTAGGAATGTTTGCTGTTGCCGGTTTTTCCCACGATACGATTATGGAACCGGGAGCTTCCCCCAAACAAATACAGGAAATGGCAGAAGGTATTGCGGATATTTTTCTCAACGGGGTGTTAGCCAAAGAATAAATATCAGATTCAGGATGAAGCAGGAACAGTGCTTGATACTGCACATTTATTCCTATTGTCATTTCCTGCTAGTGCAGCGCCGCAAAAATAACTCACCCGTCCAAAAAGGTGAAAAAGCTTATTGTACAAACAATATCCCTTTTGCCTCGGAGCCTTATCTCTTTTGCCTTCTTGCACTAGCCATTAAATCCCTTGCTTGTTTAATCCAAACGACGATCTCCTCAACCTGGGGACACAAGTCTCGTCGTTGCATGGTTGCCACTTGTAGTCTTAAAATTTGTTGGTGCAATTTACTTGGGGGGGTTTGAACCAGTTGATTCACCGAGGAAATCCCAGCGTGCAGTAATAACCCGCAGTATTGGCAACCCACGCTTGGAATCCGAGCTAAATCGGCAAGTGCCACCCATTTAGATATATATTGAGATTTAATTTGCATCTGATTAGCCAGTGCCTGCTGAGATTGTGGGGTGCTGGCTTTTTGCAGGAGTTTCCCCGTTGTGGTAATGCCTAGTTGTTGTAACTGGGCTCGATCGCGATCGCTCAATCCAGGCAGTTGCTCAATAAGCCAGTCACCCGGTTGAATTGTGCTGCAATGAATTTTGGGTTTTGAATGCATTCCGACTACCTCGGAAATTTTCTATTTTTACACAGCTTTGAAGGTTTTGAACTTAACTGTACTGCTCCGGTAGGTTTAATGCTGTGTCACGCCTCATGAGGCTGAATCAATAGACTTTTGCCCCAAGTCGGGAATAGGCAATTCCTTAACGGGGAACAGTGATTGTTAACGTAGTCTTGCCTAGTGCAACATCTACAATCATGTCAATACTACGTAAAATTCCTCAAGAAAATTGGCGACATCATCATGATAACTTTATAATCATTCCTCTAAGCAGCAGGCTTCCAACTCAAAAATGCAACAACCCCCTCCCCTACAACCTGAGAACAAGTCCCCAAACTGGATATACATGAAGTTGGAAGGAATTGCTGTTCAGGCAGAGCAGCCAAATATTTTCAAGCTCAAGTCAAAATCGCTGGCAACTGATCAAATTCAGCTGTACTTAACCTTACAATTCAATGAATATAGAGAGTTGCTTCCTAGAGGACAAATCCGATTGGGTTTAAAAGGAGGAGAACTCAAATTAAGACTGGAAAATGGCAAAATCCCTTTGCCATCTCGTAAACTCAATGGTTCAGTTAAGCTGCTCAGACAAGCCGGAAAACCAAGCCAAAGCAGCATGGCTTATCAAAAAGATGTAACCGTTTCCTTAAGGGAAAGCCAAGTTGAAGAACCTGCCAACTTCTTGCCCAAAGCAATACAGAAGAACACACAGCAGTATCTATTCTCAATGTGTCAGGTAACGGCTCAAGGTTCAGAGGAAAATCCCAGCTGGGTTTTTGCAGCACACAAAGATCAACCGGTTTTGAAAGGCTTCTTCAAGCAAGCCTTACTAGGAACCTTAGAGGTGACAGCAAAACCCTGCCGTGTGGAAGTAACCTTTTGTGTCTCGCCGCAAGATATTTATATAGATACTGCGATGCTATTACCTAAAACAATTAGCAAAAAAAAGAAAACTGTCATTGAGAGGGCGCTAGTTCGCCACTTACTCAAGAGAAAATTAACTCCCTATCTAAGTCGGCAAGAGTGGCGATATGAGTGACAAATCCTTTGCCCTGCAAGTGCAAAATCTGATCCAGCAAATTATGGGGGCAAGAACCGAAGACTTATCTAGGTTAGTGCAAATTGCGGGTCTGAGTCTAGCTGAGGATTTGGTGCATGTCGATCTCAGTGGCGAAGACCTCAGTCGCGATAAACTAGCAGGAGCTAATCTGAGTGGTGCTGATTTGAGTGGTGCTAATCTGAGCTGCACGGATTTGAGTGGTGCCAACTTGAAGGGAGCTAATCTCACTGGGGCTATTCTCAGAGATGCCAACTTGAAGAATGCTAATTTGAGAGATGCCAATCTAAGTGGCGCTAACTTGATTAGTACCAACTTGAGTCATGCCAATTTAATCGATGCCAACTTAAGTAGTACGATCGCGATCAATGCCAATCTGAGGGATGTGAAGCTAATCGGCTCCGACTTAAGTGGAGCTAACCTCAGCCGTGCCGATCTAAGAGATGCCAGCTTAATTCGCGCCCAGTTAATCAGTGTCAATCTCAGAGAGGCGAACCTGAATGAGGCTGATTTGAGGGATACCAATCTGATCAGTGCGAACCTCAACCGTATCAACTTGAGAGATGCCAACCTAATTGGTGCTGATTTGAGTGGTGCTGACTTGAACGAAGCCAATTTAAGCGGTGCCAACCTGATTGGTACTAACCTCAGCCGTGCTAAACTCAACAGCGCTAACTTGAGTGGGGCAATCATGATTCGGGCGATTCTAAGGCAGGTTCAGCTCAGTGGAGCTAATTTGTGGAGTACTAACTTGAATCGCGCCAACCTCAGCAGTGCTAACCTCACTAAGGCTAACTTCAGACTTGCCAATCTCAGCTTGTCTGATCTAAGCCTGGCTAATGTGGAGCAGGCTCTGTTTGCTGATAATTTGGGACTTTCTGAGGCGATGAAACGAGAACTGAGAAACCGAGGGGCTGTTTTTGAAGATGCAAGTGGGAATTATTCGGGGAATTGACTGCTCGTTAATCAAGCCAAAAAAGCGATCGCACTGCACTTTCGGCAGTTCCTAATCTATTACTGCCTCTTCTTCCTTTGCTTAAACTGGGTTTAGCCGTTATCATGACTTCAACAATATCTAAAAAAATATGTATGTTGGGCGACTTTAGCGTAGGTAAAACTAGCTTGATTCGTCGTTTTGTAGATCGCCAGTTTAGCGATAGTTATCTTTCAACAGTAGGCGTAAAAATTTCCCGAAAAACGATTGAATGTCAATCCCCAAGTTTACAAAAAACGGTCAATGTTCAGTTACTCATTTGGGATTTAGAAGGAAACACTAAGTTTAAAACAGTAACACAGACGTATTTACAAGGTGCTAGTAGTGCAGTGATTGTCGCCGATGTTAGCCGTCAGGTCACTCTTGAACATATTCAGGATCATATTCAATGTTTTCTATCGATCAATCCTAAAGGTTTTGTAATTGTTGCTTTAAACAAGTCAGATTTGTTAGATGAAAAAAAAACTTTAAATTATTTGAGTTGTATAAATATCAATAATCTAGAACAAGTATTAGCCACTTATTCAACTTCAGCAAAAACAGGTATATATGTTGATGAAATTTTTCAAAAACTAGCTTACCATTTGATTGAATCCCCATGAATTCTCTATTTCATCAATTTTTATCTCTCCGACAAATAGAATATTTGGCTTTAGATAGAGGATTGAAAATTTTAGAAACGTCCTTGGGAGTGCAGCGATTTGCTGATGTGCCTCAAGAAGTCGTCCCAGGAAAGTCAGTTTGCCTTGGCTTTCCTGAATTGGTTGGAGTTGAAGATATTCTCATTGAAATTCTCGAAGGGCGACAGATTAGCTTTGAATTAAAGGGAATTGGGCGTTTCTCCGAACAAGGCAATCCTCTGTATATTGATATTTATATCATCAGGAGTCAAGAGGAGAATAATCTAAGCAATCGATTAATTGCTTTTATAGAAGATGTTAGTGAAAAAATGATTATGGAACAAAAACTAGTACAAAGATCCAATGAAGTGAGCCTCTTGATAGAAGCTTGGGATTCATCAAATGAATATCTCAATAAAATTATACATTCTGTTGCGATTATCTTACTAGTAACGACAAAATCAGGAATTATAAAAATAGCGAATAACGCAGCCCAAAAATTGTTTGAATATAGGGATAATGAATTACTAGGCAGACAAATTTCTCATATTATTAATGACTGGGATGTGTTGTTAGAAGCAGGTAGAAAATACCTATCTTCACAAGAATTTTTGCGAAGTATAGAAGTTGTGGGTGTGACCCAAACGGGTACCCAAGTCAGGCTCTCATTGTCCTGTTCAGCTATTCAACTCAATAGAGATAACTTACCTGACTTTGTTTATGTGGGTTGGGCAATATAAAATTCTCATGTATCCCAAAACTGTTGAAATCAAGAGCTGTTTCGCTACTCATTATACGAAGTTGCGTTCACATATAGTCGTTGAGATAGAGGCTCTAGACACTCCAGGCGTTCCAGAAAATGAATGTTCTACGTATAAATGCAACTCAGTATCCGCTACCCCACAGATTAATTTCTGTATCTCAACGGGTTCAGGAAAGGCGGCTGATGGGTTTAGTCAGCGAGGGGTAGGTCAAGATTGGAGCATTTGCGTCCCTTTTCAATTAGCGTGTAAGCTAATTAGGGCTTTACCGGGTACTTCTGATAGCTCTCCCACTAAGCGCCGCCGAATGTTTGGACTTCCATCTGAGTTTTGTAGGTTGTCTGTTTGTCCATTCAAAGTTTTGTTGCCATAAACCCAGAAAAAATCAAGGAATTGGTCAACGTGATGCATACTACCAATAGATCTACCAATGTACACAAGCAACCCTTGAGCGCCTCATGCTAGCCTAGCTTAGGAGTTATAACAGTATCAGCAACGGCTGATTCCCGCCTTGGCAATTGCTCCCCCTTCCCTCTCATGTGTCTCCTAGCTCCTAGAAACAAGTGGCTTGACAGCCTGAGTTTGGAATGGATAGGAACTCAGTTGCAGCAGAAACTTCAACTGAAGCAACCAGAGGCAATTTTTGAGGATTCTCCAAGCGATCGTTTTTCAACTTCATTGTTATTCCTCGATGGCTGCACAATCAAATCAAAACCATCTATTGATTATTGAAGACGAAAAGGGACGTAAAGAATTTCCCTTAGAAGATGCTGTATATTCCATCGGCAGAGACCCAAGCTGTGATGTCCGCTTATTCTCACAATTTGTTTCTCGCCAACACGCTACTTTGGTGCGAAGACAGCGTGAGGATGGCAGCCACTATTATCGAATTGTTGATGGCAATCTCAAAGGTAAACGTAGTGCTAATGGGCTTTTAATTAATGGTCGCAAACTTCAAGCTCATGATTTAGAAAATGAAGATGAGATTGTGTTTGGTCCACAAGTCAGTGCTAAGTATTACCTGCTCAAGCAAGATGTAAATCCTACAGGCCCCCCTGATGAGTTTGACATTACCTTGATTAGTCCTGGGATGGTGGACGATCCAGAAGAATAATTAAAATTAAAGCTATAAAAGTGATTGTTTAAAAATTTTTTGAGAATCCCCCTCTTGAGGGGCACCGATTCAAGAGGGGATGAAGGATTTTTTAATCAAATGCGGATTGGATATACTCTTGTAAAATGAGTCGATATCCTGCCTTGAAAAAAGGTTTACCTAGTTGTATCAATGGATTGGGTATGGTTTTGTCAATCGTTTCAGACGAGGCAGACAAAATATCAGGACACTCAAGATTTGAGCGTGGGGATACAAGCTGACAGCTAACGAGAGCGACATCAAATCGACAGGGAACATTTGCTAAAGCTGGGAATTGAGACAAAAATAGCTGAGCGGCTTGCCAAAGTTTAGCTTGTTTTTGTGGTGTAATTGCTAGCAGTCCATCTGCGTCCCAGTTTCTTGGAGAACGAGTTTTGACTTCTATAAAAGCCAAACCAGGAGAGGGGATGACAGAATGATACGGAGAGTGGCTGTGGGAAACTTCCGGTATCTTGATGCTTTTTGGTTCATTTTCCCAGTCTTTTGTCTCAAGCACCTCGGTATCATTTCCGGGTTGTTGGGCAATGAGATCAATTTCTCCCCATCGGCAACGCCAACGGTGATGTAAGATTACCCAGTTTTGTGCCTGTAACCACTCGGCTACGAATTGTTCGCCTAATTCTCCAATACTGAGAGTTGACTTTTTCATCTTGGGTAGGAGTTATTTTCGCCGCGCTGCACTAGAGCCAAGTTCACGGACGAGCTTTACTGATAGTATAAATATGGTTATTGATAGCAATTTTTGAGTAAACAATACGGTTGTTCAGTGGCTACCAACAGTATGAATCGTCGGCAATACTTGCGTTTTTCAGCGATTTTGCGGAGTTTATTTCTCTTCGTGCTTGCTGGTGCATGGATATTGGGAATGAGTGCCACGCCTGTTCTAGCCTTAGATTACAACAAACAAAATTTAGAGGGAGCAGATTTCTCAGGGCGTGACTTGACTGATTCGAGCTTTACCAATACTAATCTCCGTAACAGTAACCTTAGCAATGCTAATTTAGAAGGCATCAGTATGTTTGGTGCTAGTTTGGAAGCTGCTAATTTAGAGGGTGCTAACCTCAGCTACGCTACCTTAGATAAGGCTCGCTTCAGTCGCGCTAACTTGACGAATGCTGTGCTAGAAGGGGCGTTTGCTTTTAATACCAAGTTTGATGGGGCGATTGTAGAAGGAGCAGATTTTACAGACGTGTTGCTGCGCGATGATATGCAACAACTGCTGTGTGATGTGGCTAGCGGGACTAATCCCATCACTGGACGCGAAACCCGCGATACTTTGTTGTGTGATTAGTATGGGGCGGAGGGCGAAGCATTTGGATATCAATACCCCTCAATATCCATTTAACAAATTCTTGTTCTGTCCGTTCCTGAAACGCTTCTTCCTTCTTTGAAGCCTTCTCAAGCAGGTAGGATTGCGGGATTAACCGATCGCATGATTAATGATGTCTGAGAGGTTGAACTGGCGTAGTTGGTTTAACTCGTTAATTCGCTGGGCTGCGCGAGAAAACTCTTGCCAATAGTACTCCCTGCGCTTTAAATCGGTTGAGGGATCGAGCTTTTGCCACTGTTCGAGACAGTAACGTCGATGTTTTTCATGAGAAACTTGCTCTAAACAAGCAGCCGCAGCTTGAATAATGAGAGGAATGCGGACGAGGTCTTCTTGCTGTTTCTCATCAAGGTGAAATAGATGGGCTACCTTTGCCATCTGTTCCGGAAATTCAATACTGCGTTCTTGCAGCATTGAGATCAGCGGATCGGGTGTCTGACTTGATGCTTGGAGGACGGATTGTAAATCCAAATCTAAAATTTGCTGCCACAAAAAGCGGTGGTGGGAGAGGCTAAAGAGGACATCATGCTCTTCTATGGAGTCGATGATGGTTTGCCGATATTCGGGACAATGTAGGTAGATGAGCAACAGTAAGGCTTCAGCTTGCTCGAGAAGATTACGCTCTGCACTAACAGGTAAGTTGAGTTCAGGGTTGCGGTTTTCTGGTTCTTGCGATCGCGAAGCGCTGCTGTGTTCGTTTTTGGCGTTACCGAAACGTCTTGCAGATCGCTCACTTTCCACACGCCGATCAAAGCGTGAAGAAGTTGATTTTTTGAAAGGAACAATCAGAGGCTTTTTGATTTGAACCCGTAAATTTTCCAGCAGTAGCGGGACTAATTTGGTTTGCCCCTGACTGAGCAATTGGGCACAGTAATTCAGGTAATAAGTTAGCTGATTAATGTCTTCGAGTTGGTTAAGTATCTTCACCATCCTGTTCGCTACTTGCTGAAATTGATCAGCTTGGTTCAAATCATGACTACTGAGACATTGATTAAGCTGCCAATCTAACCAAAGGGGGGCGCTATTAACCAGTTCCCGGTATTTTTCTGCTGAGTCGGCCGTGTGAGAGAGAAATTCATCGGCATCTTTGCCATCGGGTAAGTTGAGAACTCGTACCTGAATTTGCCCACTGTAAGCGAGATGAGCAATTTCTCCGATCGCTCGTTCCGATGCCTGAGTACCGGCTTTGTCTGCATCAAAGTTGAGGATAATTTGTTTAGATTCGGTGTAGCGCAAAAGTTGTTTGATTTGCTGTTGAGCTAAAGCGGTGCCGAGTGAAGCAACAACATGGGTAATACCAGCCGCATGAAGTGCGATCGCATCAAAGTATCCTTCCACCACGACTGCCTTGTCTTGCTTGGTAATCGCGTCACGCGCTTTATCCAAGGCGAAGAGGGTTTTGCCTTTGTCAAATAAGGGAGTATCGGGAGAGTTGAGATACTTCGGTTGCTCATCTCCTAACGCTCTTCCCCCAAACCCAATCACTCGCCCTTGAGTGTCGTGGATGGGAATCATAATCCGATCTCGGAAGCGATCGTAATAACCCCGCCCTTCTTTGCGAGGAATAATCAGTCCCGCTTGTTCCACCTGCTGTACAGGCTTGCGTTTGTGTTCCACCAAATATTTATAGATGGTTTCCCATCCAACAGGTGCATAGCCGATGCCAAACTGCTGCATCGTTTCCTCAGACAGACGCCGTTGGGATTGTAAATACTGTAGCGCTGCCTGTCCCTGAGGTTGCCTGAGCGCGTGTTGATAGAATGCTGCGGCTAACGCCATAATTTCATAAAGTTGCTCTCGCAGCGATAACTCACGCTGCAAAGATGCCCGTTGTTCTGGCTCCAAAGTTTTGACAGGAACTTGGTAGCGTCGCGCCAAATCAAGAACAACATCAGCGAAAGAACGCTTGCCTACTTCCATCAAGAACTTAATCGCATTCCCACCCGCACTACAGCCAAAACAGTAGTACATTTGTTTTCCTGGGCTGACACTGAAGCTGGGTGTCTTTTCGTCATGGAAGGGGCATAACCCGACATAGTCCTTTCCACGCTTGCGTAAGACAACGTGTTCTGAGACGACATCATAGATGTCAGCCCGTTGCTTAACTTCTTCAATGGTGTCAGGATGCAGGCGAGGAATTTCCACTGGGTCGATCAGCGAAGTCAAAAACTATAAGTGCATAAGTTATTTTAATCTAAATATGTATTGACATTGTCAAATATTAACTTCTTGGCTTTAGTTTTCAACATCATTCTATTTGTATACATTGACTTTCTGTGATTCTAAGTCTCACCTCATACTCAATGAACAAAAATCAGATCATGGACTAGCCATAACACCTGGAAATCCTTATTCTGATTAAATGCGTACTGAGTGCTAATCACAGCGCTGAGGGAAAAACAGAGAGATGGGACGAATATTCATTTCTGCCGGTCACGGTGGTATAGAAGCAGGGAGTCGCGACCCAGGTTCAATCGCGGGTAATACGACTGAAGCCCAAGAGATGATTTTGCTGCGAGACTTAGTGGTGCCAGAGTTGCGATCACGAGGCTTTGAAGTCCTCTCTGTTCCCGATGACTTAAGTTCTGCCGAAACCATCCAATGGATTAATGCTCGTGTGCGTCCCGGCGATGTGGCGCTAGAGATTCATGCGGATGCCTATTCCAATCCCACTGTCCGAGGCGCTACCGCCTTTTACATTGCCAATAACACTGAGCGTAAGAATCATGCTGAGTTGATGCTGCTCGCTCTGACTCGACGTGTCCCCTCACTGCCCAACCGAGGAGCGAAGCCAGATACAGCAACAGGCATCGGACGTGTCGCTTTTTGCCGTGATACTTTCCTACCCTCAATCTTGATGGAAGTTGGGTTTCTCAGTAATCCAGAGGATCGAGCTTTAATCCAAAATCGACGCCGCGATATTGCTTTAGGTTTAGCAGATGGCCTTGCCGCTTGGAGTCGTGCGGTATCGGGTACCACACCTACAAATGGTACCGATACGGTTTATCCCTCCATCAATATCAACATCAACAGTCAGAATTATGGCGAACAAGGCGTTTTAATCAACAACAATGCTTATATCCCTATTGACTTAGTGGATCGATTAGGAGTTGATTTGACCAATGCCCCTAACGTTCGCCGCGTTCAATACCGAGGTGTAGTCTATGTCAAAGCCATTGAACTGCGAGACTTTAACATCTCCGTGGGTTGGGAGAATTCTACCCGTACTGTAATTTTGCGCTCAATTTTGCCCATCTGTCCCGGTCAAATTGACAAGATTATGGGGCATGGCAATACTTCTGAAGTGCAACTGATGATGTTCCTCAGAACCAATAATGAGAATGCCCTGATTCAGTTCCCCGACATCCCCAAACTTTACCGAGAAGAAGCAACCATTGAAGGCGTAAACTATGATATTGCCTTCTGTCAAATGTGTACAGAAACGAATTTTCTCCGCTTTGGCAGCGACCTTAAACCCAGTCAAAATAACTTTGGGGGTTTGGGCGGTGTTGGCGGTACTCCTGAGGGGGCGACGTTTCAAAGTGCGAGAATTGGGGTTCGTGCCCATGTTCAGCATTTGAAAGCCTACGCCAGTCTAGAGCCTTTAGTGCAAGCAACGGTCGATCCCCGGTTTCGTTTTGTCACTCGCGGCATTGCTCCCTTAGTGGGGCAACTGAGTGGGCGTTGGTCGGCAGACTTGAGTTATGGCGATCGCATTTTAGCAGTACTCAAGCGTCTCTATGAGTCAGCAGGATTGCTTTGAAGGGAATGGGGAAATGGGGAGAGTAAGAGGATTTTTATCCTCCAACTCCTGCAACCTTCAACTCCTGTAACCTTCAACCTTCAACTCCTGTAACCTTCAATCCTTCAACCCTATTTTGCTTCTCCCATTAATGTAAAAGCCGCCCAATTGATAGGTTCCGGGTATTGTTTCATCGTCGCCAACATCGCTTGGCGCAACGCTTGGGCTTTGTCTGGGTTTGTCGTGAGATGACGATAAAACTCCGTCATCAGAAAACTTGTAGGAGTATCCGGTACTGCCCAAAGCGATACGATGACACTCTCGACTCCAGAGGTAATTAACGAACGAGACAACCCAATCACACCATCCCCCGTAATCTTCCCCTGTCCGGTGTGACAGGCACTGAGAACGACTAATTGAGCATTAAGCTTTAATTTTAAGATTTCCCCTGTGGTGAGGAAGCCATCATCGTTTTTTGAAGGAGCGAGTGCGATCGCACCCGGTACACCCAATTCTCTAATATCATCAAGTAAGCCGTGGGTTGCGAGATGAACGAGTCGTGCTTTGGGCAGTTGTTGCACAATGTTGACTTTCGTTGCTTGGTTCCCAATAATGGCTTTGGTATTCAGAAGCGTTGCGATCGCTTTTGCTTCAGCTTCAGCCGAGGGTAACGGATCGAGTTGATTTGCCTTGCCTTCCTCTTTAAGAATCGGCATGGTAGGATTCCCCACAACCAAGATATTTTTCCCTTGAAATGCTCCAGTATATTGAGCCTCTAAGCGCTGCCCTTGTTGATGGGTGAGTGCTAATAGTTGGATCGCAGGAGCCGTCCGAATGGTATGCTGCTCGATTAGGTATTGCCCAGAGGCATCTTGTAGCGCCACGAAAGGAACTAAGAATAAGGAGTCTTGGGGAATAAATATCACATGAGCATTGGGGTTTTTAGGCAGAAATTCTGCGATCGGTTCAATAAGCAGTTGATACAGTTGTTTTCTCGCTGCTTCCCCTTGACGGAAACGAGGGCCAGCCAAAATTCGGCTAGTGCTAACGAGTTGAGCTAAATCCCTCTGACTCGTATTAGAAGGTTGCTGTTTTTGTTGCCATAAGGGTTTTAAGTCACTGCGCCGGAATGTGACTTCGCCAGTTGGTTGTACAACCCAAATATAGAGTTCTGATTCTTTGATTTGTTGCTTACCATTGATATTAAAATTATCCGAAATAATTGAATATTCTACAAGTGTTGCATTTTGTTGTCGGGCAACTTGTTGAATTTGCTGAAGGTTAGGAGGATTGATGGGAGGTTGAGTTTCTTGAGTATCGCTGAGGCGTCTCGCTAATAACTCCACAAAAGCACGCGCTCTTCCTCGTTCTGAGGTTTCTAAGGCTGCATTAATTTTATTTTGTTCACTCAAAGCTTCTTGAAGATTCCGGTAAGTAGCAGATTGAAGCTCAAAAATTGAAACTTTATTCGTATCATTGTTACCTAATCCTGCTCGAAGAGATTCCCAAACTTCAATCCCATTGACTAACTTTCTTTCTGCTTCAACAAGTTGACGTAAGTGCAGAAAAGCATCACCCAGATTATTCAAGGCAATCCCCTCTCCTAAACGAGCGCGGAGTTCTTGAACAAGGGCTAAACTTTGCTGATGGTATCCTACTGCTTTGGCGTAGTCCCCCAGGAAGGAGTAAGCGGTACCCAGATTAAGGAGTGCTTGTGCTTCTTGAAGGCGATCGCTAATTTCTTGAGCAATCACCAAACTCTTCTGCTGGTAATCAATAGCGCTAGTAAAATCACCAATAGTCGAGTAGATATTGCCTAAATTTCCCAAGGCTTGTGCCTCTCCGTAGCGGTCATTAATTTGTTGGGCTACAGCTAAACTTTCTTCTTGATATTGAATCGCTTTGTTATAGTTTCCTTGGGCTAAGTAAGCATTACCCAGATTTCGCTTCGTTAGGCTCACCCATTGCGGGGCAGGGATAGCTGAAGTGATAGCAAGACTTTTTTGATAGTATTCAATGGCTTTTTGATAGTTACCAACAGCACCATAAGCCGCACCTAAACTGCCTAATGCGATTCCTTCTCCAAATCGATCTTGTGTTTTTTTTGCCAGCTCTAATTGCTGTTGAGCATACTCCATTGATTTGGCATAGTCTCCGACTACAAAAGAAGCGATCGCTAAATTATTCAGTGATAGTCCTTCTCCTTGAGGATTTTGGGATTCTCTCGCCACTGCTAAACTTTGTTGATAGCATTCAACGAGGTTGTTGTAGTCGGATTGGCTATGAGTGCCTGCTTGTTTATCGTTGAGCGACTTCACTTGTTGTTGGCACTCTTGCATTTTCTGCACTACGACTGAACGTTGCCCTACGCTTCGCTCGACAGAAGCTGTACCCGTGTCTGCATTCGTTTGCTCTGATGGGGTACTTGTTGGATTTTCTGGGTTTTGAGCAACGGAAAGATTTGGACTGTTAGGAGTCGATGAATTAACTGCGGTTGAAGGTTGATTGGTGGTTTGGGGAGGATTGGGTGTACTTCCCGGTGATATGGGGGCAGACGGCATGGGGACAGGAGGATTCGGCCCAGTTGGCACCATCTGAATGGAGAAAAGAGTTGTGGTTGTTGGCGGGAAAGCTGAAATATTAAAACCGAAATTCAAAAGCGAAGTTGAGAAGAAAATTGAGGACTGGGGAGTAATAATAAATGAGGGTTCAGGCAAGATACCCCTCATGATGAGAAGGGGTGTGAATGCCGCCGACTGAGGGGGACGTTGGGCCACCAGTTGCAGGGAAACGCTGCTATTTGTCAATCGCGGGAATGAAAGTCGCTGTTGTGGGCCAGTTTCCGGCAGCCAGTAGGGGGAGAAAATGCGATCGGGTGGTTCGGGTTTGGGGGGTTCCGGTTGTGGGGGTTCTGGATCGGGTGGGATGATAATGGGTGCTTGGGCTTGCGTGACGTTGATAGCGACTTGTATCGGCGTTGAGTTAGAAACGCGATCGCTCGCCCGCAGTGTAAACGCATTCACTGACCCTGTATCATCTTGTGTGGGAGTGTAGACCAACTCATCATTCAGAGCAACAGTGTCTCCCGCACCCAGTACTACACCATTGCGCGTCAAAGTTCCGGCTGCGATCGCATCAATCTCAACTGTAGTATTATCTTGATTGACATCACTGACGACTAAATTTAAATCTGCAAGGGTAAATGTCAACGCCTGATTTTGCTCAGTACTCGGTAAGGACGAATTAGCCGTTAGAGTCGGTGGAGTATTAACCGACCTAATCGTAATATCTTGATTAGTTACTGCGCCACCATCGCCAAGCACTGGAAATGAACCCGACGCCAGTGTGGGAGTTGCTGTACTCCTGTTGTTGATTACTCCTGCTGTACCATTGCTACTTGCACTGCCAACCACAAAAGGTACATTATCGGAGCCGCCATTGTGTTGAATGGTAACATTCCCTCCTGTCGTATCTCCACGAGCGTCAATCGTGATACCAGTAGCAGTGCCCTGAACCCGTCCATTGGCAGTAATGTTGACATCGCCACCAGTCCCATTGGGAGGGCCAAAACCCGTAAATAGTCCTTGGGTGTTGATGCTCTCAAAGGTAATATTATTGCCAGCAATTAAGTTAACTCGACCCCCAATACCTCCTAAGTAACCGCTACCAGAGGTATTGATGGCACCTGTTGTAATTCTGCCTTTAGCATCTAATGTGACTGAACCCCCTATGCCAGAACCGCCAAAATTGTTATTACTAGTCGTAATCGCGCCAACTTGAATATCTCCATCCGGTAAAGAAGGATTAGGAGAATACTGATTGGTTAAAAACACCAATCCGTTGGCATTGGGAATATTAATATTGCCAATGGTGATATTGGCATTCGTTGGATTACTGGTAGTTGTTAATCCAGGGGGTGCTGCTGGTGTGATGCCTGCGGTACCGAAGTCAGTGGTTCCAGCTCGGATATCGAGGGTCGGTTGAGTACTACCATTGATGGAGAGTTGTGTTCCATCCGAAAGTGTGACATTCTCACCGATGGAGTTAGCTGGCGTATCTGCTGCGTTAATCGTGACATTGCCGTCAATCTCAACATTGCCTCCTGCAAAAATATGCAGTGAGTTTCCGGTATAACTATTAAAGCTCACATCCCCACTTGCCCGAACAACAGGGTCATAGGGGCTGAATAAATCCCCAGCATTCCCGTTTAACTGTTCGATGCGAAAGCTACCCCCTGTTGTATAGTGGGCATCACCACCAACAGTATTGGCAGAACGTAACACCATATCCCCACCGGAGAAAAAGCCACTGCTGGGGTGATTTAACGCAAACAAATCAACAGCTTGGTTCCCCTGAAGCGTTAATTTTCCGCCTGCGGAGGCAATAAAAGGATTAGGTACTGTATCCCGGACTCGCACGGTATCCTGTGCGAGTAGCTGCAAGTCTCCTGTGGTATACAGTTGGCTTTCTCGTAATGTCAGATTGTGATTTGCTTGGAGATTCGCCGTTTTTGCAGTCAAATTTCGGACTACGACATCCCCTGCATCTACCAATAAATTAGAACCTGTGAGTTCAACTTGACCATTACTATTTACGGTTAATCCTGTAGCACTACCTCCACTGCCACCAGTCAGCATTTGGGGCAAGGTTAAAATCGGCAATGTCCAGTTTGATGGGGGATTGTTCCCAGATGCGGCAGGAATCTCCAAACTCAGCACATTTCCAGGTTGGCTGATGCGGACTACGTTTTCACCCTCTACCGCCGCCGCTATAATTTGACCTTCTGTTGCTTGGAGTTGTCCAGTACTCGCTACTGTGCCACCTAATAATGTTAAATTGCCTTGCTGTACGCTGAGATTACCAGCGTTGATGATGGCTCCTGGCTGAGTGGTTGTAAAAGCAAACTGATTGGGAGTACCGATTAAAAGTTGATAGTCATTTTTGCCTAAAGCATTAAACCAATGGTTGCCAAAGCCAATATTTGTAGCGGTGGTTGCGGTGAAATCAGCAGGCACATTGAGTCTCGCTTCTGCACCAAACAAAATTCCGGCAGGATTCATTAAAAACAGGTTGGAATTTCCATTCGTAACCTGGATTAAGCCGTTGATAACTGAAGGGTTTCCCCCAATGACTCGACCTAAGATATTTTGAATGGTTGGGTTAGAAAGAAAGTTAGCGGTTTGATTGGGGTTCAGTCCAAATTGCTCAAAACTATGGAAGAGATTGGCTCCCGACTGAGTGCCGCCGCTAATATTAAATTGATTACCATCAGGTGTGGTAATGAGGGTATTGGTGCCGTTAGACCCTAATTCGGGGGTAATGGGTTGTGCTTGTGCTTGTCTGGATGTCATCTCTAACAAAATTAGAGTGAGCAACAAGCTCATGCTTTTAGTAGATAGTTTCATAGCGCTTTCATGGGAGAAGTGTTGCAAGTGGGCAGATGCTTTCAGGCAATCTTGGTTCTTTCGTCCCTGGTTAATGCGCCTAGATTGTCTTTGAGGAGTTAGCGATTGAGAAGGTAAAACAGTATCATAAAACTGACATCTTTAAACCTAAGAGCATTTAAATTTTTGTTTCAATTTGTTTGAATCAGCGATTTTTCGTTCTCAGTCACATTTGTTAAGCTTTCAATCCTTCACAGAGACAGTAGTCTGAGATGTAAGGTAGGAAAAATGAACCACAGATGCACACAGATATACACAGATAAATATTTATCACTCCAGGCAAGGCGATTTATGCAAAAAAATCTACTGGGGGTTAGTCAGTAGATTCTTGAGCGGTATTCTGGGATGGGTGCGGTGTATCAAGCGGTTTTGAAAAAGCGGATAATTTCGCGAACATGGTCGAGAAATTGCCCGTCGGTGGTTAATTGTGCGATCGCTTGTTGTGCTTCTCTCGATAGACGTTGATGTTGGGAGTCGTTGTTAGCTTTGAATTCTTCTAGGGAAGTTGCCAAACGCGCTAACTCTTTGCGAGTTTCTTCCTGAAAACGTTGAGAAGTAGCAACCCAAGAGTAAGGTTCTTCTGGATCGAGTTGCTCTTCCATGCGCTTGACGGTATCTTCTAGCGTATTGAATCGGTTGCGGAGTTCCCACACATCTTCTCTGGGATAGCTCAATTCGTGTCGAATCATTGCTAATCGAGCGGCAAGATATTCATAAGTTCGCACGGCGGGACGCAGGAATGTTAGCAGTAAGGCAGCAGCAGAACTAACGTAACCAATGGTACTGATACCTGTAGCGGCGAGGGCGTAGAGTCCAATAGCTGAGAGCAGATGCAAGGCAATGGCAATAATTAGCGATCGCCCCGCGATAACTTTAGCATACTCAACCTGCTTGGCATCCACTTTAATTTCCTTTTGGGCTGACACTGCCGCCTCATCTAAAACCGCCTTAGCTTCAAAGTGAATATTCCAAGGTACAGTTACAATAATTAACAACCACTCAAAAATCGCTACCGCAATTATCCAATCGATAAAGCTCCCGGCTGGTACATGCAACCATTGCAGTATGCCAAACGTCAGTAGAACTAATGCAACCAATCCGAAATTGAAACCGATGAGGTTGTAGTACATTTGAGTCAGTCTCCAGCGAGAAAATTGCTTTGATTCTGACTGGCTGCGGCAACAGCAGCGAGATGGTCTGTGATGCTTCTTTGACTTTCACACGGAGTTTTGGGTGATATCGCCCAAAACTTCTTTTCTGTTTTGTTTAAAAGTAGACAATCCCGAAACTGTCACCAACCACCACCTCAAATATTTTTCTTTCCGGATCACGATAGAGAGTACCGAGTAAGAAATAGGGAGTAAAGAGGCAAAAAGCATCCTCCTTACTCTCCCTGATAGGTTGGAGTCTCTATGCTAAGTACAAATCAGAACCCAAAAGTAATAATTTTTGCAAACATCCATTAACCATTTTTTAATGTTTTTTTATAAAGATGGTTTTTCCAGCCTTTCCTAAAGACCCTGCTTTTCTAGCAAAAAGAACGTATAGAAGCTCGATTTTCCAAGTGTTTCGTCTGAAACTAGTCGCGCTCCCCGTATTATGCAATCATGGCAAGAGTTCATTATCAGGGTGGAAACTTTTAATGATGAAGTTCATCCCATAAATTTGAACAGAGAAATTATCCCATCTAACGAAAGCCTACCTAGATTTTTCCGTAGAAAGACAAAATGAAGATTTCATTTCGAGGGACAGTGGCGGCGCTCGCCACAGTGTTAATCTCCACAATGGGTGCTAGTAACCAAGCCCAAGCTGCGACTTTTGGTAAACAAGAAGTTGAGCAAGATAACTTTATTGCGGTAGCTGCACCCTTTGGCAATAATCAGCATCAATTGTTAATTATTGAACAACTTTCATCCAAGCGGCAGTGCTGGAGTGAGAGTGGAAGTAGCCCGGTTATTGTCGATCCCCTATTGTTAAACTTTGACTTTACTGGTATTTGCGGACGTAGCACAGACTCTAATGGCTATTCCATCCGCATGGCTGATGAAGATTTAGGACTACAGTACTTGCTGAGAGTTGTACAGCGCAATGGAGAACTCCAGCTAGTGGGCACGTCTCGCACTAGCCGCACTGCACCCGATGTTCTTATCGGCCGCACACAAGGTCTTACCAATGGCTTTGCCAAATTTATTTTAGAACCCGGCTGGCGTTTGACGAAGAGAACTTACGACGGAAAAACCCTTGGTCACGTCTATCTTACTAATGATCAGACTCTAGCCGCTGTCGTCGGTTCTGGTGGTATTAGTACAGATACAGGTTCGGGTACGGGCACAGGAACTGGCACGGGCACAGGAACTGGCACGGGCACAGGGACTGGCACAGGGACTGGCACAGGTTCCGGTACTACGACATATGCATTCCGAGATATCTCTACTGATGTCTATGCTTCAGAAATTCAACAAGCGGTAACGATGGGCTTTATCGCTGGGTTTGCAGAAGATAATACCTTCAGGCCTCAAGCTTCTTTAACCCGAGAACAACTGGTATCTATGGTGATTGAAGCTTTAGGTAAGCTCCCTGGTGCGAATATTCAGGTTCCCACTCAAATCTCCTCCCGCCCCTATCCCGATGTTGATGCATCACGCTGGAGTGCGGCAAAAATTCAATGGGCACGAGACAATAAAATCATTAGTGGTTACACCGATGGCACATTCCGACCAACTCAACCTGTAACTCGTGCAGAATTGATGGCGGTAGAGCGACGAGCGGCTGAATTTGCTCAAACGCTCCAAGGGCGACAACCCACACTCACCTCCAATCAGGCAGCGATGCAGTTTTCTGACACACAAGGACATTGGGCTGCTTCGTTAATTAGTCAAATGTCTTCCTATTGCCGAGTGGCTTCCCCGCTCAATGAAACAGGTACAACATTTGTCCCCGATGCTCAAGCTCGTCGCAACTATGCAGCTGCGGCAACGTTGCGGATGCTCAATTGCGTTAAGTCTAATCAGACAACCAGTAGCCGGTAATATTAGCGTTTCTCAATTGGATGAGGTACAAAGCAGTTGGCTTTAAAGCTCCAAGGCA
>CBKWLJ010000035.1:0-33453 GCA_966675205.1 uncultured bacterium
AGGTGTGACAATGACAACAAGTTTTTTTAAACTACAATCCCAATTGTTCCGCCTGCTAACACCTCTTGGCTGTTGAAAGAACAACTGTTGACGCCAGTTTCTAACCCAGTTAGTGAGATAGAAGCAAGGGTTTATGTTGAGGAAACAAGAAGTTATCGAGGTCTTTTCCTTTTCCTTTTTTCCTTTGCGCCTGAATCCCCCGCTAGACACTGGGGAATTCTCAAGTCGGATTTTTGGCTGATAGCGACCAATGCGTTTGGTGCCGGAGTTGACAAGAGACACCAGTAAAACTGCTTCCCAATATGATCAGTGCTTTTATTCTTCCGCCGGATCAGCCGCTATACCCGGACAATGTAAACAAATGTAACGATTTTGCCGTCATACTGGCTTAATGTCTTGACAGCGCCTGTAGAACCCGATAAGCTTGCATAGCATACCCGGGTAAAACGATTGAAATTATATGCAAGACAAGCAAAAGGTTACGTTGTATCTCCCACCAGGACTCCACCGCCAGCTCAAGATTCGAGCTGCTGTAGATGCAGACTCTATGTCTTCGCTGGTTGAGAGAGCAATCCTCTTCTATCTACGCCACCCGGAAGTGGTAGATGAGGTAGAGGCATCTTACGGAAAGTCTCATCAGGTCTATAGTTGCCCTGAATGTTCTAGCTCCGTAGTCCTCCAAGATGGAGAAATGGTGTCTCTGAAAAATCAGCCCAGTATTTTGGCTGACGAGATTCCAGTGGAGAAAGTACGAGAAGAAGTCAATTCCCGTACAGACTCTCAGGGAGAAGAGGAACTAGTTCCTTGTTAATCTTGATAGCTTAAGAGCTGAGTGTTTTGCTCTTTTGACGATGCTTGGGCAGTGGTTGAGCCGTCTCTAAATTAGGTCGATAGTCATGCAAGAAGAGATCAGTATTCTGATTCAAGCTCAATACCCTCTAATATACCTAGTGACTCCTGAGGAAGAGCGGGCTGAAAGAGCCATCGCCAGAATTACACAGGAATCAAAATCTCAGCAGCGACGTGTTTTCGTCTGGACTGTCACACATGGGATTGTTGAGTATGGTCAATCGCGCCATATTACTCAGCACAATACGGTCTCTCCTGAAGCAGCAATTCAATGGGTAATTCAGCAGAAAGAACCTGGTATATATATATTTAAAGACTTACATCCATTTATTGATTCTCCGGCAACAACTCGGTGGCTACGGGATGCGATCGCTAGCTTTAAAAATACACAGAAAGTGATCATCCTAATGTCCCCAATGCAGCAGGTTCCAATTGAATTGGAAAAAGAGGTCGTCGTTCTCGACTACCCACTGCCAGACCTTTCAGAATTAAATCAAGTGCTGTCGCATCAGATGGAGCAAACTCGAATCCGTCGCACGACGACAGAGACTCGAGAAAAGCTTCTGAAAGCTGCACTGGGATTGACTCATGATGAAGCCGAGAAAGTATATCGTAAAGCCTATGTTAAATCTGGGCGTCTCACCGAAGCTGAAGTAGATATTGTTCTATCTGAGAAAAAGCAGTTAATCCGCCGGAATGGAATTCTGGAGTATATTGAAGAGGATGAAACGATTGATTCAATCGGGGGCCTAGAAGAGCTGAAGCGGTGGCTGAAGCAACGCTCCAACGCCTTTACCGAAAGAGCGAGAGAATACGGATTACCTCAACCCAAAGGAATGTTAATTCTAGGAGTTCCTGGGTGTGGAAAATCTCTAATTGCCAAAACTACTTCTCGCCTGTGGGGTCTGCCCCTACTGCGCCTAGATATGGGTCGGGTGTATGATGGCTCAATGGTAGGGCGATCGGAAGCGAATTTACGCAACGCCTTAAAAACTGCTGAATCGATTTCTCCAGCCATTCTGTTCATTGATGAATTAGACAAGTCTTTTGCTGGCACAAGTGGGTCTTCTGATTCGGATGGAGGTACCTCAAGCCGTATTTTCGGTTCCTTCCTGACTTGGATGCAGGAAAAAACCTCACCTGTATTCGTGATGGCAACGGCTAACCGCGTTGAGCGTTTACCTGGGGAGTTTTTACGGAAAGGTCGTTTTGATGAAATATTTTTCGTAGATTTACCGAATGCGGAAGAACGTCAGCAAATTTTTAGTATTCACCTGAGTAAGCGGCGTCGAGATATTACTCGCTTCGATCTAGATCAGTTAGCGAAGATTTCTGATGGATTCTCTGGAGCAGAAATTGAGCAAGCTATCATTGCAGCAATGTATGAAGCATTTGCTCAAGACCGAGAATTCACTCAGCTCGACATCATAGCGGCGATCAAATCCACACTGCCGCTTTCTCGGACGATGACTGAGCAGGTAACAGCCCTGAGGGACTGGGCTAGGCAGCGAGCGCGACCTGCGGCAGCCTCCATTGCTGAATATCAGCGATTGGAGTTTTAACAGGCTTTCTCCTGCTCCCAACAGGAGGAAAGGCTAGCAAACTCTTGCTAGCAGTTTGACAAAAAAAAGCCGCCTGATTGCAAGCGGCTAATCATAAAAGCAAAACGCTACGTTGTTGTTTCTCTTCTATCTCTACTGGAGGAAATCCAAATGTCTCACTTTAGCACTCTGCGTACCAAAATCACCGACGCTGAAATCCTTAAGACCTCTCTCCGTGACCTGGGTATCTCCGTCAAGACCGAAGCCGACGTTCGTGGCTACAATGGTCAGCGGGTTCGTGCCGACATCGTTGCCGTTTTGGAAGGTGAGTATGACCTCGGTTGGTCTCGCAACAGCGATGGTTCCTTTGACCTGATTGCTGACCTGTGGGGTGTTGCTAAGAAGCACAACCAAACCGAACTGATCAACTCGATCAACCAGAAGTACGCGGTCAACAAAACCTTGACAGAGGTCAAGCAGCGCGGCTTACAGAATGCCAATGTTAAATTAGTGCTTCAGTAGTACATCTAGGCGTTCCCAAGCTCACGGGTTAACCGAGGTCAGGTTGACCCGTTTTTTGTGCCTATCAATTTGAGTAGGCACAAAATTTTTTTGGTTATTAGATTTGGAGAGAGCCAGTCAAGCATTCCCTAGATTTTAATATAGCCTGGCTGCTAAAAATTTTGCTGAATGTACTGAAGAATCCCTCGTGCGATCGCATCTGCCATTTGACTTTGAAACGCTGGAGATGCCAGTTTACGGGCATCCTCGGCTCCCGTGACAAAACCAACCTCTACTAAAACCGAGGGGACAGAATTATTTCTCAAAACGTAGAATCTTGCCCGTCGTACTCCGCGATCGCGTATGTCCACGCTCTGCAAAATACTGTTATGAATAGTTTGGGCTAAACGCGGATTGGCGAAGTAATACGTTTCTAATCCATTAACATCAGGACGACGCAGGCTAATCGCGTTGGCATGAATGCTGACAAATATATCGGCACCTGTTCGTTTTGCCATTTGTACGCGTCCGGCAAGACTGATAAATCGATCATCTGAACGCGTCATTACTGTTTGTATCCCTTGTTGCTCCAACCGCCTTGCAACTAGTTGGGAAATGGGTAAAATTACATCTTTTTCCCGTAATCCACCAATACCAATAGCTCCGGGGTCTTTGCCACCATGCCCTGGATCGAGCATGACCACAATTCGGGAGTTGGGTACACGAGGTAAAGAGGTGGATGGTGCCGGTCGGTTAGGCGGTGGTACAGGAATTGAACCGGTGGGAGGCAATGCCGCTTTGGCAGGCTGTAGTTGCAGGGCTAAAAGGCGATCGCTAACCTGATTGAGGTCTCCGATTTGAGCCCCTGGACTGGGTTTGACTAAAACAGTGACGGTACGGGAATCTTGTTGCCGGATCAGTATCTGGGAGACAGGACTATTTGTGGTTAACTGAGGGCCCCTGACTCGTTCAGCAAGTTTGGCATTGGGGATGGTAATTTGATATCCCTTGGCGATGGCATCCCAACGACTCGTTGCCCTTACGTCCCTATCAGCCCGAATCATTAACTGAGTGTCATTACTAGTCAGTTCAACAGACTCAATTGTTGCCAAACGACTTGAAGAGGATTGATTGTTGGAGGAACTTGAAGAATTAGGTGAGGGGTCTACGATCACCGAAGGTCTAGTGTTGGGCAATGAAGCAAGTCGCTGAGGTGTCGGTAATTGCACCGACCATTGAGTAGGAGAAATGCCTTGAAACTTCACTTGCTGGGGGTCTAAAGTGTAGCCCGGTGCCAACTCTACAACAATACGAGTCGTTTGGTCATTCAGTTGTCCGACACGGACTTCCTGAATTGCCCCACGGCCTGCCTGATTCACGGTTGGGCGTTCTAAGCTAATTCCTGGTAAATCGATGACCAAACGTGTGGGATTGGCAAGCAGTTGCGCTTTGGGTTGGACACCACCATCGGTAGTAAACACTAAGCGATTCTGATTGGCGTCAAAACGCCATAAGAGAAGTTTGGCGGCGTCAGCGGGAGATGAAAAGAAAAAAATGCTTGAAAAACTGGAAAGAAGTAGCAGTAGCCACTGGAATTTCATCATGATTGCTCTTATTCGCAAACGTTGCACCGCTTCACCAAGGTGGGTAAGAAGCGAAAAAACATAACCCGGATAGGCTCTTCAGCGTGACCTGATCGAGTCCCAACTCATTAAAATCCTGGCTATGTCAAGGGTTAAGCCCAAAAAATTAGAAAATAGCAGGAATCGATCCCATCTCTATAGAGAATACAGTGGTATGGACGCTGCTGTGTCCGCTATAGCCAAAGCGATCGCACTCACTCGAAATTTGGAACTTTACTTCTTACCTTTGAAGATTGAATTTGTTTTCAGGTTCCCAGTTCACTGTTATTAAATAAAAAACCACAGAGGCAAGCAGATAATATAGCAATTCTCTATTGTGTGCAGTACAAGATTGGGTAACTAAATTTTTGGCAAATCCCTAAATACGCAGCTTCGTGCTATCACTCAGGAGATGGGTTGCTGAATCGGCAGGTAGAGGACGACTCAAAAGATAGCCTTGCATCCCATCACACTTTACCGATCGCAAAAATGTCAATTGTTCTTGGGTTTCAACTCCCTCGGCAACAACTTCTAACTTCAGTCCATGTCCTAGCGCGACTACAGCCGAAGTAATAGCGGCATCATAAGAATCTGTAACCAAATCTCGGACAAATGATTGATCGATTTTGAGCTTATCTAGCGGAAAGTGTTTGAGAGAAGAGAGAGAAGAGTAGCCCGTACCAAAATCATCGATCGCAATTTGAATCCCCATAGCCCGCAAGGTGCGTAAAAGGTCAATAGTTGAAGGGATATCATACATGGCAATACTCTCCGTGATTTCCAGTTCTAGATAACACGGTTCCAACTGAGTGGCGTCTAGAACTTGAGCAATCACTGGCAGCAAATTTTTTTGTTGGAACTGACGCGCTGAAAGATTCACCGCTACTCGGATCGGCGGTAATCCTAAACTTTGCCAAGCACGATTTTGAGTGCAAGCTGTCCACAGAACCCATTCCCCAATGGCGTTAATTAACCCCATTTCTTCTGCCAGAGGAATAAAGACACCGGGTGAAATTAATCCTAATTCCCGACTCTGCCAACGAATCAACGCCTCCATTCCCACCACTACCCCAGTTTGTAAGTCAATTTGCGGCTGATAGTGCAATAAAAATTCTTGACGTTCTAGGGCTTTATAAAGATTGTTTTCTAAACTCAGCCGCTCTTGCGCTTTTGTGCCTATGGCAGCAGTGTACAGTTGATAGTTGTTGCGTCCCTGCTGCTTGGCGCGGTACATGGCAGCATCTGCATTCTTCAGCAGTGTTTCTGCATCTTCACCATCATAAGGAGCTAAAGCAATACCTAGACTGGCTTTGATGTGTAGTTCTTGCCCCGCAAACTCCAAGGGAGAATTCAGCGCGCTTAAAATGTTTTTGGCCATCTTGGCTGCGGCTTCAGGACAGCTGATGGGCGATAACAACAACGTAAATTCATCTCCTCCCCAGCGGGCGAGAAGGTCTCCATCCCGCAAGCAACTTGTGAGGCGTGTGGAAACATTCTTCAAAAGCTGATCACCTACAGCATGACCAAGGGTATCGTTAATGGTTTTGAATCCATCCAAATCCAGAAAGATAACAGCCAGCATTTCACCATTGCCGTGAGTGCGAGCCAACGCCAAAGAAAGCCGATCATCGAATAAGATCCGATTGGGTAAACCTGTTAAGCGATCGTGAGACGCCTGATGCCGGAGCATATCTTCAACACGTCGTTGCATCACAGCCATGTAGAGATGAATGCCCAAGGCTTGGGCTAACTTAACGTCTTCAGGTGTCCAGGGCTGTGTTTGTCCTTTAGTAACTTCTCGCCACGCTTTAAAGGAAGCGCGAGGACGGCGATTGCGGGTATCATTATTTCTACATCCAGCCCATAAGATTTCTGTGTCGATTTCGCTCCGAAAGAGGGTTAAGCAGCCAACACATTGTTGATGATATTGAAGAGGTACGATCAGTAGACTGCGGATGGTTGTTTTAGAGAACGCGGAAACTAAAGGCTGAAGTGAGGGTTCCTTAAACAGGTCAGGAATGGTATAGACTTGGGAAACTATTCCCCCCCCAGAGTAGCAAGTCGAAGACGACATTAAAGAGTCAGTGGGTGTAAATTCCCAGGTTTTTAGAGAGGGAATGAAGCGAGTTTGAACCATAGAGAGTGCAGAGGAAGAGTTTATTAACCGCTGCCATAAGTCGGTTTCTTCAAGATCGGTTAGGGCGGGTTGAGTTCCAGTAAGATACAGTTGAGCTGACTGTTCAGTCGGTTCGGCCGTAATATAAAGTCTCCCACCTGACCCTTGTAAAGCCGTAACGGCTTCCTCCAAAACCATCTGCCGAATTTTTGTGAGTTTTAAGGGGCTATGCAGCCGACTACTGATTTGATTGAGTTTGGCTTCATGATCGGCTTGTAAACGAGCTCGGTAGAGGAGTTCGGATTGAGCGATCGCAATGGATACTTGATCGACCAATAATTGAACAATTTGCAGTTCTCGTTCCTCGTAGTGTCGTGATTCTCGATGGTGAGAGACCAACAATCCCCACAAGTTATTTTGATGTAAAATCGGTAAAACTAGAGAAGAAGAGACTCCCATCAAAGTGAGATATTCTTGATGGCATGGGTCAACGGGAAAGTGGCGAATGTCTTCTCTGACTAAGCTTTTTCCTGTTTCGAGGGAGTCTAAGAAATTTAGGGTCTTGCGACCGATGCTGACATCAACAATTACGCGTTGACGGGCTTTAATAAACAGTTCGCGAGCTGATTGGGGAATATCCTCTGCCGGAAAGCGTAAGCCTAACAAACAAGGTAAGTGAGCGTCATTAATTGACTCGGCAATGACTTCTCCACTGCCATCTGGATGAAAACTATATACCTTAACACGGTCGGTGCCGAGAAACGAACGGATTTCTTCGACCGTTGTGTTCAAAATTTCTTGGAGTTCTAGGGATTGACGGATGCGGGTAGTCAAGCGATTGAGCAAGCTCTCTCGGTCTAAAGCTTGAACGACTGGTTTTTTAAGCTTGCGACGAGCCATCCCGTGAACTCCCAGAAGCAAAATAACGTAGGATTGCCTGTATCGATCAGCATTGATGGTAGCCTACGATACTAGGGTACACGGGTTGCTGCTTTTCCCATATCCCCTTCAGTATAAGGTTTTGAGGTTTCTTGATAAATAGGTGGTAAAAACCAGATGGGGAATGCCGAGACTGACAATATCAAAAGGATAAACTAACGATGAATGCGATCGCAAAGCCGGACATTACGGCATCTATTGTCCGAGAACTGAAATCGATTGTTGGCGAATCTGCTATCTATAACTGGGAACACTTCCCACCCCTATGGCAAGAGCGCATCAAAAAAGCCAATCTATCAGAAAACTTACCCAGTTGTATCGTTTTCCCCCATACAGTTACAGAACTTAAAAGCATCATCACCTGCGCTAACAACAACAGTTGGAGCGTTCTTCCCTGTGGTAGCGGGAGCAAATTAGGTTGGGGGGGTATAGGGAAAGCGGTTGACATCGTTATGAGTACCGAACACCTCAACCGAGTGATTGAACACGCGGTAGGTGACTTAACGGTGACAGTTGAAGCTGGGGTTAAATTAAGTGATTTGCAAAATCTCTTGTTACAAGAAAATCAATTTCTTCCCCTCGACCCTGCTTATCCTCAAGACGCTACTTTAGGTGGAATTATCGCTACAGCCGATAGCGGGTCTTGGCGTCAGCGATATGGTGGAGTTAGGGATATGCTCTTAGGGATTTCCTTTATCCGCAGTGATGGACAACTGGCTAAAGCTGGGGGTCGGGTGGTGAAGAATGTAGCAGGTTACGACTTAATGAAGCTCTTTACGGGTTCCTATGGCACATTAGGAATCTTGACAGAAGTCACCTTTCGTGCGTATCCCATACCAGAGGCATCGGGGACTGTAGTGTTGACGGGTGAAGCAGAGGCAATTTCTACTGCCACAAAAACCCTTCTCGCTTCTGCACTCACGCCCACAGTAGCGGATTTACTCTCCACTCAGCTTGTCAGTAAACTGAATTTGGGTCAAGGTCTGGGTTTAAGAGTGCGCTTTCAAAGCGTGCCTGAAAGTGTTCAAGAACAATCTTCGCGGTTGCTGGATGTTGGACAACAGTTAGGTTTACAAGGCACTTTGTATGCGGATAGTGACGAAGTCAATCTATGGCAATCATTGCCAGAACAAATCTGGGCAACCTCACAGGAGTCAGCAATTACTTGCAAAATAGGAGTATTACCTACCGCCGCTGTCACCACCTTGACTCAACTAGACGCCTTAACCTCTTCAACGGGATTGGGAATCATTCATGCTAATAGCGGGTTGGGACGATTGCGCCTCGACTCTGCAACGGTTACGCCTCAAACGATTAAAGAGCTACGACGCCATTGTGAATCGCAACAGGGTTTTCTCACAATTTTGGAGGCACCCGTTGCTTTGAAGCAACAGCTAGATGTTTGGGGTTACAGTGGTAATGCTTTGGATATGATGCGCCGAATTAAACAGCAATTTGATCCAAAAAATATTTTAAATCCTCATCGGTTCGTTGGGGGAATTTAAGGAATAAACCCCACAAACACTTCAGGGCACAGAATTAAGAGATAAGAGCAGAGAAATAATATGCAGACTTCATCTACCCAACCGAATCTTCAATTCCCCACACCAGAGACGGTAAGGGCAAGCGTATCTATTGATGAGGGTGAATCTTCCATCTCCGGTTTTGATCCGAAAAATCCTCCTAAGCAGGAACTTATTGATACTTGTGTTCACTGTGGATTTTGCCTTTCGACTTGTCCCAGTTACCGAGTCATGGGTAAGGAGATGGATTCTCCTAGAGGTCGGATTTATTTAATGAATGCGATTAACAAAGGTGAGGCACCACTTGCGGAGGGGACGGTACAACATTTTGATTCATGTTTGGGGTGTCTTGCTTGTGTCAGTACCTGTCCTTCTGGGGTTCAATATGACAAGTTAATTGCGGCAACTCGTCCTCAAGTTGAACGAAACTATCCACGCAGTTTAGCAGACCGCTTGGTGAGAGCGATTATTTTTAATTTATTTCCTTACCCTGGACGCCTGCGCCTTTTTCTTCCGCTTCTCTATCTGTATCAAAAATTGGGATTGCAGAAACTGGTTCGTTCTACAGGATTGCTGAAGAAATTTCTCCCTCGTTTGGCGGCAATGGAATCGATTTTGCCGCAAATTAATTTGGATTCTTTCCGAGATAATTTCCCTGGTGTTATTCCCCCCCAAGGGGAGAAACGCTATCGAGTGGGAGTCATTTTGGGGTGTGTGCAGCGCTTATTTTTCTCACCCATCAATGAGGCGACGGTGCGCGTTTTAACCGCAAATGGTTGTGAGGTGGTGATTCCGAAAACTCAAGGGTGTTGTGCCGCATTGCCCGAACATCAAGGGCAAAAGGAACAAGCGAAAGCATTGGCACGGCAGATGATTGATAGTTTCCTAGAGACGGAGGTGGATTACGTCATTATCAATGCGGCTGGGTGTGGTCATACCTTGAAGGAATATGGGCATATTTTAGAAGATGATTCAGAGTATCGGGAGAAGGCGAAAGAATTTGCTGCGAAGGTAAGAGATGCACAAGAATTTTTGGCACAAGTGGGACTGAAATCAACTCTTTCACCAGTGACAGATGAACCGCTGACGATGGTTTATCAGGATGCTTGTCACTTATTACATGGGCAAAAAATTAGCGTGCAACCGCGTCAGTTGTTGCGGCAAATTCCGAATGTGAAATTGCGAGAACCGATTGATGCAGCTTTGTGTTGTGGCAGTGCGGGAGTTTATAATATGCTGCAACCGGAAGTGGCGGATGAGTTGGGACAGCAAAAGGTGGAGAATTTGCTCAATACTGGGGCCGAGTTAATTGCTTCTCCGAATCCGGGGTGTTCGTTGCAAATTAAGAAGCATTTGCAGTTGAAGGGGAAGGAAATTACGTTGATGCATCCGATGGAGTTATTGGATTATTCGATTCGAGGGGTGAAGTTACAGAAGTAATTGAGATTTATTCCGGTTTTTGTAGGGGCGGGTTTAGGGAAAAATAGGCGGAAATCACTAATAATTTCCCAATCAAAACCCGCCCTTTCCCCTTTGTATCTGACGGTTGATTTTGAAGAAGACGGATTGGTGATGGTTACGTCTGGAGGGCGGGTTTTGTATCCAACTTATCGTATATCCTCAGGTTTTGTCGCTAAACCCGCCCCTACAGGAATTTGGTAATCTCAGACCTGAGAATTTAAGCAAACCCCTGGCAGAAGTGCTGGGGGTTTTACTCTTAGGTTAAGAAATTACTGGGTCTTCTTGTGTGGCTGTTGCAGCAACAAGGGTAGCAGAACTTGAAGGAGTCCAGAAATAGAGCTAATCAAGACAGCTACTGCCAGGATAATCTCGGCTTGGCTGTTCCCTGTTGGCATCCAAGTAGTGGGATTTTCAATGTGAGGTTGTGGGGGAGTGACAAGCTGAATAGGTTGGTTGGTTTGCTCTAGTTTTATGGGTATTGTGGGTTGGTTTTCCATGATTTAATCCTCATTGGTTTGCGGTATCGGCTGCCGATGAGATAAGACTAAATTTTTAGATAGGTCTACCTCCAGACCAGTTGAGGACAGTAATTAAGTTCCTTTTTTTGTCCTCCCGAATGCTGGGTGAGACTGGCTAAACTATGGCTATGAACCTCGTAGGGGCACGGCAATGCCGTGCCCTTACCCAAGAACAAACTGTAATGAGTCAAACGCGCAAACCTCGTGGTGTTCGGGCTACTGAAGCAGGACGCCAAAAACTTCTACAGGCGAAGGCTTCTAGACGCAACGATAAAGGCAAGCCTTGGACTTATTTTGACGTTGCTACAGCAGCAGAAGTAGATGAAAAAACAGTCCAACGATTTTTCCGTGGCGAAGCTAAGGATAGGAATTATGCGATCGCAATTGTCCAAGCCTTAGATTTAGACATAACCGAGGTAGTCGATCCAAAGGAGTGGAACCCAGCAGAACAGACGGCTGAGGCTATCAACTGGCGCGAAGTCTGCCGCAAAGTCTTGGCACAGCAGCGAGAGAAGCAAAACTTCAGGCGAGCAATCACTGGCAGACATTTGGGGCATGAGGCGAAGAATGTCTATGTGAAGCTGGGATTAGTGAAGCCGAAGGAACAGCCTCGACGGGGTGATGAGTTTCAACCCTCGGCAGAGCGAGGAATGCTGCAATATCAGCTAACTGAGATAGAAATTGAGCAGGAGTATCAATATGATGAGTTTCTGGAACAGGTAATCGAAGGGAAAGAGAGAAACTTCACGATTGTTGGTGAACCAGGTGCAGGCAAAAGTACATGGCTAGAGCAGATTGCTCTTTATGTCGATAATTCAAACAAAGGCTTTCCAATCTGTATTTCTCTAGCCAGTCTGGGAGGGAAAACCCTGGAAGAATACTTATTCCAGACTTGGCTAAAGAATGCGCTGCCGATTTCTCAGTGTGATGTAGGTATTACCTCAGCCCAAAAGAAGCTAGAGGAATTATTCAAGAGTGGCAAGGTGTGGCTGCTGTTGGATGGGGTGGATGAGATGAGGGCAGATGAATCACCTTTACAGGCAATTGCTACCCAGCTAGAAGGATGGGGCGATTTAGCGCGAGTAGTGCTAACCTGTCGCTCAAATGTTTGGGAAGCTAACCCCAACGCACTGCTAAATTTTGAGACATATCGCACTCTGCATTTTGATGATGAGCAGGTGGGTGATTTCATTCAACAGTGGTTCACCCAGGAAGGTCAGCCAAAGTTAGGGGAAGAGTTAGAGACGAAGTTAGAGGAAAGTAGAAACGATCGCATTCGGGATTTGATTAAAAATCCGTTGCGGTTGGCGATGTTGTGTGGAATCTGGTATTTCCATCAGGGAGATTTGCCCAAGACGAAAGCTACACTTTACCAGCAATATATAGAGTATTTCTATCGGTGGAAACAACACCCACAGCTTGCTGATGATTTGGATAAGCAGGAGGAGTTGCACGATGCTTTCTCGAAGTTGGCACTCGAAGCTATTGATAAGAAGTTACCACTACGGAAGAAATTTGCTCACAAGGTAATGGGGAAATCTCTTTTTAAGTTAGCGCGTGATGTCATTTGGCTGAATTGGGTTTACAAGGATGCTGAGACGGGTGAAGATGTCTATGCTTTCTTCCATCTCACGTTTCAGGAATATTTTGCGGCGTGTGCGATCGATGATTGGCGCTATTTCCTAAATCACGATAATGAAAATCCTAACCCTCTCTTAAACCCTAATCTATCTCTAGAGTATGACAATGGTAAGCCAGCATACCGCATTTTTGAGCCGCAGTGGAAAGAAGTGATTTTGCTTTGGCTGGGGCGCGAAGATGTACCGCCAAAGCAGAAACAGGAATTTCTTATGGCTCTGGTGAATTTTGATGATGGGTGTTGGGAATTGTACAGGTATCAGGCTTGGTTTCTTGCTGCAATGGGGACAGCAGAATCTAGAGAATTTAGAGAATTTAGAGAATTTAAGAATTTTTTCTTCGAGTGCGACCCTAATGAAGCTCATGAAGGAGCGATTGAGCCAAATGATACAGGTTATAGCCTGACTGAGTTAGTTGTAAAGTTTCTAGTAAGATGGAGCTGCGGTTATTTCAACGAAGAACACCAAGAGTGGCAACGCTTTGCGACGGCGCTTGAACAGGCAGCCAAGGCTGCACTATTGGAGACAGATCGCTCCCTAGCTGTTGCTGCTTTGACCGAGCATTATCAGAGTAATCTTCATCTGAGCATTGACCCTGATTGGCGTATTCAATGGAAAGTCGCTGAACTATTAGGAAAAATTGCCCCCAGCAACAAAAAAACGCACACGACTCTGAAGCACTTCTTTCTGAAGTCTCCAAATTTTACAGATCGTTTTTCATCGCTTTGGACGTTAGAGAAAATAGCTCCTAATTATATAGAAGCACATCCAATACTGAGTGAAGCGCAGTTGTACCATCAGATGGCAGAACAGCTACGGTGTGAAGCGACTACCCAGTGGTACCATCAGATAGTAGAACGGCTAACTAATTCGCTTGTCAAGACTCGTAATAATTTCGAGCGTCTTGGATGGGACTTGAGTTCTATTAATCTTGACAATTCAGAGCAACTGGCAGCACTGATTGACTTTATCCGTAGCTTTGACGATCCGCTAACTCGTAGATTGGGAAGTAAATTGTTGGAGCAAATTAACCCCAAAGATCCGAAAACTCCCCCAATTCTGATTAATCTTTGTACCAGTAACAATGAGTCCATCCGCACAATTGCTGCCTCAGCTTTGGGAAAAAATCACCCAAATTATCCAAAAGCAATGACTACAGCCCTCGACACTTTAATTAATCTGATTCGCACTAGTGATGATGAATTCATCCATCAAGATGCAGTTGAGAGCATAAGGCAAATTCTTCAACATCACCAGTTAGAGCCAACTGTCTCAGCTCTCAAAAATTCTATGCAGAATCTGGTTACTCAAAACGATGCTCGTCGCTATGAAGCTTTCTACTCTATTATCTTGTACTGTGCTTACAATTTGCCCTATCCAGACTTTTATCAAGCTTGGCACCAGACGACCAGTCATTAGAGGGGGTAGGATTTAGCGAGCGCTTTCTGTGTAACTTGAGCAAATTTCGTGGAGTGGGAAGCGATCGCATAGGATAACTAGTCTAACATAATATAAAAGCACCATCGAGATAAAGTGAAGCTATGGCAACTCCTCAATTAATGATTCAACCGTCATTTTTAATGCGCTCTGGACTCCAGATTCGCGAAAAAGATGGTATCATTCTCTTCAAATTTACCGATGAATTAGATTCTCGACGGGAACAACTATTAGAGAAAAAAAAAGCGGGAGTACTGACCCCCGATGAAGTGGCTGAATACGAAGGAATAGCCGAATTAGATAGAATTTTTACTTTAGTTAACTCTAAACTAGCTGCCCAATTTAAATGGTCTCAAAGCAAACTCGAAGCTTTGTCCGACGACGAGCAAGAAATCGATGTGAATACTGCCACTCCCCTGAATTTGTAAGTCCATCTCCCTTAACCATTGATCATCTAATGCCACAGTCATTAGGTGGGTCTGATGAACCTGATAATCTGGCATTAGCTTGCCATCGCTGTAATGAACGTCGCTATAATTTCACAACTGGAGTCGATCCAGAAACTCAACTAGAAACTCCCCTGTTTAATCCCAGGCAACAACAGTGGAGCGACCACTTTATTTGGACAGTAGATGGACTAAAAATTCTGGGCATCACCGCCACAGGTCGAGCTACTTGTAATCGCCTCGATCTCAATGATGAATACCATGATGATGGTTTCATTCAAGAGTCTCGTCAATATTGGGGAGAAGCAGGGTGGCATCCTCCCCGTGAAGACCCACGTCAGCCAAGTTAAGCGATTCTTTATCTGATCTACATTATTCATTCATCAACGCTGTAGCCTTTCCATAACCCCCACCCCCTGGTGTCTCAATCACAAACACATCCCCCACATTCATCTCCACAACAGCAGTACTCCCTAATTCTTCTATTGTTCCATCCCAATGTTCGACATAATTTCTCCCCGTAGCACCCGCTTCACCACCATGCAACCCAAAGGGAGGAACAACCCGACGACTCGAAAGAATTGCCGCCGTCATCGGTTCGAGGAAACGCAGGCGACGAATCACACCATTTCCGCCGTGATGTTTTCCTTTACCCCCACTCTGGGGACGAATGCAGAAATTCTCAAGGAGAACAGGGAAGCGCCATTCCAACACTTCAGGGTCAGTTAAGCGAGAATTAGTCATGTGAGTGTGAACCGCATCTGTACCGTCGAAATCAGCACCCGCACCCGAACCGCCGCAGATGGTTTCATAGTACTGGTAACGTTCATTCCCAAAGGTAAAGTTATTCATCGTTCCCTGAGAGGCGGCCAAAACTCCCAAGGCACCATATAAAGCATCGGTAATTGCTTGGGATGTCTCTACATTTCCCGCCACTACCGCCGCCGGATAACGGGGATTGAGCATACACCCTTCAGGAATAATGATTTCCAACGGTTTGAGGCAACCCGCATTCAGAGGAATATCATCATTGACTAAAGTACGGAAAACGTACAGTACTGCCGCTTTGCACACGGCAGCAGGAGCATTGAAATTGCTTTCTAGTTGAGGAGATGTACCTGTAAAATCAATCTTGGCGTTGCGGTTTTTGCGATCGATGGTAATTGTGGCTTGAATTTGACTTCCATCATCCAGCTTCGCGGTGAAGCTGCCATCCTTGAGTCCCTCAATGATTCGACGCACCGATGCTTCTGCATTATCCTGAACATGACCCATATACGCTTGCACCGTTTCTAACGAGTAATGCTGCACCATTTGCCGCAACTCTTGTACTCCCTTCTCGTTAGCTGCGATTTGCGCTTTCAAATCCGCTATATTTTGCTCGATATTTCGCACGGGGTAAGTCCCTGCAGTCAGTACCTGCCGCAGTTCCTGTTCTCGGAAATGACCTTGTTCTACTAATTTGAAGTTATCGAGCAAGATTCCTTCTTGTTCCACAGAGGTACTGGTGGGAGGCATGGAACCAGGGGTAATGCCGCCAATGTCCGCATGGTGTCCTCGTGAGGCAACGTAGAAGAGAGGAACCCCCCCTAACCCCCCCTTATTAAGGGGGGGGATTGGTTCTTTATCTTCTTTAGTAATAGGAGGTGCAAAAACTGGAGTGATAACAGTGATATCAGGAAGGTGAGTGCCGCCGTTGTAGGGATTATTGAGCAGGTAGACATCTCCAGGTTTGAGGGTGCCGCCGTGTGCTTCAATTAAACTGCCTACACTTTCGCTCATTGAGCCTAAATGTACGGGGATATGAGGCGCATTCGCGACTAATTGCCCCTGTTGATCGAAAATGGCGCAGGAGAAATCGAGACGTTCCTTGATATTGACGGAGGAACTGGTGTTTTGTAGGGTAATCCCCATTTGCTCGGCAATGGAGCGAAACAGGTTATTGAAAATTTCCAATAAGACGGGGTCAACTTCTGTGCCGACTGCTACACCCTGATCTAAAGATGTGACTCGTTTTAAGATCAGGTGATTGTATTCCGTTGACTCCGCTTGCCAACCCGGTTCAATCACATTTGTACCCGTTGCTTCAATAATTAAGGCCGGGCCAGAGATGCAGTCTCCCGGTTGTAAATTTTCTCGCTGGTAGACGGGTGTATCGTGCCATGCATTGGCAGTGTAAATCTGAACTACGGCAACGGGTTCGGGTGCGGCATCAGTTTGACGTTCAATGATAGGTTCTTCTGGGTTATAAGTCTTTTGAACAACTTCAACGGAAACCGCTTCCACAATTAACGCCTTTTCCGGTGCAATAAACCCATACTGCTGTCGGTGTGCTTCCTCAAACTGCTGCTGCATTGCTGCCACATCACCCCAATCCACAACCAGTGCTGTATCGGTTCTCTCATACCGCAAATGCACCTTGCGGAAAACTTGAATTGTCTTCTCGGTATCCTCAGCATCTGGGGCGTTTAATTCCTCTTTTGCCCTCCTCGCCAACTCCCCTAAAAATTGCTCTAATTCAGGCACTAACGCTTCATTTAATGTCGCCTCTACCGCCCTTTCGCGCAATACCCGAATATCTGCCAAACCCATGCCGTAAGCTGATAATACCCCAGCAAAGGGATGAATAAAGACCTGCTTCATCCCCAACGCATCGGCAATCAAACAAGCGTGTTGTCCACCCGCACCTCCAAAACAGCAGAGGGTATATTCGGAAACATCATAGCCACGCTGAAGGGAGATTTTCTTAATCGCATCTGCCATTTTTTCAACTGCGATCGCAAGAAACCCAGATGCCACTTGTTCCGGTGTGCGATTATTTCCAATTTCCGTTGCTAATTGAGCAAACTTCTGCCGTACTACCTCAACATTTAACGGCAAATCCGCATGGGGGCCAAACACTTTGGGGAAGAAATCCGGTTGTAACTTCCCTAACATCACATTGGCATCTGTTACCGTCAACGGCCCCCCTTTCGAGTAAGAGGCAGGCCCAGGATTGGCACCAGCTGACTCTGGCCCTACCCGATACCGCGTCCCATCAAATTGCAGAATCGAACCGCCACCCGCCGCGACGGTGTAAATCGACATCATCGGCGTCCGAAACCGCACCCCTGCGACTTCCGTTTCAAAAGTTCTTTCATACTCGCCGTTGTAATGAGCGACATCCGTAGATGTACCGCCCATGTCAAAGCCGATAATTTTGTGGAATCCTGCGATCGCACTCGTCTGCACCGCCCCTACAATTCCCCCCGCAGGCCCGGATAAAATACTGTCTTTCCCTTGAAAGGCTTTAGCATCCACCAGTCCACCATTGGATTGCATGAATTGTAAAGGCACGGAATCTGTAGACCCTACACTGCCTAATTGGTTTGAAACCTGATCGACATACCGACGCAAAATCGGGGATAAATAAGCATCCACAACTGTTGTGTCCCCCCGACTCACCAACTTCATCAAAGGCGTCACTTCATGCGATACTGATACTTGGGTAAAACCGATCGCATGTGCTAGTGTGGCGACTTCCTTTTCATGCGCTGAATACCGATAACCGTGCATAAAAACGATCGCGCAGCTACGGATACCCGCATCGTAAGCATCCTGTAACGAATTGCGAACGGATTCAAGATTGACAGGAATTAACTCTTCCCCTTGAGCGCTGTAGCGTTCCTCCACCTCAATCACCCGCTCATAAAGCATTTCTGGCAGGATAATCTGACGGGCAAAAATATCCGGGCGATTTTGATAGCCAATGCGGAGGGCATCTCGAAATCCTTTGGTGATTATAAGGACAGTGCGATCGCCTTTTCGTTCCAATAGCGCATTTGTCGCTACCGTCGTCCCCATCTTCACCACTTCAATTTGTTCAGCCGGAATCGGTGCATCCGTCGGAATCCCTAAAATATCCCGAATCCCCTGTACTGGAGCATCAGTGTAGCGTTCTGGATTCTCGGATAGGAGTTTGTGAATCACTAACTTGCCATCCGGACGTCGCGCCACAATATCCGTAAAGGTACCCCCTCGGTCGATCCAGAATTGCCAACGTTGGTTAGAGGTAGAAGCATCTGTCATGGGAATTCTCAATCGCTGTTTAGACAATCGTCAATTTTTCTAGGATAGGCAAGGACGCCAATCCCACACATGAGTAAATATCTCTCAGGGATTTGCCACTTATGCAAAAAGCTTAGTACAGCATGGGAGCAGTAAGCCCTCAGGGGTTAGGGGAGGAGTTCTCGAAGCGGGAAAGCAAGCGTTTAGTTTAATTCTATTGAAGGGGTGGACAACTTTTGCCTCGCTATTAGACTGTCGGTACAGTAACCGCCGAAACGTCGATTTTTTCTGGGGTTATGCCCCCGTGCCTATTTCCAATTTCTGGCGGGGCAACCACAAGGGGATTGCCCCTACCATTACGGCAATCGGCTCTCTACACATCATTAATTCCATTCCTTGTTCCCTTCTCTATTGAATTCGTTAAATTCGTTAAATTTAAATTTATTAGTTGATTTTGTCCTTCAATGCCTTATTTGACAAACCCCATCGATATCCAAATCAAAATCTCAGAATACCTTAATTCTCGTGTTCTTTGGATAGATACAGAAGTTGCAGACTATAAAACTGATGCACCGCGATTGTCACTGATTCAAGTTTTAGACCAGTCTAGTGATGTGAGAGGTAGTAGTGAATTATTACATCAAATTAGCGATCGCGTCTTTATCTTAGATGTTCTCGAACACCCAGCACTCATCACTGAGTTTATCGAGAAAATCATGCTTAATCCTAAGATTGAAAAAGTCTTTCATAATGCAAGTTACGACCTCAATTTGTTAGGAAAAAAGAAGGCTAAAAATGTTACCTGCACGTTAGAACTGGCAAAAAAAATTCCTTACTACCTCGTGCCACTACCCAATCACCAACTGAAAACGTTAGTAGAAAAACTGTGTCATTTGCCTCTTGTGGACAAAACCGAGCAAGGCAGCGATTGGGGGCGACGCCCCCTCAGTACCAATCAACTCTACTATGCAAAAATGGACGCTGTTTACGTCGCACAGGTGCATCATCGACTCTTGCAAGTCAAAGAACCAGACCCAGCTAATGAGGATATAGAAGCCCTAACCCTACGGTATCGGCAGATCGAGCATCGGTGGAAGCAGTTGGATACCGAAATGACTCAACTCAAAGAACGCCTAAAATCGGCCATGAATTCACAAAGCGTTAAAGAAATCAAGGGGTTTAAGTTAACGAATCAAACACGAACGACGAAAAAAGTGGCTTTTACCCCATTAGCAAAAATGACACAGGAATTGGGGATTGATTTAGATTTACCGGTGACACTGACTAAGGCATTACAGAAAGAATTGGGAGATGCGATCGCACAACTGCCAGTGGAAGAAGAGAAAACAACCGTTTTGCTGTTGAAGGTAACAGAACCAGAGGAAGATGAGGATTTACCGTTTTAGGTTGAATGTCACTGACTTCAGCGTTTGTAGTAAACGCTACAGCGCTTTTAACACGAAAGTGCAAACTACAAACCTATGTGATTTCAGTGCCATTCATTTTAGGTTAGTGTCTGGAATTCGCTTCAAAGCTGTTGTAACCAACCCATAACCAAATCTCAGGGAGAAAATCAGTATGGCACAGCTCAATGGCACGATAATGCAGTACTTCCACTGGTACATCCCACCGGGTGGCACGTTGTGGGAGGAAGTTAAAAACAAAGCAGCAGATCTTGCCAACGTAGGCTTTACGGCTTTGTGGTTACCACCCGCGTACAAAGGTCAAGGCGGGGGGTACGATGTTGGTTATGGGGTTTACGACCTGTTTGATCTGGGGGAATTTGACCAAAAAGGCACAGTCCCCACCAAGTACGGCACAAAAGAACAACTCCTTGCAGCAATCAAAGCCGTACAGAATGAGGGAATGCAAGTCTACGCTGACGTAGTACTGAATCACAAAGACGGTGGAGACGAAACAGAACGAGTGATGGCGGTACCTTTCGCCAAGGATAACCGCACACACCCGCTAGGTGGATTGCAAGAGATTGAAGTTTACACCCGCTTTACCTTCCCCGGCAGAGGCGACAAGTATTCCAGCATGAAATGGAATCATTGGCAGTTCGATGCCGTTAACCACAATATGCTAGCCCGAGATATTGGAGATGGGATCGTTTACCTTCTCGAAGGCAGAAGCTTCGAGCAATTCGTCGATCTAGAGAAGGGCAATTACGACTTTTTGCTCGGTTGTGACCTTGACATGGATAATTTACAAGTGCAAGGTGAGCTAAAGTACTGGGGCGAATGGTTTCTCGATACAACAGGTGTAGACGGATTTCGCCTCGATGCCATCAAACATATTCCCACCTGGTTTTTCGTGCAATGGCTCAAGCAATTACGTAGCTATGCAGGCCGGGAGTTGTTTACGGTTGGTGAATACTGGTCTTCTAATATTCAAGCCTTAAACTGGTACCTTAGCGCCACCGAAGGGCAGATGTCGCTGTTTGACGTGCCCTTGCACTATAACTTCTATATCGCTAGCCGCAGTGGTGGACATTACGATATGCGGAGCATTTTAGACGGTACGCTGATGCAGCAGCATCCGACGAAAGCCGTTACTTTTGTAGAAAACCACGACTCTCAGCCATTACAAGCACTCGAATCAGTAGTAGAACCTTGGTTCAAGCCACTCGCTTACGCAATCATCTTACTGCGACGGGAAGGCTATCCCTGCGTATTCTACGGTGACTATTACGGAGCACATTATAAAGATAGGGGTTACGAAATCTGGTTAAATTCCCACCAATGGCTGATCGATAAATTTCTCTATGCCCGTAAACACTACGCCTATGGCCCTCAGTACGACTACTTCGACCATTGGAACACCATTGGCTGGACAAGACTAGGCGACACCGAACACCCCAAAGCAATGGCAGTACTCATGAGCGATGGCCCAGAGGGCAGTAAATGGATGGAAGTCGGTAAGCCTAATGCAATATTCTACGACCTAACCGAACATATTAAGCAACCCGTCTATACCAATGACTATGGCTGGGGTGAGTTCCGCTGCAACGGTGGATCAGTGTCAGTTTGGATCGAACAATGACACATTAATGATGCATCATCAATTAATAGTGATAAGGTGGGCATTGCTCACCTTATTTATTCTTCAGAAAGACTTAAGTCCTTGAACTTAATAAACCTCTCTATTTTTCCCAATGCAATCAAAACTCACTAAAAACTAACTCTAAAAACTGCAAAAAAAACTCAGCGTTCCTCTGCGTTAAAAAAATAATCCTTCAATGTTAACATATCCATAACAATTAAGCCGAATTATATGAAAATTTCTCCCAATTGTTTAGAACTGATTAAAAAATGGGAAAAATTCCACGCAGATGCTTACATAGACCCTGTAGGCATACCGACAATCGGATATGGAACGACTCGCTACCCTAATAGCAAGAAAGTTCAGTTAGGCGATAAAATAACAGAACATGAAGCGGAAGCTTTTCTTAAAGCAGAGAGTGATAAAGTTGCTGAAGACGTTTTGAGATTAGTGGATGGCATTTCACTCAATCAAAATCAATTTGATGCCCTTGTATCATTCTGCTATAACATCGGAACTGGGGCATTTGAGAATAGCACCCTGTTGAAAAATCTAAAAAAGAAAGATTTTATTGGTGCCGCTTCCGAGCTGGAAAAGTGGGTTAAAGGGACAGTCAACGGCAAAAAAACAACCCTCCCTGGTTTGGTGAGTCGCAGAAAAGATGAGCGAGAACTTTTTGAGAAACAAGGGGGAGAAGGAACTCCGATTGAGGTTGAGGATTCGCCACAAGATCAGGTGACATGGCTGGAAGGATATCGAGATGGTGATCAAACCGTCATCGTTGCTTGGAAGGATACTGAAGTTGTTGAAATTCTTAACTTAGAAAGCTTACTCATCGATAACTTAGTTGCTGTATTTCAGCAGTATAAGAATGCCAAAGAATTTCGCATTGCCCCAGGTGATAAGATAATTCCAAATGGAGAACGGATTTCAGTAACAGGGAAGAAACATCCCATTCCTAATGTCATTAACCCACCCAAATTTAAGCGTCTTTTAGTTCGCGGAATTGAAGGTGATGAAGTGAAAGAACTCCAAAAGCGATTAATTGAGCTTGGGTATTATGAAGGTAAGGCTGATGGTGTCTTTGGCAAGAAAACTGATGAAGCGATTAAAGACTTTCAAGCCGATTACTTTAGTTTAGCTGAGGCGGATGGTAAAGTTGGGCCTCGTACTTGGGAGAAGTTGTGGGGAGATGAGCCTCCTGCCAAAAATGACTCAAGTCCAGCTAAAAATGACCCAAGCCCAACTCCACCAATTTCAGGTAAAAATTATCTTCGATTAACTAAGACTCAGAGCAAAGATACATCGGGATGTTACCAACTCAAGTTAGAGTATTTCAAGGATGGGCAATTCAAGGGTTCACTAGAAGTTTGTTCCGGTCAGCCTAATAAACAATTCTTCCGGAAAGGTAGCGAAAGCCGTGCCCTTTCAGGCGAACCTCTGCCTGAAGGAAAATGGTACATTAATGATGTGATTTGGGCAGGCGGGAAAGACAAGTATAATGGCAAAATTCATCAAAGTGGGATTGGCCCAGTCACGATTCCTCTTACCTACGTTGGGCCGGGGAAAACTCAACGCAGTGCGATCGAAATTCATATTGATTGGAACCGAAAAACGAGTCCAGGTACTGCCGGTTGTATTGGGGTTTATAGCATTGCTGACTACCAGCAATTGGTAAGTTGGTTACGAGACACAGATCCGCGTGATTTGTTTGTAGATTGGGAACTGGGAACTTGTCCTCAACCTTAGCCTACTCCCAAACTCTGGTGGGGTAATCACAAGTGGGGCAACCACAAGGGGATTGCCCCTACCATTCATGAACCGACGTTCTACTAACAATGTTTACTGCAATCTATTGAGAATTCTTCAATCGATTTTTTCGGATAGGTTCTAAACGCTAATGCTATAAATTCCGCCATTGAAGTAGTCTGCTACATACAAGTTACCCGCTTGGTCTTCACCAAAGGTAGAAATACCGTAAGGACTGTCTAACAAAAGCGTATTTTCCCATCCAGTGCTATTGGGCCTTAATCCCCAGATGCGTCCACTGATGAAATCTCCGTAGAGGTAAACGCCTTGCAAACTGGGTTCTAGTGAACCTCGATACACCGTTCCACCTGTAACAGATTGCCCCAATGAATGGTCATACTCTGCTACGGGTAGCACTAAACTGGTTATATCACTGGGATTATTGTTGTAACGGCTAGTCCCTTCCATGATGTTCCAACCGTAGTTTTCGCCACCTTGGCTTGTAGCAGGTTGAAAGTCAATTTCCTCTAGGGCATTTTGTCCTACATCACCAATGTACAAATCTCCAGTGACGCGATCGAAGGAGAAACGCCACGGGTTACGCAGGCCAAGCGCCCAAATTTCATCACTAAATTGATTGTTGGGGTCGTTTGCCGCTACAAAGGGATTGGTGGCAGGGATGGCATAAGGCACGACTCCGGATTCCACATCAATGCGTAGAATTTTACCCAACAGTGATTGGGGATTTTGAGCATTGTTTTGAGGATCGCCGCCACCACCGCCATCACCCATACCAATGTAGAGGTAGCCATCTGGGCCAAACGCCAGTTGTCCGCCGTTATGGTTCTCAAAGGGCTGGTCAACGGTTAAGATAATTTCTTCACTGTTGAGATCAGCTACATTGGGATCATTTGTTAAGCGATAGCGGGCGACTACTGTATCCCCTGCGGGGTTGGTGTAGTTGACGTAGAAGTAACCTTTACTGGCATAGTTGGGTGGGAAAGCTAAACCGAGTAAGCCTCGTTCTCCCCCAGTACTGATACGGGTGGAAATATCGAGGAATGGTGTGGCTAACAAATTTCCATTTTGAATAATTTGGATGCGACCTTCCTGTTCTACTATGAATATGCGATCGCTCCCATCCCCCGCATGAGTAATCGCTGTTGGATTCTCCAAACCTGTGACTAAAGGGGTTAAAGTCAGTTGGAGTTGCTCTAAGTCAGATCGATTGCCAAAGTTAATTTGTGTAGCATTCTCACCCGCATTGAGATTAATGGTATGAGGACTAGGCGTAGGAAATGTTGATTGCCATCCTGTTTGTAACACTCCAGCAACCGTGTAAGTTCCTACCGTTAAAGTCGTGAAAACATAATTGCCGTTAGCGTCTGTTGTTGTAGATATCTCACCCGCATCAAGCTGGCCATTCTGGTTTTGGTCAAGGAAAATCGTCCAACCTGCAAGTCCCGTTTCACTAGAGTCTCGCACCCCATTACCATTGATATCATTCCATACCGTCCCTTGAATCTCACTCGTATTAGGGATAGGGTTAGGAGTTGGATTAGAATTAGGGTCATTACCAGGTTGATTACCACCAGGAAAAGAGCCTGGAATATTGCCGCCAGGAGTAGGGTCGGGTTGATTACCACCAGAGGGAGTAAAACTAAGCTGAATCACTAAATCGTTATAGTCAAAATCCCCTCCACCGTATAAATCTTCAAAGGCAAAAGTGTTGTCTCCCAAGAGACGAATGTGGTCAATTCCATCAGGGTTAGCACTTAAGAATGCAAAGTAGGCCAATGGTCCCTGAATCGCTTGGTTTGAAGGATTCTGAGCGAGGAAGGTTTCTGGAGTGCTATTGGCAATGAAAAACGGTGCCAGCAATACCCCTCCTGAGACTCCATTGCTGAAGTCCACCCGATTTTTAATTGCTGCTTCCGCATACCCCGCATCCCCCGGTTTTAGATTGCCAATACTGCCTGTAGGGTCATCAATTGTATAAAAGCCAAAGCTGTTAATAAAGTTTGCCTCTTGATGCACCGAAGTACTAACAGCAATTAAACCTGATTGGTCGCGCAAATCAATCAATTTTCGCTTCCCTTGCAGCGCTGTTTCTGGTGGCACAGGTGTATTGATTACTTGTAGTTTGAGCAAAAAATCGTTGAAATCCTGATCTCCACCTCCCAACTGGTCTTCCCAAGCAAGAGTTAAAGTACTGTCAGTTAATTCTAATATCCGTGAATAGTTAAACTGATTGGTATTCGCATTAGCATGAGCAAAAAAGACATTTGCTGGGGTACGTCCTGCGGCTAAATCTGCTAAAACTTTATCGGTACTGCTGTTAGAAACTAAATAGAATCCTAATTGAGTATTACTATCAAAACTCAGTTGCCGCTTAGAGACTAAATTGCTAAAACCTGGACTAGTTACAGCGGAGAAAATGACTTGTCCCTGGTTCAGAGCCGCAAAGAGGTATTCTGGAGTTCCGGGCGCTATACCGTCAACTGTGCCTAACTCATCATCAACTTGGAAAACACCCACTTCATTGACAAAATTCGCTTCGTATTCATTAAGGGTAAATTCCAGTGAAACGGATTGAGAACTGCCTTCGAGTTGGAAGATCGGGTTGAGTGAAGTTTGCTTCAACATGGTGTTTTTTTACTTATAGATTGATAGGTAGGTTTAAAAGAAATAGGTTCTACTAAATGGATGGCTGCTATAGCAAAAGGCAGAAGGCATAGGGTAAAGGGCTTTTATGTTTATTATTGGTACGTGGTCGTTTTAGCTGATAAATCTGTTCTAAACTTTATGGCGACAGCTATATATAGCGTTTCCATTCGGTTTGTAAACACAGCGACGGTATGTAAAAGGCAAAAGGCAAGAGGAGAAAGGAATACAGATTTTTTTACAAGAAAAAAAGAGAATCTAGGTTTGCAACTCATTTGAAACCGCTATATATAGATGACTTGAACCTTATTTGATAGGCGGTTTTTCATCTACTGGATGAAAATCAAAAGTTTTACCTAAATTGCAAAGATTCTCAGCCCTGAAGCATAACTGAGTCAGTCTTGAGCAGCTAGAATCAACTCTACACCGTTATCACAGCAGTAAAAATAGCGGTTTTTCTTGTAGTATAAAGACTATTAGAAAGTGGTTCTAAAAAACTTTAAATTAATTCAAAGTTAATATAGCCATCGTCAACAATATTGAATCTCTTTAAATCAACAGATAAAGGGGAAGGGCACGGCATTACCCTACCCCTACAGATAGAATAGGCAATCGAGAGTCCTGAACCCGTCACCCAATACCACGATGCTCAACCCTAAACCTTCCCTTCGGCAACAGGGGTTAGACAATGATGCGATCGCAGCCTGGATTTTCTTAGCCCCTGCCCTTATCCTACTCGGCATCTTCCTGTTTTGGCCGATCGCATATCTGCTTTACCTGAGTTTTACCACTGGCAGTTTCACCTCAACAGGTATCCAGTGGGTAGGATTAAGAAACTATCTGCGCCTAATCCTCAATCCTGATTTTTGGCAAATTCTCAGCAATACTCTCTACTTCACCCTTGCTACCCTTATCCCTAGTTTAGTTATCCCCCTGGGCTTAGCTGTACTCCTCAACCAATCCATTGCCTTACGAGGATTTCTACGAACAGCCTATTTCATTCCTTCCATTACTTCTTTAGTTGCTGTTGGGCTTGGGTTTCGCTGGTTATTTCAAACCGAAGGACCCGTTAATGCGTTTCTGGGTACTTTTGGGGTTGAACCCATCCCTTGGTTAGGAAGCACCACTTGGGCAATGCCAGTTTTGATTTTATTGAGTAGTTGGAAACAGATAGGGTTCAATATGGTGGTATTTCTCGCAGGATTGCAAACTATTCCTCAAAGTCGTTATGAAGCGGCCGAATTAGATGGGGCAAATTCTTGGCAAAGGTTTTGGTACATTACCCTTCCCGGATTGCGGCCGACTTTAGTTTTTGCCACCATCACTACAGCCATTTTTACGCTGCGGAGCTTTGAGCAAGTTTATATGATTACAGGCGGTGGGCCACTCAACTCTACGAATTTACTGGTTTACTACATTTACGAACAAGCCTTTGCTTTATTTGATTTTGGTTATGCTGCCGCTGCGGCTACAGTGCTTTTGGGCTTTACAGGGGTGCTGGTTTACATACAATTGAAAACAAGCGGTGAGGAGAATTCAGAAGGCAGCAGATAGAAAGTAGAGGACAGAAGTCTCCCACATTTTTCTTTCTTTGGGATTGAAAAAGGATGTTTTGATTCAAGAGACGACTATCGCCTCGTTTCCCAAACTGCTTTCTTTCAGATGTAGGCTCCTACCCCGCGAACTTTAGTTTTTTTCCCTTGAAGCCATCTACCTCCTGCCATTTGCCTTTCTTTGTCAACTCTCGATCTTTTCCTGGTTAGGTGCTAAACATGGTCATGAGAACGCTGTCAAAAGTTTATATTTCTTCTGTGTCTGTACTGGCGATCGCATTTTTGGGCCCATCTGCCCTCAGTCAGCCTAGTGCAGCGGAAGAAACGACCTTTTTCTGTGGGACTAGCAAGGGTGTACCCGCCACTATTGCCCGTACTGCACGAGGCGAAGTTCCTATGATTCTCTGGAATTCCTCAACTCTCCCTAAATCAGGCGATACGCCCCAAAGTTTATGTGAACAGGTGTCGCAAAAGTTCCAGACGTACTACGATCAGGGGACTCTAAAATACATCACTACCGAGAGAAGAGATGGTCAGTTGGTAGCTTGTGTCGCCCAGGAAGAAAATGGTTCTTGTAGTGGTGAACCGCTATTTTATCTTCACTCTAATCAGAGTAATCCTAGAGCAACTTTGCAACGAATATTCCGTATTCGTGTTGCTTCTGTTGCACCCATTAGTGAAACAAATTCCCGTCTTTATATCGATTTGGATAAGTATTTGAAGGGAGAATATCCGAGTTTATCGCCTAGCACCAGACGGGGTTCGAGTTCTCAATCCAAAAATTATCCAAAATGATGTTTATGCCCTAAAAAGCTACCTTTTTCATCAAAAAAGGAAAAGCGCTTAAAACCATTTAAGAAACGCTGCTCTTAGTGCAGGTAGGGATTTTGGAATCCTGAGCTAATCTACCTTAGGACGAATAACATCCAAAGAGAAACTTGATTTAATTAAAGTTAGCCGTATGGGCATACCGCCAGCACTGCAATGAAGCGTGACAAAACAGGTAAATTTATCCAAATGTGGGAAGAAGAACCCAAGCAGGCTGTTAAACTCTCCCTCACGAAAACGGCTTGGCAAATCTTGCAACAGCAGGCATGCGATCGCAGGATGTCCCGTTCGGAACTGATAGAACACTATGCCCGGAGCTTACAATCCGTCTCTGCATTGAGGAGTGATGTTGATCACAGCAAGGACACCCTTAGCAAGTTTGAGCCAGTAACGGCAACGCAAGAACCAGCCGATGTCGAGATAGAGACACGAGTTGTATTGAGGACGGCCCAACTGTGTCAAGCGAATAGACAGCTACAAGAACGGGTACTCCAACTAGAGCAGGAACTTCAGCAGCAGACAGAACACCAAGCGAACCAGAGACAATGGCTAGAAGCAATCCTCAATCTACTCCCCACACCTCTAATTCTGATTGATCAAGAAGCAAAGCGAGTGGCTTTCTCTAACCAGGCAGCTAATCAGCTTACAGGAACTGATCTCTCTAGCGATCGCATAGCTGGACTATATAACGAAGATTACCATTGCACCGATGAAACTGGGCAAGTTATCCCACCCGATCAGCTTCCATCAGCGCGAGCTGCACGGGGAGAAAGAATTCATGGTGTGGAGTTGAACTGGCACAACCCGACGGGCGTTTATCCCCTACTCGTCTACGCGGACACTCTCCCTGCTATGCACGATCGCCCAGCTACCAGCATCGTAGTTTTCCAGGATATCAGCAAGCGCAAGCAGATAGAAGTGCAACTGATGGAATCCAACCGTCGGATTACCAACATTCTAGAAAGCATTACCGATGCATTCATTGCTGTTGACCACAATTGGCGCATTACCTACGCCAACCAAGAAGCAGGCAGACTGAATGGCAAACGACCAGAAGAGTTGATTGGCCGAGATGCCTGGGAAGAGGGGGCTGCTGTCAAGGGTACTAAAACAGAGCAAGAGTATCGCCGTGCAATGGCTCAAGGGGTACCCGTTCACTTCGCAGAGCATTATGCTCCGTTTGATCTGTGGCTAGAAAACCATGCTTACCCATCTCCAGATGGATTGAATCTTTTCTTTCGGGATATTACCCAACGTAAGCGGACAGAGGAGGCATTGCACCAAAGTGAAGCTTGTTTCCGCACCGTTCTGGATAACATCCCCGATACGATCGCTCTTTATGATGCTCAACAACGGGTGAAGTTTCTCAATGCTAAAGGCATACAACTGGCAGGTAGACCCTTAGAAGAAATTTTGGGACGCACGGATCAGGAACTTTGGCCTCCAGAAGTGACAAATTCCTATCTTCCCCTATTGCATCGAGCCGTTGAGACACGCATTCCCCAAACCCAGGAATGCACGATTACTTTACCAAACCTCGATCCATTGACTTTGATCATCACCTATATCCCATTACTGGATCAACAGGGTGAGATTCAGGAAATCTTAGCGATTACCTATGACATTACAGAACGCAAGCGCTCCGAGGCGGCATTGCAACAATTTGAAACTCGACTGGCTCGGCTGGCTGAAAACATACCCGGTACCATCTATCAGTATCGCCAGCGACCTAACGGGAATGATGAGTTTATCTACATCAGTTCGGGTTGCTTGGAGCTGTACGGATTTGAGTTCTGGGAATTTCAACAAAATTCACAACTCGTATGGCAAGCGATTCATCCTGATGACTTGGAGGGTATCCAAAAAACCTTCACTCCAGAGGTTTTAGCGGGAGCACCATGGCGGCATGAGTGGCGAATCATCGATAAGTCAGGTGAACTCAAATGGATACAGGGGCTTTCCAGGTGTGAGCGGGAGCCGGATGGTAGTCTGCTGTGGGATGGAGTGTTACTCGATATTAGCGATCGCAAACGAGCTGAAGCTGTTCTCCGGGAAAGCGAAGAGCGTTATCGCCGCTTGTTTGAACACAACCCCCAACCCATGTGGATGTTCGATGCCCAAACCTTAGCATTTCTAGCAGTTAATGAAGCGGCCATTCATCACTATGGATATTCCAAAGCAGAATTTCTGGCGATGACCGTTCGAGACATCCGCCCACCGGAGGATATTCCAGCCCTACTCAACAACATTGCCAGGACACCAGCCCAAGTCGATAACGCCGGAATATGGAGACATTTAAAAAAGGATGGCACGGTCATTGAGGTAGAAATCACCTCCCATGCAGAAACGTTTGCTGGAAAGCCTGCCTGGTTAATTCTAATTAATGATGTGACCGAGCGTAGGCAGACTGAGAGAGCACTGCGCGAGAGCGAGGAGCGCTTCCGCACGCTGGCTGACAACATCGCCCAGCTTGCTTGGATGGCAGACGAAAACGGGTGGCTCTTTTGGTACAACCAACGCTGGTTCGACTACACCGGTACAACATTGGAGGAGATGGAAGGCTGGGGGTGGAAGAAGGTACATCACCCTGAACACCTGGAGCGTGTGGTGCTTAAATATCGCCATAGCGTTGAGACTGGAGAAACTTGGGAAGACACGTTCCCCCTACGCAGTAAAGACGGAGAGTATCGTTGGTTTCTCTCACGAGCCATTCCCATCCGGGACAAGCAAGGCAAGGTGTTTCGCTGGTTTGGTACAAACACTGACATCACCGAACGAAAACAAGTCGAGACAGCATTGCGCCAACGAGAACAGCGGCTCGATTTAGCAACGAGTGCTGCCGGATTGGGCGTATTTGAGTGGGATGGCCAGACAGACTGTGCCTTCTGGGAAAACCAACGAATGTATGAAATTTTTGGTCAATCTCCGGAAGATGGCACCCTTAGCAAAGCGCAGTTTGTCAATAGCATCCTTCACCCTGACGACTTAGAATGCTTTGAGCAAGCTTTAGAGGAAGCGATGCAACCAGGCAATCGCTTTCATCTGCTTTGCCGCATCCGTCGCAAAGATGGCGAGTGGCGTTGGATTGAATTCAATGGACGCTTTAGCCACGCACCTGATGGAACACCACTACGTCTAGTGAGTGTAATTAGCGACATTACTGATCGTAAACTGGCACAAGCAGCTCTACAGCAAAGCGAAGAACGCTATCGATATTTAGCTCAGTTGATTCCACAACTGGTATGGATCGCCAATAATCAGGGAGCGCTCCTTGATGTCAATCAACGCTGGTTAGAATTTACAGGCTTAACTTTAGAACAAGCACAAACTGGAGGTTGGCAAGCGGTTGTTCATCCTGACGACCTTCCTATTCTGAGTCACCACTGGGCAGTAGCACAACAAAATGCAATTCGATATCAAGCTGAAGGTCGAATGCGTCGCATCGATGGTGTTTATCGCTGGCATTTGCACCAAGCACTGCCTCTGAAAAACGAACAGGGACAAGTGGTGAAATGGTTTGGCACGGCAACCGATATCGAAGATCAAAAACAACTCGAACAGCAACGCGATCGCATTTTACAAGAAGAACAAAGGGCACGAGAACAAGCAGAACGTGCCAACCGCATCAAGGATGAATTTCTCGCCGTACTATCCCACGAATTGCGATCGCCCCTGAACCCGATCCTGGGTTGGTCGAGGTTACTTCAAACCCGAAAGTTCGATCAGGCCAAGACAACTGAAGCCTTAAAAATCATTGAGCGCAATGCCAAGTTGCAAGCTGAACTGATTGAAGATTTGCTAGATGTCTCCCGAATTTTACGCGGCAAACTCAGCTTGAATGTAACTTCAGTTGATTTAGCCTCAACGATTCGTGCTGCAATGGAAACGGTACAACTCGCAGCAGACGCTAAATCCATTCACATAAAAACCCAACTGGAACCTAACATAGGGAAAGTTGCAGGAGACTCCAGCCGTTTACAGCAAATCGTTTGGAATCTGCTTTCCAACGCCATTAAATTTACTCCACCAGGCGGACAGGCCCATATTCGGCTTGAACGAGTTGAAGGAGAGAGAGGAGAAATTACTCCCCCAACTCCCCCAGCCTCTTACGCTCAAATCACAGTAACCGACACGGGTAAGGGCATTTCCCCGCAGTTTCTCCCCCATGTCTTTGATTACTTCCGTCAGGCTGATTCCACCACTACAAGGACGTTTGGGGGATTGGGCTTAGGGTTAGCAATCGTCCATCACTTAGTTGAACTGCATGGTGGTACTGTCCAAGCCAATAGCCCTGGAGAAGGACAAGGAGCTACCTTTACTGTCAGACTCCCTCTCATGCCGACTCAACCTGAAGCCAACCAGGAGAGTACACAGATTGAGCAATCCCGCAATCTGAATAGCATTAAGGTCTTAGTAATAGATGATGATGCCGATAGCCGCGAGTTCGTTGCCTTTGTGCTGGAACAGGAAGGGGCAAATGTGACAATGGCAAGCTCAGCGAGTGAGGCCCTCGCGGCTTTAATCGAATTCAAGCCAGACGTATTGTTGAGCGACATTGGGATGCCGGATGTTGATGGCTATATGCTGATACAACAAGTGAGAGCGTTACCGCCAGAACAGGGAGGAACCATAAAAGCGATCGCACTCACTGCCTATGCAGGAGAAATTAACTATCAGCAGGCGCTATCAGCAGGTTTTCAACATCATCTGTCGAAGCCCGTAGAACCAGCAGAGTTAGTTGCTGTTGTTGCGAGTCTAATTCAACATAGCAATTAGAGTTATAGCCATCCTCAATAACTTGAAATTATGAATTATGAATGCTGAATTATGAATTAAGTATTAAGACAGGAGAGAAGGAGATTTCGACTCCCCCTAAATGTAGATGACGAATTTTTTAATGGGGGCTTCAACCCCTAAAAATTGCCAACTATTTCATCATTCATAATTAACAATTCATAATTTTTGGTCATTTATCTG
>CBKWLJ010000036.1:0-33006 GCA_966675205.1 uncultured bacterium
GTACGCTAGCTTCTGCCTGCCCTAATTTTCTCTGCTCACAATGAATTCGCCCTGCTTAAAAAGGGGGGCACAAAAACTCTTGAAAGTCCCCCGTGGTATCAAAGCGTAGCAACTTAAGAGCTTCCCTCTTTTTAAGGGGGAACTCGGGGCCCCCTCTGGGGATAAGGGAGCAGGGAGGGGGATCTAATAGGGAGATGCGAGGGGAATCTCCTGGGATTTACAATTCTTTAGAGACAGCCTCTAAGTCAGTGGCATTCAACTTAAGGGCAAGCTGTCACATTCGTAAAATCTCCTACCCCTGGTACAAAATTCACCGTACCCGTGTTGTTAGTACTCACATTATCCCGGTCAATCACTTGAAACGTTCCAGCATTTCGCTGTAGCTGGAAGTTGGTATTGCTATTGTTATCCTTAAGCCCCAAGCAGAAATTCCGAGTACTATTCATAATGGCTGTCATACCTGGAGTACTGTTGTCCTTCAAAATATTGAACTGGACATCAGCCGCCACTTGAGCATCATTAGAAGATTGGATAAAGATGCCCTCTAAAACACTGTTAGAAATGGTGTTGTTTTTGAGGCGGAACGTTTGTTGAGCATCCTCAGCACTTTGAATAAAAATCCCTTGACTACTACTGGTACTAATTGTGCTGTTTTCAAGGGTAAATTCTTGTTGAGTAGTACCCGAAGCTTGGATAAAAATTCCCTGGCTGGTACTATTACTTACTTGATTATCCTTAGCCGTAAAGTTTTGAGTCCCACCAGAAGCTTGAACGAAAACACCTTGACCCGCACTATTATTCACCGTATTGTTGTTGAGTTCAAACTTTTGTTGAGTGGTTCCAGAAGTTTGAACGAAAATGCCCTGACCCCCCGCACCGTCACTACTAAGATTAGTACTATTTACTATATTATTTTCCAGCGCGAACTCTTGTTTTGCTGTACCGGAAGCTTGAACAAATAATCCCTGTCCTGCACTACTAGTCACGGTGTTCTCCTTAACAGTAAAGTTCTGAGTCCCGCCTGCTGCCTGAACAAAAACACCTTGACCTTCACTGTTACTCACTTGGCTATTATTTAACGTAAATTTCTGCTGGGCATCTCCGGAAACTTGGACAAAAACGCCTTGACCCCCTGTGCCATCACTGCTGCGTTTGGTTCCACTGACGATGTCATTCTCCAGCGTAAACTCCTGTTTAGCTGTGCCAGAAGCTTGCACAAATAGCCCCTGGCCCGCACTGCCAGTCACGGTATTATTCTTGGCGGTGAAGTCTTGAATGCCTCCAGACGCTTGAACAAACATACCCTGACCTTCACTGTTGTTGACGGTATTATTATTAGCCGTCAGTTGCTGTTGGGCATTCTCGGCAACTTGGATGAAAATACCCTGTCCTCCTGTGCCGTCACTTCCAAGAAGCGTGCTGTCTACTTTGTTGTCATTGAGAGTTAACTGCTGAGTTGTGGTGCCAGATGCTTGCGCGAAAATGCCTTGACCTGCACTATTACTCACTGTATTGCCAGTCGCGGTAAATTCTTGTCGAGTTGTGGTGCCGGAAGCTTGAACAAAAATGCCTTGACCTGCGGTGTTGCTCACGGTATTGTTCTGAGCAATTAGTTGCTGTTGGGCATTCTCTGATGCTTGCACGAAAATTCCCTGTCCTCCCGTGCCTTCACTGGCACGATTGATAGTGGTAACGGTGCTGTTTTCAATCGTTAATTTTTGTTGAGCTGTACCCGAAACTTGGGCAAAAATTCCCTGTCCTGTACTGCCACTCACTTGGTTGTTGCTGGCCGTAAAGGTTTGTTGGGAATTCTCTGCGCCTTGAACAAAAAGACCTATCTTCCCACTGCCGCTAATAGTGTTGTTGCTGGCAGTGATTGCTTGTTGAGTGCTGCCGGAAGCTTGGATGAATACACCCTCAAGACCACTGTTCGTGATAGTGTTATTTGCGATCGCATTCGTTCCTGCTATATCAATTAGATTAATGCCCTGTCCTGTGGCATTAGTAATGCGGTTGCCTTGAATCGTGACATCTCGCACACTGGTCGCTTCGATCGCATTTCCGGTGACATTAGCGATCGCAAATCCCGATAAAGTTGTATTATTCCCCAACGTGACGGTTCCGGTTACCTCAGGAAATACTCCACTGCCGGATAACGGCAACACAACAGAACCCAACTCCACAGTCTCAACCGTCTGCACTGCCGCCGTTGACAGTACAGTCACACCATCAGGAATCTTAAAAGCCGCAATACCAGGATTCGTACCTGTTTGGACATATACAATCTCATTAGACTGAGCTAAATTCAAAGCGTCCTGCACTGTCCCCGTGGGATTTTCAAAGGTTCCGTCACCCGTCTCCCGTCCCAAACTAACGTGTCGAAACTGCCAAGGTGTACCCGTCTTGGGATTTGTAGTTACAACTGTTTCATTCTGCGTCTGCTCATCTACAGTAATGGTAGTGGTGCGAGCAACAGATTCTCCTAGACGCGCCAGTACGCTAGAGTTGCTAGCCCCACGTTGTCGAGTTCCAGGGAAGTTTACCCCCAAACTAAAAGCAACCCTTGTCTCAAAGATGGGGTCATATTGCACCGATAATCCCATTCTCAAGTTATCAGTAGGGCGAGCTTCTAGTCTGCCCTTGACTCCAAAACCACTTTCACTGCCTTGTGCGCCGTAGTAGTACACACCCCCATAGCCTCGCAAATCCCCCTCTCCAAGGCGCACTAATCGTCCCCCCGCTTCAATGTCGAATCCCGCCATTGCCGTCTCAAATTGGCGCGTCCGGTTCAACACCAAAGAGTTTTGCTGGAAAAAGGGATTAGATAATGATTCTGCCGTTTGTTCGCGAGTATTGCCAACAGGCAGGTAAGCATTGACTCGCAAATCCCAGTTCCCCAAACGTTCAAAACCTGCCCCAATTTGCTGAAAAACAGTATTGCCTGTATCGCGGACATCGTAGGAGATGTAACCCCCTAAAATTCGGTTTTGAGACGAATTATAAAATCGTTTTCCCAGCACCAAGTTAGTGCCAAACGTAGAGTCGGTAAAAAAGAGTAATTTTCCTTCCAAGAAGGTAAGATTACTACCCAACGATTGTTGTAAAGGGGCAAATCCTTCAAGACTAAAGAATGGTTCTTGGTAGCCAGCACCAGTTGTCGTAAAGCCTGCGCCAATGCGAGGCAAAACTTTCAAATCAGCCGCTTGACCTGTAGGTAAAAGACGAAGATTGCCCAATTCCGTATCAGGGGTTTGAGCCACTACAGGAGAGTCAACGTTCGCTAAGAATAGTAATCCGACACAAAACACCTGCGCTGGCTTTTTCATAAATCATGTAGTAAAGAGTATTCTGAACCCTTACTACAGGAATTATTGACAAAATCAGGCTAGTGCAAGAAGACTTCAAGGATATCTTTCGGATAGGAGCCGAAGGAAAATAATAAAATTACTTAATTTGTAAGAAACTTTATAAATTATTTTCTAAAATTTAGACTAACAATTTATATTAAAAATATGGCAGTCTTAATTAAGTAAAATTCGTATTTACGGTAAGAGAATAACATTGCCGTTTTCTTATTATAGTCTATGTTTCTTTCTTTAGATATATTAGCTTTTTTTCTATTGCTATCTTAAATGAATGGTAAGAACTTTTTTATTTATCTGTGTGCATCTGAGGTTCATTTTTCTTACCTTACATCTAGGGCTGCTAGAGATGCATTAATTAAAGGGTAGGAATGGATTCCTCTGGATGATAGATATTAGCCGCTTTAAGCATATGATAGGTAATGAGCAGTTGGGTTAAGGCAAGGGGATAACTCTGAAGTGTTTCTCCGGTTGTTCCTATAACTTTACCGATATCTTGATTGCCTTCTAGGCTACAAAATTGTCCTAGATAAGGAATTTCATTGCAGAGCAACCGCTCTAATTCCTTAACTTGCTCGTCAGTCGCATGACCGTCAATTTCAAGGACATCAACTGGCTTACCCATATCTCGATCCAGTTCTAGGCGAATCGCTGAGCTGAGGTGAGATCTGCTGGGATTGAGAATTCCCGTAAAATCTGGGTGCGGTATGGTAGGTCTGAGTACTAAATGCACATTCAGTAGTAAGTCACTGTGATCGGACTCGTCGTTATCAGGTGGGTAAAAACTGACAACGATGTCTGACCACTTGCGCTGCGGACGGATAAACTCCTCTGAATCCGATTCGCGTTTCCTTAATTGTTCGAGAACCTGTTCTTCGGTGTACCCCCGCTTACGGGTATCGCGCTTGATTTTCCACTGTGTTCGGAGAGATTCCGGTGGAGCCAAAAATACTTTGACATCAAAGCAATCACGCGCTCCACGGGTACAATAACCGAGCAATCCTTCAACAATCACAAATTCGCTGGGCTGGACGTATTCTGGAGGCTGGAATGTTCCAGTTGTGTGACTGTAAATGGGCTTGAGGATGGGTTGTCCCTCACGGAGCAAGCTTAGGTGTTGCTCTATAATATCGAGATAGTTGCAATCGGGATGGAGAGCGGAAATTCCCATTTGGGCCCGTTGCTTGCGATCATAGCGATGATAATCGTCCGTACAAATAACCGTGACTTTGTCTGTTCCTAGGACTTGAGCAATTCCCTTCGTCAGCGTTGTTTTTCCGGCGGCGCTATCACCGACGATACCAAGGATAATGGGGCGATTCGTCATGGTTATTTTTACGGCTGCGGCTGTTTTTTGGCGTGGACTCTTGAATGGTTTAATTCTAGGAGGGAAGGGGAAGGGAATCAATAAATACTGACCAAAGAATTGCCGAGTTGATTTCCCTGTGCTGCGTTTGAGTTTGCCGATTGAGTTTTTGGAGTAGCCTCTTGGCTTAAGCTGTTTCTAAAAACTGCTGAAGCGATTATGTCAAAAGCGAATACTTCATTAAGTCAAATACTGAGCGAGTTGGAAGCAGGACAGACTCCAAGTGCCTTGGAGTGGCAACAGTTGGCGGCTGAGGCATTGGAATCCCCCAATTGGCAAGGCGTCTTTGAGATCACACCAACGGCTGTAGAATCGGTTATTAAAGCGCGATCGCTTTCTGAACAATCAACTTCCTCCGTAGTGACTTGGCTAACGCATCTTTTCCAAGAACTGTATCCTCATATCCTTTTGCTGCCGTCTCTTCAGCACCATTCCGACATCAGCAGGGGAGTTGGGGAGCAGGGGAGCGGAGGAGAACGAGAAATTCAGAGCAAAATTATCAAATCTTTCTGGACTTTTTGGCTTCCCCTTGCCTTACAGCTAGTAATATCCCGACAAAAATTGGGACGTCCTTTGATTCAGGGAATATTGGGGGGACAGGGAACCGGCAAAACTACCTTAGGTGCTGTATTGAGTTTGATACTGATTCATCTTGACTACCGTTGCTTGAGTCTTTCCCTGGATGATCTCTACAAAACCTATGCTGAACGAAAACAGCTCCAAGAACAAGACCCCCGTTTAATCTGGCGAGGGCCACCCGGAACCCATGATGTTGAGTTGGGTTTGCAACTATTAGATCAATTGCGCTCTCCCCAATGCCAAGAGCCAATTCTCGTGCCGCGCTTTGATAAGTCAGCTTGGGGGGGGGATGGCGATCGCACCACTCCAGAAACAGTCGAAAATGTTGATATAGTCCTGTTTGAAGGCTGGTTCGTTGGGGTTCGGCCGATTGACTCAGCAGTCTTTGACGCAGACACACCCGCACCGATTCAAACCCCTAGCGATCGCATTTTTGCACGAGACATGAATGAGCAGCTAAAGGAATATGTACCTTTATGGGAAAAATTAGATCAATTGATGCTGCTCTACCCAACAGACTACCGTTTCAGCCAACAGTGGCGGCGTCAGGCCGAACAGCAGATGATAGCAACAGGCAAGTCAGGGATGAGTGATACCCAAGTTGATCAGTTTGTTGAATATTTCTGGAAATCACTTCACCCTGAACTGTTCATTACACCCCTTACTAAGAATTCCAACTCTGTAAACTTAGTCGTCGAAATTAATCCTGACCATAGTATTGGTTCGGTTTATCGACCTAAGGATATTTGAAACATTGATCTAGTCATACCAAATTTGGGTTAACTCCCCTTTTTTGATGCCACTATCAATTCACATTATCTTTCTCCTCCCTTTTTAAGGGGGGTTGGGGGGATCTAAATGTGTAGCACTGTTCCAAGAAAATTGGTAGACAGGACTTACGCAGCTACACTATTTATAGAGGTCATGGTGCGTTAAGCTACCGTCACACACCCTACAAATAGAGGCGTTGCGTAGCCCTATAGATTTATTTCTCCCTATCTGCTAATCACTAACCACTACTTGTATTGTCTGACCTAATTCAACCTCAGACGATTCTTCCGCAGGAACCAATAAAGGTGCAATGAAGGCAACGACAATACCACCCATTACCAGAATTTCAGCAAGAATAAGAACCCTATTTCTTTTCATCATTCCAACCCGCTCTCTCAGTAAAAATCTAAATTTTGGCTCAAAATCTTTGTTGATCTTCGGTTTCAAATTTTCTATCCACCTTACACCTAATTCTCTACCCTTAAGAACGCTTAAAAATTGAACGAACTTGTTGAATCCAGGTAGCAGGTGCATCTTCTGAACGATACTTAAAGCTAAACATAGAAACAATCAGAGGCACACCACCAACTTTAGCACTCATTAGCAGGTGTACAATTAAACAAATCACCAAGATTGCCCATCCCAGCAAGTGCAATTGATACCAAATCTGATTCAAATCCCCAGTAGGAAGCCATTCTTCCTTCATCATTCGTCCTGTGATTAAAGAGAAGGTTGCTGCTAGCAACATCACCGTATTGACAATACGATGCAGACTATACCACCAAATCGGTTTACCAAATTGTGCGAGTTTGGCGAATGAATCGGCTTGTACTAACCGTTTATGACCTATATGGAAACTATATAAAGCGAGCAAGGGCATGACGAGGAGAAATGTTAGCCCAAAGGTACCATGAATTCCAATAATGTCATTAATCTGAGGGAGAGGTAGCTTACCAAATCGTCCGTCAAAGTTGTTATACACCCAAAATGAAGTGATAATGGCCAACACAGCAATAACTGCATTGATTCCATGAAGGAGTCTGAGCAATGAAGGCTGATAAGGTTGAGAACGGGGCATTTTTATCTCCTTGCAGAAAACAAAACAGCAACATTGGCTTTCCTGTTTACAGGAAACTTAAATATCTGCATCCAACTGAATCGCAGAGGAACGTCTAAAATATCTCGTTTGTTCTTTCCAAGAATAGCGATCGCTATTTTATTGTGCGAGAAATCCACGACGTTGTTCCCCAGCACAAGATGCGATCGCCTCCCATCATCCCCTATCTGCCTTCTAGGATGGCAACCGTACCAAAAATCAAAAATAACACGCCACCGATGGCGGTAATCCAGCGTTCGGAAATTCGTCCTGCAATTAAGCGCCCACCAATAACTGCGATCGCAGTACAAATCCCATGCCCTAAAATAGCTCCAGTTGTGACACCGACGGGTTGATAAGAAGCGGCTAAAGCAATGGTGCTGATCTGTGTGCGATCGCCCCACTCTGCTATAAATGTCATGAAAAAAGATTGAGCTAAAATAGCGAATGTAGGAGACTGCGACATAACTATAGCAGGGAAGGAAATGCCTTCTTCCTGATTCTGTTGCTCCACTGCCTCTGCTGCTTCTTTTGCACCTGTATTTTCTGACTTGGCAGGCATCCGATAGGCATCGTACAAAAGTTTAAGACCAAACCCCAAAAACAACGCAATTTCCCCAAAATCGATATAATGCTTGGGAAGTAGTGAGACTATCTGCCCTAAAAGTACAGATAGCAAGGTCATGCTTGCTAATGCCGCCAAGACGCCACAAAAGACCAAGCGCTGTGAATGACGCATGGCTAAGATAACAGCAATAAAAAACGTTTTATCGCCTAATTCAGAAATTGTAATTAGTAGTAGACCAGCAGTAAAAGCCGCTAACACTATTTCAAGCTCCTCTCAATTTTTAACCTTCTTGATGGAGCTTGATGAGAAAAACAAGACCTCACCAAGCTCACATCAGATGTGAACTTAGCGAAAGTCTCGCTTCCAAGTCTTTGACGTTTCAGTCCCGCATTTCAACCAAGACTGAACTAATAATTAAAAACTTGTCATCTGAACCAGGCATTCCGCCAGTATGTTGATTCAGATGTCCTGGTTGATTTTGACCAGGTGCTACTCCCTTTCAACTATATTTTTTATACCACAAATTCGTAGAGAAAGAAACAGAGGGCTTGAATTTGTTAGGGCGGAATGGTGATTTCAATTTTTTTTCATTTTTGATTCATTTTTAATTCATTTTTTAACCAGTTCCTCCTATCCAGCAAAGAGCAGGGATTACCGATTTAGATTAAGGCTTGTGAAGCGAGATGAGCTTTTGCCTCATCTGAATTCTTTTTCTTTGATTGGAGATTTAGCTGCTAATTATCTCTATCCAAGTCAAGTTATGAATTTTAGAGAGAAATTTCCTAATCTTCCGCTTCTTAATTTACGACACACCTCTTAGCAATTTGGTCAAAATTTTTGTTAAGTTGCAGATGACTTGAAATTGTCAAGGTTAAATAGAGAGTGGACAACGTCAACAGCAATCAATTGACGAAGCCAAAAAGAAAAACAGTCAGATTACCAAGCCAGAAAAACCATTCACAGGAGCGTTACAATGGCAAAAGTTGCAATTAATGGTTTAGGTCGAATCGGTCGAGCTGTCTTTAAAATCATCCATGAGTATCCTGAATTGGAATTAGTTGCCGTTAATGACCTAGTTCCACCGCCTAATCTGGCTTATTTGCTCAATTACGACACTGTCTACGGTCGGTATAAAAAGAAGGTAGATAGCGATGAAAGTAGCTTGATTGTAGAGGGCAAACACTACAAAGTTTTAAGTGAAAAAGACCCCACTCAACTACCTTGGGGCAGTATGGGAGTTGATGTAGTGTTTGAATGTACAGGAATTTTTACGAAGAAGGAAGGGTTGGAAAAACACCTACAAGCGGGTGCTAAATGCGTAATTCTTTCTGCTCCCACTAAGAGTGAGGGACTCGAAACAGTGGTTTATGGGGTTAGCCAAGTCCCAGAATCTGCTCAAATGTTCTCTTGTGCCAGTTGTACCACGAACTGTATCTCTCCGGTAGTGGAAGTGATGGGTCGCCGGATTGGAATTAAAAAGGCGATTCTCACTACTATCCATGCTTACACTGCCTCTCAAGCGATTGTCGATGGGCCGAGTAAGAAGGATTTACGAGAGGGAAGAGCAGCGGCGGCTAATTTTGTTCCCAGTACGACGGGTGCTGCGATCGCAACAACGAAAGTACTGCCTCAATATGCGGGTAAATTTGATGGGGTGGCGGTACGTGCGCCAATTCCCGTCGGTTCTATCTCCGATATTGTGTTTGTAACGGAAAAAGCGACAACGGTTGAGGAGATTAACAATATTTTCCGAGAAGAAGCAAAAAGCGATCGCTACAACGGCATCCTGGGTGTTGCCGAAGATCCGATTGTTTCCTCAGATATTGTGGGCGACTCTCACGCTTCCATCGTTGATTTGAGTATGACTCAAGTTGTCGATGGTGACTTGGTGAAAGTGATGAGTTGGTATGACAACGAATGGGGTTATGCCAATCAAATGGTGCGAGCCGCACTTGAAAAAGTGAAAGCCTCATAGGTCAACCTAATTCGTAATTATGAATTCGTAATTCGTAATTGAAGATGGGTTAGAGTCCCCGACTTCACGAGTCGCGCACGTTCAGTTGGGGTCTAAATCTCCGACTGAACGTTAATTACGAATTACGCTTGTGCGTATTACGAATTTTTAATCATTTCAGGGTGGGCAATGCTCACCCTGTTTCCTAATCTATTCTCGTAATGAGGCTTGCAACTTATCAGCGGTTCTCAAAATTTGCCCCGCCAAAATCGCTGCACCAAAGCCATTATCAATATTGACCACACCTATTCCGGCAGCACAAGAGTTGAGCATTGTCAAGAGGGGAGCAAGACCGCCAAAATTTGCCCCATAACCCACACTGGTAGGAACAGCAATCACCGGACAATCAGCTAACCCAGCAACAACACTCGGTAAAGCGCCTTCCATACCGGCAACAACAATCAGAACATCAGCCTGGGCAATCACCTGACGATTATTCAGTAAGCGGTGGATACCCGCTACTCCAACATCCCAAAGGCGCTGAACTTGAAACCCACACAATTGTGCAGTGACAGCCGCTTCCTCGGCAACGGCTAAGTCAGAGGTTCCAGCAGAGATAAGGCCGATAATACCTGGATATCTGGGTTCGAGGGTATTGGGAACAATGGCACAAATCCGCGCCAAAGGATAATATTGAACGTCTGGAACCTTCTCTTGCAGCTTGGCGAAGACATCTGGCTCAATCCGCGTTGCCATCACTACAGGATTGCGAAGCCGCATTGCTTCCATAATTTGAGCAATTTGCTCCGGTGTCTTTCCTGGTCCCCAAATCACTTCAGGAAAGCCAGTTCTCAGGGTGCGATGGTGGTCAATTTTAGCAAAATCCCCCACTGGCTCATAGGCAAAATTCTTCAGTTTTTCCAAGGCAGCAGTGGGACTCACGTTACCAGTGGCAACGGCTTCGAGCAAAGAATGTAAAGCTTCAGGCTGGGTCATTACACAAAAAACGTTGACGTGAATTTTATGGCGACACCGATGTACAAAACAACAGGCAGCCTCCTAATTATCAGCGATGAACGAGCCTGATGAAGCTGATCGGCATATTGAACCAGCCCAGGAAACCTCAGTAATCCGCAACGCGGACTACTGACTACGCTCCGCTGAAAGAGGCTCTAGGACTTTGAAAGCGATCGCATGAGCTTCGGCATCGAGAACCCCCAGCGTTTTAAGAATCATCTTCGCAATCTGTTCAGGGTAATTGGCTTCTGTATGCCCCTCCAAAATGCTACGCATTGCCATCAGTCCCGTTCCTAAAATCAGATCGATCGCTGCTTGTACGCTGTCAACCTGAAAACGCTTCAGCCGTATCCCCGCCTCCAAATCCGTCATCACCCCCCTTTCTATCGTTTCACTCAAGGGGGCTGCCACTAATCCAATGCGGACAATTACCCATCCCCAGGTGGCATCTCGCATCGCTTGATGCAGAAATTGGCGCAGAGCGATCGCCATTCGTTCGGCTGGATCATCAATTGCAACAGATTGCGTCCAAATCTTTTGATTCATTTCATCACTCAAGGATGCTGCAACCGCTTTCAGCACATCCTCCCGCGTTTGGAAATAGTTGTAGAACGTTCCCCTGGCAACACCTGCTTCAGCAATGATGTCGTCAATCGTTACGGCATCCGTTTCTTTTCGAGCGAATACCCGGTAAGCGGACTCAATCAAACTCGATCGCGTCCGTTCCCGTTTTGCCAAACCGATGGATGCTCGACGAGATGGCTTCATAGGGTAGCTCTGAATGGCATCGAACCTAGCATACCCCGCCATTGACACTCTCATCAAAATGACGTTATCGTCAAAATGACAAATTCGTCATCTTTCTCAATCAACAAACTCTAATTCTGGAGAACAGGAGTACCCGTGATGCGTATTGCGATTATTGCGTTGGGCAGTCAGGGAGACGTTCAACCTTACATTGCTTTGGGGAAGGGATTAAAAGCAGCGGGTCACGATGTACGTTTATTGACCCATGAGAACTTTGACAAATTGGTTACTTCCCACGAACTGGAGTTCTATCCCATGCAGGGTAACGTGCAAGAACTCATTGAAACTCCAGAAATGCGGGAGCTTACCGAGAAGGGGAATTTTCTCACAATGACCTTACGGACGGCAAAAGAAACCGAACGAGTGGCAATTCGTTGGGCAAAAGCAGGTCTAGAGGCTTGTCGAGGGATGGATTTACTGCTAGCGGGTGTGGGAGGGCTTTACCTAGGGCTTGCATTGGCTGAGAAGTTAGAACTGCCACTGCTGCAAGCCCATGTTTTTCCTTTTACCCCGACAAAAACCTTTCCAGGTGTTCTATTTCCTCAGTCGTTAAACCGATATGGAGGGACTGTGAATTGGCTATCCCATCAATTGCTAAGACAAATTATCTGGCAAAACTCTCGTGCAGGTGATACAGCAGCCCGCAAGCAAGTCCTTGACTTACCCCTATCCTCTTTTTTCGGCCCCCGCCAGTCTCCTCACCTTCATCACTATCCAACGCTCTACGGTTTCAGTCCTTCTGTGATTTCTAAGCCATCGGATTGGCACAATACTTATGTCACAGGCTACTGGTTCTTAGATGCCGCACCCGATTGGACTCCACCCTCAGATCTGGTGGACTTTTTGCAAGCAGGTTCGCCTCCTGTGTATATCGGGTTTGGCAGTATGGGCAACCGTAACCCAGAAGAAACTGCCGATTTGGTTTTGCAAGCCCTCGCAAAAACTGGGCAACGAGCCATTATGCTTTCTGGATGGAGTGGAATGCGAACAGAAAACTTGCCAGATAACGCTTACCTGATAGATTCCGTTCCCCATGCATGGCTCTTTCCTCGTGTCGCGGCTGTTGTGCATCATGGGGGTGCAGGAACTACAGCAGCGGGACTTAGAGCAGGGGTTCCTACAATTATTATTCCATTTTTTGGAGATCAGGGCTTTTGGGGGCAACGGGTCGCAGAATTAGGGGTTGGGACAGAGCCAATTCCACGTAAACAACTAACAGCCCAACGACTTGCACAAGCGATTCAAACGGCTGTAACCGATCGCATGATGCGTCAGCGTGCAGCAGCCCTGGGGGCAAAAATTCGTGCGGAAGATGGGATCGCTAGTGCAGTTTCCATCATCCAGAAAATCGAAAATCTTCAGGTTGCCTAATCCAGTTCTTAAAAACTTGGTTAAAAAAGTATTCTTGAAGGGGTGATAACCAAGATGAAGGCTTAATTCATAGCTTAATACGTAGTTAAAGGTGTTCGGCTCATGCAAAACACTCAACACCAGTTGATGGCTTGGAGTTGCATCAGTTTGGAAGGAGACTAAGTTAAGAGCGATCGCAAAAATCACTCCCAATAACGCGATCGCATAACGACGTACAGCAGTAGAATGAATCGCTTGTCCACAACCTTGAGTTCGTAAGGATTCCCGGCGAACCCCCTTAAAACCGTACCTTTCACAGATATCTCCCTGCTCACACCACTGAAGTTTAATTTCGCCCCTGCTGAAACGCTGCAATCTCTGCTTTTCCTCCAGGAAGATCAGATCCGACGACATAAAAATCTTGCGGATAGATCCAGTGAGTACCTAAAGGCCCGTGAATTTGAATGCCGGTCATAACGGCATAATTAAATACCGAAGAATCCAGAATATTTAAGAGGTTTTTGACATCATCAGAAATAATTCGAGACGCCAATTTCGTAATTTCTATCAAATCAGGTTTGTCCCCATAGGTCAGGGTCGAAAGAATTTTCTGCCGGATAATTGTTTGTTCAATATCCTGCATATCCATTTCTAGTTTCAAGTGACCCGATGCCAGTTCTTGAACCACTGTTTCTAATGCTCCACAAGCATGGGAAGCTTTTTGCAGACCCTCTCTATAGACCTTACCAATATCACCATGTCGAGAAATGGCAATGTGGGGCATGGCATAGAAGGTAAAGCGACGAATACCATCAACAATAGGAGTATGGTCTGTGGCGGCAGCTAACCCAGTTTTCCCCATCATGACGAACCCGGCTAAGCTGCAACAATTAAAGGTTTTCCCCCAGTATCGAATCACCTCAGTAAATAGCGGTTCAGCGATTTCATCTCGACAAATGGCTATCATTCCCATCGTGTTCTCGTCACAAAAACCGTAAGCACTCAAACTTTGGAAAGTTTTTCTCATATACTTGGTCATGGGTAATGCCCCTGGAAAGTGTGTAGAGAGCGTTTGATGAAATGCTGGAAACACGTTAGGGTCATATGCATTCAGTATTTGCGGGATAGTTTCACCAAGCTGATTGACAAAACCCTGCGTCATCTCCTACGTCCTCCTAATGAGCTTGCGAAACCATTGTTGACTAGCTTAACCTCCTCTTGGAGGGAGACTATGTTAAGAGCGATCGCAAAAATTACCCCTAAAAATGCGATCGCCCAACGACGTACAGCAGTAGAATTTATCAATTGTCCACAACCTTGAGTTCGTAAATATTCCAGGCGATGCCTCCAGCGCCGATGATTTCACATTTATAAATGGTCAATTGCCCCCGCTTTTCTTCCAGCTTGAGCAAAATTTTGCGTGAGCAATCCGTCCTAATGGATTACTTCTCTTTCACCTCAAGTTCATACAGGTTCCAGAACGCTCCACCCAAGGCAGTGAATTTGATGTTTTCGATGCGATCGCGCACTGCTTCCAAGGAAAGCGGATTCACCAGATAAATAAACGGCACCTTTTCTGCCACTATTTCCTGAAACCGACCATAAATCTGCTTACGCTTGCTTTCATCCAATTCTTTTACACCCGCCTCAAATAAGCGGTCAATTTCTAGTTCCCAGTCTGTTGCTTGCCACCCTTGAATTGGGGGTTCTCCGGGTATTGGGCCTTGGTTGAATTGGTGCAATGAGCCTTTGGAGTACCAGATATTAAATCCACTATGAGGTTCTACCCCACCGCCGCCAAATCCGCCGACATAAGCTTCCCAACTGCGATTTTGCAGCTTTTGAATCACGACATTGAAGTTGATCACTTGCAAATCTGCTTGAATTCCCAAACTTTTCAGGTCTTTTTGGATTTGAACAGCAGCATCAACTCTGGGCTTTTCTTCAGATTTCACTAAAAGGGTAAATCGCACCAAATTACCATCCCAGTCCAGTAGCTGGCCTTGAGGATTGTATTTAAAACCAGCATCTATTAATAGTCGCTTTGCTTTTTGGGGGTCGTAGTTGTATACTTTTAATCCTTCTTGAGGAGATAGGTAATAGGGACTTTGCATTCCGATGGGTGAATGTTGTACGTCACCCAGTCCTCGATAAATATTATTTTTCATGGTTTCCCGATCAAGGGCATAGGCAACCGCTTGCCTGAATGCCAAGGTATTAAACCAACGAGACTTAATCGGATCGACAAACGGCTGTCCTTTTTGATTCCGAGCTTGACTCAAATTGAAGGTGACAAATCTTGTATCTGATGCGGGACCACCGTTGTAGATGGTATACTTCCCTCGCTTTTCTTCTTTTTTAAGCAACCTAAACCCATCAGGTGATACTTCCAAACTATCGAGTTCCCCAGAGCGAAATCGGAGCAGTTGACTATCGGTATTTTCGATAATTTGCACAACAATTCGATCAATATAAGGCTGAGGATTTCCTTGAGTATCCTGACGCCAATAATTAGGATTGCGTCGAAAGATGATGCGTTGAGCGGGGGTATAACTCACCATCTGATAAGGCCCATTCCCGATAATTTTTTGCGGATTGGTGTCTGTTCCCCAAGTGGAGAGGTATTTAAGGTTGCCGTTTCTATCCGTCGCCCGCACCGACTCTTCTAAGATATGTTTGGGTAAAATCGTAATGCCGCCTACATATCTTAAAAAGGGTGCAAAGGGTTCCGGTACCGTAAATTCAATTCGCCGTTCATCTAGTTTTTTTACAGAGGGGAAAGCACCCGTGCTACCAATGCGGAGAATATCTCTGACACCGGTAGGAATTTTTTCATTGAGGTAAATGTCATTGTAGGTAAAAACAATATCATCAACCGTAAACGGTGCTCCATCTGACCATTTTAAATTTTCACGTAAGGTAAAGGTGATTCGCTTTTTATCTTCAGAAATTTCCCAAGACTCCGCTAATCCGGGTTCTAATTCGGCTGTAACGCCATTTTCATTAATTAATCCATCGTAAAGTAAGCCATAGACGATGCGACTGAATAAGGAGTCATTGATGGGGGGATTGAATGTGGAAGGATCAGAAGGAGAAACGAAGACAAGTTGAGGAACTTGAGCGGCTTTGGTTTTAAACTGAGATGGGTTGCAACCTGAAAGAGCGATCGCAAAAACTGAAACCAGTAAAACTGAAAACCAACGACGGAGAGTAGGAGTCAAGAACACAGCTACAGATGGTGTTATGGGTGGTCAAGCTTTTTGGATGCTCAAGCTTGGCATCTCCAGGCTATCAGCTCGGTAGAAGTTTTCCAGCAGTTACGAGAGCTAGGGGAACTCCCACAAGCTGAGAAATAATGTTAGTACTGGGAATCTGGAGCCAGCTTGTACTAGGATAACCTTGGGAAACACCCCTTGCTCTTGGTTGAGGACGTAAATATTTTACAGTACTTCTTCGTCGCCTTAGTTTTAAACAGGCTTTACATCAAAAGAATTTGTAATTGGTAATTCTTTAAATAACCTCAAGTTGATAACAGCCACTCCGTGATGTGGCTGTTTTTTGCGTTTGATAGTAAGAGGTAGCAACTCCAAAAATAGAGATAGGCACCAACATCTATACCAACTGCATAAGGGGGAGTCACTCCAGAGATAGAGGTAAATACCAACATCTACACCAACTGCATAAGGGGGAGTCACTCCAGAGATAGAGATAAATACCAACATCTACACCAACTGCATAAGGGGGAATCACTCCAGAGATAGAGATAAATACCAACATCTACACCAACTGCATAAGGGAGAGTCGCTCCAGAGATAGAGATAAATACCAACATCTACTCTTATTAAGCCCATCTTCTTGAGCTAATCATTCATTTTTTTAACCTGATAAACATTGTTTGGAGAGTAAAGAATGCCCGCAGAATTCAGCGCTGGAATCCTGAATGGTTTTTATAATTTTAATCAATTTGTAGGCAATATTGACCGTAGAGACACTTACTCATTCAACCTACTTACACCCGGAAATTTTAATCTTGTTCTGGCTGGATTGAGCGGTGATGCAGATGTCCGACTCATTCAGGATAACAACGGTAATGGATTAATTGATGCAGGCGATCGCGAAGTTGCTATATCAGAGCGTTATGACAATGCTGATGAATCAATTAATCACTACTTATCAGCAGGTAACTACATTGTCGATGTATATCAGTACAGTGGCAATACCAATTACTCTCTAGCACTATCTAGAACCGAAGTCGGTACTCCGAGCAACCTGTTGCCCACAGAGGTTAACATCGGCAATCTCAATGGTCGTGTGGCATACAACCACTTTGTCGGCAACACAAATACCGCTGACACCTATCGATTCAGCCTGAGTGCTCCAAGACAATTCAACCTGTCTCTAACTGGTTTAAGTGCTGATGCAGATGTCCGACTGATTCGTGACCTCAATAATAATGGGCGCGTTGATGCTGGTGAGGAAATTGCCCGTTCGGAGCTTTTATCCACTGCCAATGAGACCATTAGCCGCGACTCGCTAGCAGCGGGCAACTACCTTGTTCAGGTCTATCAGTACGAGGGGAATACCAACTATAACTTAGAACTATCCGCGACTAACCCAGTGGTCTCTCCCACCGTAGACCTGGTGACTCAGTTTGGAACTATCAACCTACCTGATACCGTTGATTTTGGCGATAATGGTACGGCTAGTGTGATTGTTACAAATCGGGGTAACGCGGTAGCCCAAGGGCCAGTCAGGGTTAATCTTTACATCTCAACGGATGGAAATATCGATCGCAATGCTGCGGGTCAGTTACATAACGATGGTTTACTGGGTACACTGACCACTAACATTAACTTACAACCCGGTCAGTCCACCACTGTAAATTTTGCCTACAACAATCTCACTTCTGTTGTCGCCCCCGGAGCTTATCACCTCATTGCCGAAATTGAGTCACCCACGATTGATGAAAGCAATGAAATTAATAATGTGACCAGTCAACTCGTTTCCGCACCGGGTACGGATGTGGTCATCGACTGGAATGCAACAGCCTTAAATGCAATCCAAGCAGAGGGGGAAATTAATCGTCGGGGAATAGCACCTACAGAAGGTTCACGTCTTCTGGCCATTACTCAGGCGGCTGTTTATGATGCTGTCAACGCTTTCACCCGGACGCACACCTCTTATGCTGTTAATGCGATTGCTCCATCGGGAGCATCTATAGAAGCAGCAGTAGTCGGAGCAGCTTACCAAGCGCTAGTGACACTGCTCCCCAGCCAAAGAGCCTTTTTCGAGGCACAACGAGATAGGTCTTTAGCAGAAATTAACGATACTCCAGCGAGTGAGGGAGCTGGCTTTGCCTTTGGGGTATCCATCGCCAATCAAATCTTAGCTTCGCGAACCAATGATGGTTCCGGCAATACCGCGCTTTACACTGCTCCAACAGGCAACTACGTTTGGCAACCGGGGGCTGATGGTTTTGCTTTACATCCATACTGGGGTCAAGTTACTCCGTTTGCGATTGGCAATGTTGATTGGTTTGCCCCAGATGGTCTTGATGGTACGTTGGGTACTAGCTTGTATGCCCAAGAAATTGAAGAAGTTCGGACGTTGGGCGGGAGGTCGAATACAGCCCGTACCACTGTTACCCGCACCACAGACCAAACGGATATTGCTTACTTTTGGGCTTATGACCGTGCAGATACCTTCAGACCTTACGGCCAGCTCAACCAAATTGCCCAAGAAGTTGCTGTGCGGGAAGGCAATACATTAGCTGAGAATGCTCGTTTGTTTGCCCAACTCAACATTGCCTTGGCTGATGCTGCAATTGTTGCTTGGGATGCCAAGTACGATTACGTTCAACCCAGACCCGATGATGTCATTGCAGGGGGAATTGCTGAGAATGATAACTTCGCGTTTACTGTGGGCGACCCCAATTGGCAGCCTCTGCTCGATACTCCTCCATTCCCTGATTACATTTCAGGACACTCGACCTTCGGGGGGGCTTTTGCTGGAGTAATGACCAATTTCTTTGGCGACAATTACGAGTTTACCGTCGTTTCACAAGAGTTTACCGCTGCTTCCAACGCTGATTTACAACAACTGAGCAGTCCTACTCGTACCTACGGCAGCTTTTATGAGGCAGCATACGATGATGCAATTAGCCGCATTTATGGCGGGGTTCACGTTCGTGAAGCTACCCTTACCGATGCTCTACCTATCGGTGCGAATATCGGTGACTTTGTTGCTCAGACCGTTGCTCAGCCTCTTTATGTCTAGTTCCTAAGATTTATCTCATGGATATCCTCCCCTACCTGTAAGGTAAGTGGGGGATTCTCGGCTTAACTAGGCTGAATCAGCGCTTTGAGGTCATAGAGATTCCAAAATGCGCCTCCTAGTGCAGAGTATTGGATACCTTGAATACGATCGCGCACAGCATCCATTGTGTAGGGATTGACGAGATAAATAAAGGGTAAGTTTTCTTGAGTAATCCGTTGGCTTTCTGCATAAATTTCCTTACGCTTTACCTCATCTAATTCGCTAGCACCTTGAATATAGAGTTCTTCAATTTTCAACTCCCAATCTTTCGGTTTCCAGCCTATCAGAGATGGGTCTCCCGGTTGAGCCGCAAGGTTAAACGAATGTAACCCGCCTTCGGTTAACCAAGTATTCGCCCCACCATTGGGTTCAATCCCTCCGCCGCCAATTTTTCCAATGTAACTATCCCATTGTCGTTGTTTATAAACTTTGTCCAGCATGACATTAAACTGGATGGCATTAAAATCAACCTGAATCCCGATTACTGCCAAGTCTTGTTTAATTTGAGCTCCGATCGCTTCCCGTAGTTTATTTCCTGAATTGGTGAGCATGGTAAAGCGAACGCGATTTCCCTCTGAGTCAAAAAGTTGACCTTTGCTATCATATGTAAAGCCCACTTGTTGCAGTAATTCTTTTGCTTTTTCTGGATTGTATTCGTAAACCTTCAAACCTTTTTCAGGCGATAAATAGTAAGGGCTTTGTTTGTAAATGGGTGAGTTTTGTTCTTCTCCCAATCCCCGATAAAGATTATTAAGCATTTTCTTCCGGTCAATGGCATGAGCTACGGCTTGCCGAAATTCCAGGGTGTTGAACCAACGGGATTTAACCGGGTCGATGAGGGGTTGATTTTTTGAATTTCTAGCTTGGTTTTGATTGAACACCAAAAACGTTGTACTCATTTCTGGGCCCCCGCTATAGATCTTAAATTTCTTACGATTTTCCTCTTGCTTCATCAAGGAAAAATAGTCGGGAGTAACAGAGATAGTATCTAAACCATTGGAGCGAAATTGTAAAAATGCGGTATCTGTGTTTTCTACAATCTGCCAGACAATGCGCTCAATATAAGGCTGAGGATTCCCTTCCACATCCTTGCGCCAATAGTAAGGGTTGCGGCGAAATATAACTCGTTCGCTGGTTTCATACCGCTCCAACTGATACATCCCATTACTCACAATCTTTTTTGGGTCTGTATCGGTTCCCCAAGTGGATAAAAACTTAAGATTTCCCTTAGAATCTTTCGTTTGTATACTCTCTTGTAACGCATGTTTGGGTAAAATTGACAATCCTCCCGCATAGCGTAAAAACGGAGCAAACGGTTCGGGAACCGAAAACTCCACTCGTCGCTCATCCAGTTTTCTTAGACTAGGGAGAAGACCTTGTTTGCCAATTCTAAGGATGTCTCTAATATCGGTAGGAACCTGATCATTGAGGTAAATTTGGTTGTAAGTAAAAATTACATCATCTACCGTTAAGGGTTGACCATCTGACCACTTCAAGCCCTCTCGCAGGGTAAAGACAATTCGCTTTTTGTCTTCAGAGATTTCCGGCAAAGACTCTGCCAACGCTGGCTCTAATTCCCCGGTAATGCCATTTTCATTTAACAATCCCTCATAGATTAAACCAAATACGCTAGGGGATTCTTGGCTCAGGGCAAGATTGAACGTTTTGGGGTCGCTGAGTACGCTATAAACTAACTGGGGAACCTGAGCGGCTTCCGTCGTTAAAGGAGAAATTCTACAGCTATTGAGAGTAATACTACTCAAAAGAGCTAGCATTCCGGCCAGCCAACTGAGTACTGTTCTGCGTCGAGGAAACAGGGCAGAAATTCGCATGAATGCAGGTGGAAGTAGAGTGCAAATCTACTCTGACTGTAGCTAATTTAAAAAGTTTCGTGCCAAGTTTGCCAAAATCTATTTTGAAAACAGGGAACGGGGAACGGGGAATAGGGAACGGGGGAAGAAGGTTTTTATGACGTGGATGGTGAACGAAGTTCATCCTGTCTATCCTGCATTCCAGTGTTTTTCTTGCCAGACATTGGGAAAAAGAATGTGATTTTTGGAATCAAAGGCAATCATGCCTTTTTGTTGTAACTTACCTAACAATCGAGTAATGGTGACTCGGGTGGTACAGCAGGCATCAGCAAGTTCTTGATGAGTGAGTCGAATGGTTAAATGGGTGCCTTGTAAACTTTGATAACCAAATTTTTCTTTTAAAAACAGTAACAGGTGCTCTAAACGCTCTCGTGCATTTCGTCTTCCAGCAATGGCTAAAAGATATTCGGTTTGCCGTAGCCTTTGGCTAATTTGAGGGAAAAGAGCTTGAGCTAGCTTTGGGCAAGTAGCAATTTCACTTAAAGAAATACTCACGACTTCAACATTGTGTGTCAGTGCGATCGCTTGGTAAGTGGGTAAGTCAGTCAAACAAGAGCCAAACGGCATCGAGTTTCCTGCTAAGGCTACTAGTACCTCATCTCCTCGTTCATTGATTGTACTTAGCTTAACCAAACCCTGGCGGACTAGCCACAACTTTTCCGGTTCTAGGGGAATCAGATCTCCTTTAAAATATAGATGCTTTTCGCGGTTCTCACTGAGATCGCTGCGTTCGCCCGAAAACGCCGATTGTACCTGCGTTTTAACCGTGATATCACGCAAAATCCAACGCAATGACAGCAGTTGCATGGATGAATTGCGAACAGGAGCAACGGTGACAGCTATATCTAGGCTTTCCTCATGGCGAGGTTGCAGACTGATGGTATGACTTTGCACCCAGTCTCGCTGCTGTATTTGGCTGAGTTGGGAACGAAATACAGAACGATTTTCTAAAGGGATGAAGTTAATGAGTAATTTTCCCTGTAGATTCGACGGTTCAATATTGAGCAGTGCGGCAGCAGCACGGTTGGCTTCCAAAATTTTCCCCATTCCATCAGTGATGAGGTAAGCATCGGGCATGAACTCGAATAAATCGTAGTAGCGCTGCCGTTCCGCTTCGAGCTGATGGCGCAGATAGCCGACTATCTCCATTTGCCGTGATAGTTCTTCGGCAGCGACATGTAGTTCTTCTGAAGAAGTGCCGAGTTCTTTGAGGGCTGAAGGAAGCATTTCATCTGTTACTGGCTGCTCCCACTCAGTAGTCGTTTGGTATAGCTGATCTAGGCGTTTCTGAAGAGATTTGACTTGTTGAGTAAAAATATGTACATCCATATCAAACCCTTGCCCTTAAAAATACAGCATTTGCTCAGGGTTAAGAATAGAGAAGTTTTCTTAGCTCTACACCAGTCTAGGGAGGGAGATAGATGACTAAATCATTCGTAATTCGTAATTCGTAATTATAAATTCAAGCCACTGGGTTACAAGCTTCGTCTTTTAACGTGAGTTCGATTGACGTTGCGAAGCTTCTCGCAACGCGAGTACTACGAATTTTTAATGAATTGATGCACTAGTGCAAGAAGGCTCCAAGAAACAAGGCTCCGAGGCAGTTTGCCTAGCATGGCCGCTAGGGTACAGGTCAAAAGGTTTGTACTTTTGAATCTGTTGTTAACGGCTCACTGTCACTTATTTTCGCCATGCTGTACTAGGGGCAAGTTGTTAAAGGATTAGGGCACTGAGCTTCGGGTTCAATCCAGCCTTTTAAGCCCTCATATTCCACCATTGCCCATTCCTGATCACACCCTAACAGCTTGACCCCGGTTTCGGGTGGAATGCGACCGATAACTGAACTTTGGGGATTAGCGCTTGAATAAACAGAAACCCCATCAGTCCCATAACCACGAGTACTCGTGCCTAAAAGTTGAGAGGAAACCCATCCTGTTCCTTGAAATTCGACTTTTTCCGGACTTTCTGCTTTGGTGAGTTGCACCCATTTGCCTTGGGATGCCGCCAGATCAACAATCACACCCACTTGGGTGGTAGGTAAATTGCCAATAATCTTGTAATTCGTGCCAGGGCCAGAACGCACATTAAGCCCTTTTGGATCTTTATCGATGACAAAGGCACTAATTTGACAGCTTTTCTGAGTCTGAGACAAATTTTGAGGAGAGGCGACTACTGGACTTGTTGCTGCAACAGACGGCTGAACCTCAGACTGGCTGGATGACAGTGGCTTTTGGGCTGTTGTTGAGGTAGGAGTAGCGATCGCCTGAAGGCTGGGAGAAGTACTTCCGGATTGAGCCAAATTGCTATTTTGGCATCCCGTGGCAAAACTTCCCAATAACAATGTCACAACAACTAAGTTTTTCATGGCAGTTACCCTCTTCGGCTGTTAAAAATTTAAAGATAGTTCAGCCGTCCTATCTCATTTTTCAAGGAATCCCATACCAGATCGGGGAGTTATTCTAGGTTGACTAAAATTGGATCACAATTGGGCTTTTCCGATGCCTTTTTGGCAACGGTTGTATCACATTCATTGATGTTAGGTTGAAATAGGAGTTTGAGTCCTTTTGCACCTTCAGGCACTTCAAATGTGACCTCCCCCCGTCGCTCTTCACCGGGTTGAATTTCTCCAGAAGGGCTTTTAACATCTTCTAAAGCTGATGCGAGTAAAGCGACCTCATAGGGTTTATTTTTATTATCAACGACTTCAAAGGAGACAATAGATAAAGTTTTGGGTTCAGTCCCCTTGTTAGTAATTGTGGTGGATACGACAATCCACTTATTCCCGCGATTGGGTTGAATCACTCCTTGTCCTTGGTGTTCGCGGATGCCGTTCACGGTTAATTCTAAACTGGAGTTTTTCTCGTTTACTGGAATGACTTCCCCAATTTTATGCGTCGTTTTTGCCCTAGATACTCCTGACGGTTTTAATGCTGCCTTCTGTGATGAAGGGGGGTTTGCACTCTGAGTAGCAGCAGGTGTAGCTTCAGATGTAGTTGGAGTGGGCGGCGTGGAAGAACAAGCCGTGACTAGGGCGAATAATGCGATCGCTGCATGACTACCAGTGAAATTCTTGAACTTTCGATGCATACTTCTTGGGATTTGTCAATTTTTTCTCTCTACACTTGTTGACGTTCACTCATCTGGATATGAGCCTGAAACAATGGGATTGTTGTAGGGGCACGGACAAAGCCTGTGCTCCTACTGTATGCTTGCCGAATAGTTACTCACTCTCAACTCCCCAACATTTGCAGCTTGTACAAACTCGCATACAACCCATTTTCCTGCAACAGTTCCTCATGAGAGCCAGATTCGATCAACTCACCTCGCTTGAGTACCAAAATCCGATCTACATTGCGAATGGTGGATAGGCGGTGAGCAATAATAATTGCAGTGCGTTTTTCTAGCAATCGCTCCAAAGCTTGTTGAATCAACGCTTCAGTACCAACATCCAAACTTGCTGTCGCCTCATCCAGTACTAAGATACTAGGGTCACGAATGGCAGCACGAGCAAAGGCTAAGAGTTGCTTTTGGCCACCAGAAAGGTTAGTTCCTCGCTCTCGTAAGTGGGTATCGTAGCCTTCGGGAAGTTGTTCAATGAACTCTGCCACATTAGTCACCCTAGCGGCTGTTTGAATTTCTTCTAGGGAGTAAGTTTCTCCTAAAGTAATATTGCTTTTCACATCTCCAGCAAAGAGGAATCCTTCCTGAAGAATGACACCGATGTAGCGCCGCAGTTCAGCTTGGGATATGTCGCGAATATCAATCCCATCAATCAGAATTCGTCCTTGTGTGGGTTCATAGAGGCGACACAACAAGCGAATAATCGAACTTTTTCCGGCACCAGTTGGGCCAACTAAGGCAACTTTTTCTCCGGGATGAATTGTAAAGTCTAAATTTTTGAGTACAAATTCGTCTTGTTTGTAGGCAAACCAGACGTTTTCAAAGCGAATTTCCCCGGATAAGGTTGCAAGTTGTTCAGCCAAGCCGTTCCCGAAGGGTAGGTTGGGGTTGGAACTTGCAACTTGTAACCTTTTAACATTCAACTGTTCAGGGTCGCGGATTTCAATCGGCTCGTTCATAATGTCACTAATGCGTTCAACGGCTGTAAATCCGGCTTGCAGCATGGTGAATTTTTCAGCAAATCGACGCAAGGGATCGAACAGTCGCTGTGCGTAGAGGATAAAGGCTGACAATGCGCCAAAACTTAAATCCTTCCCCAGAACAAGCCAACCTCCCAACCACAACACCCCTGCTATTGCAACAAAGCTAATCCACTCTAGGGTTGCTGACACGGCTGAATCATGGAAGATAGTTTTATCTACTTCTTTGATGTAGCGGTTATTGACCTCGCGAAACATCTCATTATTGAAAGGCTCACGGCGGAAAAGCTGCACAATATTAATGCCACTAATATTTTCTTGCAGCATTGAGTTGAGCGCCGAAAGTTCTTCCCTAGCTTTGTAGTTGGCTTTGCGATACTGCTGCTGGAAGTAAATAATCAGAGCAGTAACGGGTAAGAGCATTAGCACTAGCATTAACGCTAGCTGCCATTGCAAGAAGAACATGGTAATGGCAATCACCAATATGGAGAGTACGTCTCCGATAATCCCAATAGCACCTGTAGAAAAAACATCACCGAGGGCTTCTACATCGCTGGTGAGGCGGGTAATTAACCGTCCAACGGGGGTGCGGTCAAAAAAGCGCACAGCCAAGGAGGTCACGTGGTCAAAGAGGTCTTCACGAATCCAGGCAGTCATTTGCTGCCCTAGCTTCACTACCAAAAATCCTTGAATCGCGACAAACACCAGTCGGATGACAATAGTGAAAAGGAGTAGGGCGATGAGGATGTTTAATCCTTCAGAAAGCGATCGCTCTTTGAGAAACGACCAAGTTTCATCTTCAGAACGAATTAAGGAAATCGCTTGTCCAATAATCAGAGGTTGTACTGCACTGGCAATAGACAAAGGCAGCAACAAACCCATGGAAACAAATAGCAGGCGTCCTGTGCGGCGAGCATAAGGGACTAGCCGCAAAAAAAGCCGCCAATCGTTCTCGCGGGGACGCTGATTTAGATTCGTCTGCGAGAGCGGTGATAACTGCGTCATTTAACCCTGAGTCGTAATTTCTGTAACAAAATAATCAAAAAATTCAAAAAAAAGCACAAGCTTTAATAATCTAGTTTAGGAGATCACATTATCATCATGCGTGAGATTGAGGCAGTTCGCCTGCAACTCAGGCGCTTTGCTGCGCGTGACTTAGAAACACCGCGATTGCTACTTCGGCAATTTACTCCCGATGATACAGAGGATCTGTATCGCATCTACAGCCAACCCGATTTGTTTAAATATATGTCGAATGAAAAGCCGCTTCTCTGGGAACAAACTAGGGCGGTGATTGATGCTTTTACAGCCAATTGGCAAAAGCACCATTTTGGCGTGTGGGCTGTCGTTTGTAAGCAGAATCAACAGCTAATTGGTCATTGTGGATTTAAATTCCTCGAAAATACATCCGAAGTTCAAATCGGATATTTGCTGTTGAAACCCTATTGGGGGATGGGTTTAGCTACGGAAGCCGCTTGGGCCGCTCTCAGGTATGGGTTTGAGGTTGCTCAGCTCAATCGAGTCGTTGCGATCGCTAAACCTGAAAACATCGCCTCACGTCGGGTGATGGAAAAAATCGGCATGAAATACGAAAAGGAGGCTTACTACTACGACAACGATGTTGTGTATTATTCTATGTCGCGGCAAACTTACCAGTTAGAAACGATGGACTTAAAGTTTGCCACTAAAAATGAGAAGTTATCTTTCCCTATTCCTTTATTTTTATGCTTAGGTTAATTAGTTTTTAGAATAGGGAATGGGGAATAAAGGAGTAGAGGAAAAGCAATTTGAGTCCAGACAAATGCTCAACCCTCTACTGCTTGGGCAACAAAAGGAACTAGAGAAACTCAAGTTCGAGCAGAATGCAAAAGCAAGTTAAAGTTAAACCTAATTCTAAAAAGCAAGCTATAGAAGAATCGATTGATGGAATTTTAACTGTACATCTCAAATCTCCGCCTGTGGATGGGAAGGCGAATAAAGAGTTAATTGAGGTATTAGCAAAACAATTTGATGTACCCAAGTCTCAAATCCGAATTAAATTGGGTTTGTCGTCAAGAACGAAATTAGTTGAAATTGAGACAGATTTGTAGCGTTCGGCTGAATTAAAAATTCGTAGTACTCGCTCCCGCGAGAAGCAAGCTACGTAATTCGTAATTCGTAATTGACAGACGCTACGGCTCGCTTCGCCAAACGGGGATGAGAGACTCCGACTGCTCCTAAAGCGACGTGCGTTGTCAGGGACTCTAAGGGAGCCTTTTAATTACGAATTACGAATTCATAATTACGAATTATTGTTGAGATTGCTCAGCCATTTACTCACTTTCCCTACTCTAGCTATCACACTTAATTCTGGGTGTCAAACTGTAGTGTTCATAAAGCGAAATCGGCACAAAAAGAAACTTGGACGCTCTCCTGCATTGAGTTGCCAGCAAGCCTGAAAACAAATATTCTGAGTTACAGCCAGACGCTACAAGAGCTGACAACTCGTAAAAGTGACACACCCTTTACTCATCTTCTACATCCAATTTCTTACTGTAAACGCCATATCAACAAGTCAGTGTCTTTGGATGTATGTATGCTCAAAACTCACTCTCGTCCAAATGCCGGATTAGCTCTGCTCATAGCTCTACTTTCTGCTAGCTTCTCTGCTTGAGTTGGGAGTTGGTGACCTATATTACATTTCACTTGCATCGCTGGGACGGACAAAATCTTACAAGAGCTTTAACAATAGCGATTGTCCAGACTAGATGTAGAACAACGACTCACTACGCCTACCTTGTTCTGGTACATCAGAACACAAGTCAAGCATAAGTCAAGCAATCTCCAGCCTTTCTCCATCCGCATCTCAAGCAGGCATTGGGTTTGATGAAGCTGTAACAAGCTAAGCCCAAAAACCAAAGCAACAGGTGCAACCCACAATGAACTCTCCCCATTCCCCATTCCTGCCACAAAGTTGAGGGAATCCCCTAAGTTTAGTAACTTCCCCTAGCTCCTTACCTGCAACTTTAAAAGTCTTCTAGCCTCCCTCACAGAGGCATCGCTTAAGGAAAATTCCCTCAAATATTCTTAATTCAACACCACCGAGGAGTCTCCTATGAACATTAAGTTTTTTATCCCCACCACCATTATCTTAACTTCAGGGTTAAGCCCGCCTGCAATTGCTGTTCAAGCTTTTCAGTTTGTAGAAACAGCAGTATTCAACAATAGTTTTGTACAGCCTTGTTCACTTCCGACTTTATACAAGAACTCTACTTCATCACCCCCTGTTGATGATGCTCCTGATAATCGTAGTGGAGCAGGAACTCGTGCGAAATAACCCTCTATCGCTCAATCAAAAGGAACAAAAAGAGCGATCGCTAATTCAAGCTTACAATCACCACGCTCTTTGCATAAATCGCGAATCGTAGGGTGATAAGTAATATAGCTACGTCGCCAATCAATAGAAAAAACACACATTTTTCAGCATTTTTACCTACTGTGCATCTACATCTTTAGTTCTGTGTAAAGTACCTGTTTTTCAATTGACGTTACTTAAGATTGATGATGCTTGCTCAACATTCTAAAATACAAACTTTCTTTAAAAAATCAACAACACCAGCCCCCGCTGTCTTAAAATCAGAAAAAGCTTTTTTTAAATCCATCATAGAAAGCTTTCTCGATGGAATTTTGATTCTGACTGAACAAGGAGAGTGCATTGAATCGAATGATTTAGCTCAAAAAATTTGTACTCAACTTACCCCTAACGAATCCCATCCTCATTTAATCCCCAAAGAAATCTGGACAGTTTGCCAAACTTTATTGGGAAGCTCTCGTTCGTATCCTAAACAGGCAGCGTTAGTTGAGTCTGAGATTTCAACTCATCAATCAATAGCACTGCGAATTCGAGTTCAATGGCTCTCGTTAAATGCTTTAAGTCGTCCTTGCTTATTGGTAATCCTGGAAAATCGCTCTCAATCGCTTCACAATCTAGCTATCTCAGAAGTGAATCACTATAAACTAACGCCTCGGGAAGCTGAGGTTTGGTTGCTGAGTCGCGCTAACTATACTCGTCAAGAAATTGCGGCTAAGCTGTATATTTCCCTCAATACGGTGAAGAAGCATCTGAAAAATATTCAAGCTAAGCGCAAAGCAGAGTTAATGCTAGATGTCAGTTCTAAGGGAATTCGTTAATATTTGGGTGATTAAACAAGATCTAAAGCTGGGAATAGCGCATTTGATCAACAAGAAGAAAGCTGAGCGTGTTGGGACATGGCGGCTGGAATCAGTACTTGTCCAACAACACTAGAGGTTTCGTTATAAGATAAAGGGCTGTAGACAAAATCAGGTCTGTGCAGGAGAAGAACGTAAGTGCTAACACTTGGCGTCAATATTGACCATGTCGCCACGATTCGGCAAGCAAGGCGAACGGTGGAACCCGACCCGGTGGCAGCAGCCGTGTTGGCAGAACTGGCTGGGGCTGATGGCATTACCGTGCATCTGCGAGAAGATCGGCGTCACATTCAGTACCGAGATGTCTATGTGCTGCGACAAACGGTGCGGACTCACTTGAACTTGGAAATGGCGGCTACGGATGAAATGGTAGCGATCGCACTGGATATTAAACCCGATTATGTCACTCTCGTACCCGAAAGGCGCGAAGAAGTGACAACGGAAGGAGGTCTAGATGTCGCAGGCCAACAACAGCGCATGAGTCAGGTCGTTACCCAATTGCAAGATGCGGGCATTCCCGTTAGCCTATTTATTGATGCTGACCCTGCCCAAATCAATGCCGCCGTTAAAACGAAGACCAAATTTATTGAATTGCATACGGGGCGCTACGCCGAGGCATCAGATGAGCTCAGTCGAAAACAAGAACTAGACGTGTTAGCCCAAGGATGTGAACAAGCGATCGCATCCGGCTTGCGAGTGAATGCAGGTCATGGTCTAACCTACTGGAATGTTTACCCAGTTGCTTGCCTCAAGGGTATGGAAGAACTCAATATTGGTCATAGCATCATTGCTCGTGCCGTTATGGTCGGGATGGAACGGGCGGTTAGAGAAATGAAGCAAGCTATGCGCGGAGAATTATGAAGATTAGTCAGTTGAAGGGTTGAAGGTTAGCCGATTGAAAGATTGAAAGTTAATTAGTGACTAATTACTAATCATTAATGCTTAAATGGAAGCCAGGAGTTAACAACAAACAACATTAAAAAGATGAAAACTTATTACTACGTTTTGGCTAGTCAACACTTTCTCTTAGAAGAAGAACCCCTGGAGGAAGTCCTCAGGGAGCGTACCCGCAATTACCATGAAAAGGAAAAAGAAATTGACTTTTGGTTGATCAAGCAGCCTGCTTTCTTAGAAGCCCCTCAAATGGCAAAAGTGAAGCAGGAATGCCCTCAACCCTCAGCTGCGGTCATCTCTACTGACTCTCAGTTTATTACCTGGTTAAAGCTACGTTTAGAGTTTGTTAAAACTGGAGAATTTCAAGCCCCCTCAGCAGAAATTCCCGACCCTCTAGCCTCTTTGACATCTGTCTCTTGAATAGCTGCGATCGCAAAAATCCTCTCAGCCTGATCGTTGTAACGGACGCGATTCAAGACCTAAATCTATAAGATTCAAACTTCCATGCTAGATCCAGCTCATACAGTCAGTATCTTCCAAAAACAGCCCGATCCGAAAACCTTTTTATCGGGTCAAACCCTGTTTGAGGAAGGACAGCCTGGTGATTTTATGTACGGCATCCTAGAAGGAGAGGTTGATTTAGTGGTAAATGGCAAGGTTGTAGAGACGCTGAAAGCGGGTGAAGTTTTTGGTGTAGGAGCCCTTGTTAGCGTCCATAGAAGAACCTACACTGCTTTTGCTAAGACGGACTGCACAGTAGCATTCCTCGATCAACCACGGTTCCTTTTTGTCGTACAAGAAACCCCCTTGTTTGCCCTCGCGGTGATGAAAAGCTACTCAGAGCGTCTAACTCGCTTGGTAATGTCGATCTAAATAAGCTGTCGTGCTAACTAGGTGGACATTAATATTTTGTCGTTGAAGCAAGGCAAAGGGCAGAAAGCATAAGGCTCCAAGAGAATCGGGTTTTATGCTCTTACTATTTATTTACATACCTGCCTTGATTTGTGCCTACCGACTTAACTCTTATATATCGTCAGCAAAGGAGCAAGGGGAAGGGTAAAGGGGAAAAATCAACCCATTTAACTCTTCGCCTTTTTCTTTTCCCGCAAGTTCCTCGCCGGAAAATGTGCAAATCATAGGCAAGGGCAGCTTAATTTCTCCCATGCCATAACCTCACTCAAGCCTTTATTTTTTGTGCCAGTGAAAAATACAGCTTTCCTCCAAGCCAGTTCGCTTCTACTTGCACTAGCGGGTTTTTTGGGTGTCGCTAACAGGACACTGGCTCAAACCCCTACTTCTGCTTGCCAACCGCCTCAGCAGAATGAGTACCTTTTGCTCGTACCCACTCCTACTCCAGAAACTCAGCAACACCTACAACAAAGTTTGCCTGCCAATACTCGCTCTACGGTTTGTCGATATCGAGACGATACAGTAACGCGAATTGGAGGTTTCAGGCGGATTGAGGATGCCAATGATTGGGTTCGCTATGTCAAAGAGATTGTGGGATTATCCGCTTATGTGGTGCAACCTACCACAGTCGCAGTAGCAACAGCGCCATCTACCAATGTTCCAGCTTTTAACCCTCAACCTCTAGGTGAGGGGTATGCAGTGTTGGTTGATTTCCTCAACCAGCCAGAAATAGCCGCTCAACTGCGGCAAATCCTAGGCAATGACGTGGGATTGGTTTCTTTTGGGAAACGCCCCTACTTATTAGCGATGTATACCACCAATGAAGGTAGGGCGAACTCAACATTGAGACAGTTAAGCGATCGCGGCTTCTGGAGCATGGTAGTTGATAGCCGTCGAGTCACCTTACTTAAGCCTGTGGTGAATTTTTAGGGCTGATGCTAATAAAGATGTGATAAGACTCACAGTAATTTTAAGATTTTTTTTATAAACTGAGGAAGTAGCACAATTCTCAGTTAAGGGCGAATATGCTTACTGCTTCCAAAAATATCCTACAAGAAGAATGGGTGCAACAGTGGCTCGATAAGCTAACTCCAAAACAAAAATCATTAGTCATAGAGGTTTTGGAGGATGACAACAAGCGTCAGAAACCAACTCAAGCGGCTATTGCTCAAGTCGATGCCGTACTGACTCAATGTGAGGCAAAAATGCCTACTTCTATACTCACAGACTATCGCTCAAGCCATCGCCAAGCTGTGGTTTTTGTCAATTGAGACTCAAAGAGAGCTCGTTTAACTTACCCGTTAATCCAGTTATGTCAATTATTCTGCCGTAGGGTGGGTATTGCCCACCCTCTTTTAATTGCGCTATTGAGAGTTCTTGGGCATTGTTAAGATTTGAACCAAGATAACCAAGCCCACCAATTTTGTACCCATTGCGCTAATTCGGAGTACCCCCTTACAGCGGGGTGATAATTATCATTGGCAGCTACCTCATTGAGCCAAACCTCTGAGGTTGATAGAGGATGGAAAATATCCAAGTACGGTATATTTAATTGGTCGCAAACTGAAGCAAATTGTTGAGATAATTCAGCATTTCTAAAATTTTGTTCAACTTCAGCGAGCGGGGGTAGTCCTACCATTAAAATGGGAAAAAATTGTTGAGCTAGAGAAAGAATTTTGTAAGCATTATCGATAGATTGGTTTAATTCAACACGGGTTCTACCATTTTCGAGAGCCGTGTCATTGGTACCAAAAGAGAAGACAACTCTACCATCGCCGTCTTTCAGCAAGCGACGAAACACTTCATCTTGCCAACGAGCAGCAATATCGCTACTGGTT
>CBKWLJ010000037.1:0-32933 GCA_966675205.1 uncultured bacterium
CTTCGTGCTCAGATTGGAGAGAACTCCGATTCGGAGTTAGAGGCCGACCAACCCAGTTCGCAAAACTAACCAAACCAACCGTAACCTAACCTAACTTCTCTGGGGAAAGGTACTATTCCGAGTACGAGCTGAAACAAACCTCAGTGACAAATCTAACCAAACCAAACGTAACCTAACCTAACTTCACCCCCTGATCTTTCACCTCGACTACCACATATTCCCTGTTCGCGTCTTTGGCGTTTTTGACAAAATTTTGCAAACTCTTTTGACGCGAAATACGTAACGGTACGAGCTATCGAGACCGGACCAAGTTTAAATGAAAGCTTTTTATGTTAGAAACAAAAAAGTAACGTGTAATTAGGGGTCTCAGACTGACCCTTATACCTCAAAACGGTGGTTTAAGGGAAAAGTGCAGCATTTTTAGTCATTTTCAGCAAAGTATTTTATTTTTCTAAAAATATATCTGTTGCAGTGAATAGTGCATCAGGATGATTTAGGCGTAAAAATGGATGCTGAAGTCAAAAAAAATATTGCCGTGGCTGTAAAACCTTCAAAACTGCATACTTTTAGCCCAAAACGCCCCCCAAAAAATGTTTTTTGCCCTTAAGCCAGGAGGGCAACTTTTCTCGATGTTTTCACCGATTTGGTCAGCTCCTAACGGCCATCATTTACCACAAATTATTGACAAACAAGGAAACTCTTTTGACTTTGGAAACTCTCCAATTCCTCCTTGGGGTCATCTGCTGATGAGACCGGCACAGTTGTGTCAGTACCTGTATCAGTTTACTGACAAAGAAACTGCTGATTTAATGGTGTACTACGTCTATAACTCTCCTCACATCAATCGTTTTTTTACTGAAGATTATATAGAGTTCATCAACCAAAGCGCATTTAAAGAAATAAAAATTGAATTAACTTTCAATGCCTCGATTAACCAAGAAACTCAATTAAGCCTAGAGAGGCTGTATCCGGATAGAAATCATTTTGCTAATAATGGAATTTTATTAATCTTGGAAAAAAGCTTAGAAACGGAGATTCAAGGAACAGACAGTGTGATTTCCTGCAATGTCCAAGAAAAAGCTGAGAGAAAAACAATGGGGTCGTCAGAACCAGAAGAAAAAGCTGCATTACATCCTGAAACTGTAACTAAAATCGAGAGAGCAACAGAGTATTTTAATCAAGGAAAATATAGAGAAGCAATAAATTGTTACAAAAAAGCAATTTCTTGTAATCCAGAACTAATTCGCTTTGGCATCCCAATTAATATAGCTCACAGTATTATTTTATCTACTGATTGGAAGGAAATCTGCCAAAATTTGCCTAAGGACATAAATTATCTAGAAACATCGGGATGGCTCAATTCTTTAAAAGTTAATAAACCTATTAATCAGGAATTAAAACCTGTACCTTGGTATACTTATCCTGCTATAGAATTCCTAGAAAATAAATTAGATAAAACTTTTCAAGTCTTTGAGTTTGGGAGTGGCAATTCTACTCTTTGGTTTTCAGAAAGAGTCTGTCATATCGTTTCTGTAGAAAATGACCTAAAGTGGTTTTCTTATTTAGAGAAAAAACTGCCAAGTAACGTTGAACTCTATTTAGTTGAAGAAGAAGATCGCTATGCTGCTCAAATTCTCAAGTATCCAGAAAAATCATTCGATATTATCGTTATTGATGGAATTAACAGAAATAAGTGTGCCGAACTGGCTTTGAACGCTCTTAAAGAAGATGGATTAATTGTTTTCGACAATACAGATAACAGCAGCTTTGACGAGGGAGTAAAATACTTATCTGAGCAAGGATTTAAGCGGATTGATTTTTATGGATTAGTTCCTTCCTATACTTACAAAAATTGCACTTCTATATTGTTCAGAGATGATAAATTTTTGTTGAAAGGAGAACTGCCGAGTCAGAAACAATCTTGCTTAGGAAAATCATGTTTTCAAATTACTAATCCTTCTCCAGCCAGGAAAAATGAAAATAATTTTGAAAAACCGAAAGTATCTACTACAAAATCATTAGATTTTCAGGTAAATAATGAGCAAAATAAGGGAGATGAATGGCAATTAAAAACCCCTGTGTGCTTAATTATATTCAAGCGACCTGATACTACCCAAAAAATCTTTGAAGCAATCCGCAACGTTAAGCCTCCAAAGTTACTTGTAGTTGCTGATGGCGCTCGTACAGATCAACCTGGAGAAGCAGAGAAATGTGCAGCAGCACGAGCCATTATTAATCAAATTGACTGGGATTGTGAAGTTTTAACCAATTACTCCGAAACAAATTTAGGTTGTAGAAAGCGAGTTTCTACTGGGTTAAATTGGGTTTTTGAGCAAGTTGAAGAGGCAATTATTTTAGAAGATGACTGTCTTCCCCATCCTACATTCTTTCGTTTCTGCGAAGAATTGCTAGAAAAATATCGTCATGACGAACGAGTCATGGTGATTTCAGGGAATAATTTCCAGGGGAGAGTTAACCCTACAGAATATAGCTATTACTTCTCCCGCTACAACCATATATGGGGTTGGGCAAGTTGGCGAAGAGCATGGCGGTTGTACGATGTGGAGATGCAAATCTGGCCTAAAGTACTAGACAGTAATTTGCTTTGGGATATTTTGCAAGATTCTCAGGCAGTTGCTGATTGGTCTGCAATTTTTCAAAATAGCTACGATGGTTTTGATACTTGGGATGTGGCTTGGACATTTTCCTGCTGGATTCATAATGGCTTAAGTATCCTTCCCCAGGTAAATTTAGTATCTAATATTGGTTTTGGACGAGAAGCGACTTTTACTAAAGAGTTAAGTCCATTGGCAAATATTCCAGCTAAAGAGATGCGCTTCCCCCTCAACCATCCCCCATTTATAATTCGTAATACTCAAGCGGATGATTTGACACAAAAAACCATGTTTAGGGTTCACAATAGTGCAACATCTTTTCAGACTTTATCGAAAGATGTAATGCTTCAGCAAGCGCTCACCCATCTGAACGCCAACAGGAACACCGAGGCATTGAATCTTTTAGAGCAACTCATCGCTGCCAATCCAGATATGCTCGGACTCAATTACGGCAAAGCCATTGCTCTGGCACGATTGGGTTATACGAATAAGGCTGTTGAGACACTAAACGATTTATTAACTACTACACCAAGGCACAAAAAAGCCCAGCTATTACTCAAAGAAATTAGACCGGGATCAGTCGGGGATTTAATGCAACAGGCAACCCAAGCACTGAATGCCAGTAAACTTGACCGAGCGTTCAGGTTGTTAAGCCAAGCTAAATCCTTAAAACAGCCCACAGTAGGACTTGATTATTTGCGGGCTACTTGTTTTATGGAGATGAATCAACCGGGTGCTGCCCTGCAATCTTTACACGAAGAACTTCGCTATTTCCCGAATAACACCGAAGCTCAGCATCTCCTCAATCAACTCTTGGCTCAATACCCACAATTCGTTTCCAGTCAAATTGATAATGCCGAATTTCAGGAACTGCTACGGCTTGTCCGCCCCTACACTATGTTGAGCGAGGCTCGTCTCTATTCACTGTTCTCTCTAGTAAAGGGAGTTTGTGAGGAAAATATTCCCGGTAATATTGTGGAGTGCGGTGTTGCAGGTGGTGGTTCAACCGCCTTGATGGCAGCTATTATTAAACGCTACACCAAGCAACCGCGTTGGCTGTACGCCTTTGATTCTTTTGAAGGGATGCCAACCCCAACCGAACAAGATAAACACAATGGTATCTTAGCTGACGCAACAGGTTGGGGAACCGGTACCTGCGCTGCTCCGGAAGCAAGTGTCCGTGAAATCTGCTCCAAGCTAGGAGTTTCGGACATTGTGCGAACCGTCAAAGGTTATTTTCAAGATAGCTTACCGGAAATGCGTAATTTTGTGGGAATGATTGCCCTCTTGCACATGGATGGCGACTGGTATGAATCGACCAAAGCCATTCTGGATAACTTATACGACCGAGTGGTGAATGACGGTTTTATCCAGGTGGATGACTATGGTCACTGGGAAGGCTGTCGTCAAGCTATCCACGAGTTTGAAGCCTCACGCCAGATTGAGTTTGATATCAACCCTATTGATGGAACCGGTGTCTGGCTTTCCTGCCCTAACCAGTTTCCTATAAATCCAGACTTAGAGCTGATATTAGTGGCTGAGTTTGCTGAGGATGACCCGGTAGCTTCTGCCATTCAAAGTCAAATGTCCCCGAACGAACGCTTCCAACTCTACTATGCACTTCGCGAACTGCTGCCAGAAACTTCGTCTCCTTTACGGTTTGTGGAGATTGGATCTTTTGCTGGGAGTTCCCTATTTTTAACCTGTAAAGCTTTAAAGAGAACTACCTCTCAGTTACAGGGATTTGCTGTAGAACCAGGAGGACATCCCCAGTTTTATGAGGTTCTCAAACATATTCAAGATGACGTAACGCACCTGAAGATGTTCTCTGATCAAGCCGCACCTCAATTGCAGCAGATATTTGAGCAAGACGGGGAGCTACCCCCATTTATCTTTGTGGATGGCGACCATACCTACGAAGGTGTGCGGCAAGATATTTTGAACTATTTCCCCCTACTTGCACCGGGAGGCATTATGATGTTTCACGATTATTTGCCGCCGCTTAATGATGAAAATCGGGACGCGATAATGTACCACCATGCCGGGAACGAACCAGGCATCAGGCAAGCTTGTCAGGAATTAATGGAAAATACTTATGGTTGTGAAGTCTTAAATCTTCCCTTGTTGTACCCAACTGATCCCACTCAAACTCAAGCCCATCTACCCATTATTCCGGGTGTATTTTCCACTATTCGGGCGTATCGCAAACCTCAAAGCTGAACCTAACGAATGACACAATCTATCAAAATCCTCCACATCATTCAAGGGTTCTACAGTGGCGGATCGGGCCGAGCATTGATCGCAACGGCAAAGAACTCATTCCAACTCGGTCGTTTCCATCACCGTATTGTTTCTCTCGCTCCTGCTAGTCCTACAGCAATAGAATTGGCGAAGGAAGCCGGATTGAGTGTGGTCAATACGCCAGAGCGAGAGACTTTACTCAGCGAGATCGAAAACGCCGATATTGTACATCTCCATTTTTGGAACAATCCCCAGATGTACGAGTTTCTGCGATCGCCACTTCCGGCAATGCGCCTGCTGATTTGGTTTCATATCGCGGGTGACAAGCCGCCGCAAATCCTGACTCCAGAGTTGGTTGATTTCTCAGATTTCGCCTTAGCCTGTAGCCCTTATACCTACGAACATCGGGTATTTCAGAATCTGCCAGCCGAGGTGAGAGTGAAAAAAACTGGCATGGTTTATGGGGCAGCAGACTTTGAGCGAGTTTCTGATGTACAGCCAAGAGCCCACAATACCTTTAATGTTGGCTACATCGGTCATATTAGCTTTTCCAAAATGCACCCCAATTATGTACGGATGAGCGCACAGATTGACATCCCTAATGTGCGGTTTATCGTATGCGGGGGCGGCATCAATGACTATTTAAACCAGCAAGCCCAGCAACTCGGCGTAGCGGAGCGATTTGACTTTCATGGTTATGTCGAAGATATCAAGCCAGTCATTGGACTCTTAGATGTTTACGGCTACCCCTTATGTGAAGATACTTATGCGGCTTCTGAGTTGAATTTACAGGAGGTAATGTACGCCGGAGTCCCACCCGTGGTTTTCCCCTACGGTGGCGTAAAACGGCTGGTGATTGATAGCTATACAGGTTTGATTGTTCATAGCGAGTTGGAGTACAAACAAGCGATCGAATACCTGTATCATCATCCTGAAGAACGAGCTAGGCTGGGCCACAACGCTAGAGAGTATGCTAAACAGATTTTTGGGGCGAAAAATGCTGCCAAGCAGCTTAATCCAATTTACGATCGCCTCATGAAATTGCCCAAGCGAGAGAGAGAATGGGGAATGCTCAGTAGCGTCAGTCTACTTGATCAGCCTGTTACTTTACAGGATTTGATGGGAGAACCTGAACCACTTGCGGGTGCCCAAGCTTTTATTCAATCGTTGGGGGATACAGCCCCCCAATTTACAGTCAGTCTGACTTCACTAGATATTGACGAACTTTCTGTCGCTGAACACGAAATTGCCGCCTCGTCAACCTTGCTTACTATGGGCGAGGGCGGACTTTTTCAATACCAAGGCTACTACCCAGATGATGGTTACTTACGGTTATGGTCGGGATTGGTCAAACACCAACGGGGACAACCTGCCGAGGCGATCGCAGAATTCACGACCGCTATTAATCTTGGCTGTAACCATTGGCGTGTCTCCTGGTACATAGCACAAATATTGGAGAGAGTCAAGGGGATTTTATCCGCACGCGAAGCTTTAGCTTTGGTTTTGCAAGCCGTGCCAGATTTTGCCCCTGCACAAAAGATGTTACAACGTCTAGAAGCAGCCACCGAACAATCCACTGCTCTAATTGACTCCCTCCGGTTAAGAGAAATCAACTACATTATTTTCCCAAATTGGAGTGTATCAGAAGATATCCTCACGCAGGAGCTAACCCAGGTAATCAAAGCGCTCATCAACCATCCCGATCAAAGTAAGATCACGCTACTGATATACACCAACGGCATTTCAGAGGAGGATGCAAATCTATTCTTATCGGCTGTTGCGATGAATCTGCTCATGGAAGAGGATTTGGATGTTGAACAACTTGAAATTTCTCTGGTGGAAAAATTGGAGACAATTCAGTGGGAAGCACTTGTGCCTCACCTCCAAGGACGAATTCTTTTAGAGCATGAAAATCAAGAAGCGATCGCTCTAGCTCAAATGGCAAATCTGCCCAGTCATGAACTCGATAGTCTCTATGAGAGACGCTCGTTTCGGTAGGATTGAGCCAGATTTACATTGCTTGAACGATGAACACTGCCAACACTCAACCTCTTGATGAATCTTACTTTGAGGGTCAGGTATTCTTTTATTGCCTTCCTAATGAATACCAGCATTTAAGTATTTGTCTGGCGGAAGGACTCAAGCAACTAAACGTTCCCTTTTACTCAAATGTTAATTATTTCCAGATTGACGCCGAGCAAGAAGACTATCTGTTTCGTCATGACCCCAGTGTGACCCCTGATGATTGCGATATTGTGGTGGTAGAAAAAGGATGGGTGACACACCTGCACTCGCTGCCAGAAAATTTGTTTCATTCTGGGCGAAACTATCTCACGGTCTATTTAGATGATATGGATGGACCGCTTACACCGGCTTGGTATCCCGCTGCTCGGAATTTTGACTTCATCTTTAGAACCCATCTCAATAGTCAGACCAAATATCCGCCTAACTTTGTTCCTTGGGTCTTTGGACTATCGAATCGCATCCTCAAGGAAACTAACAATCTGCCAAGGTTTCAGGACAGAAACCTTAACTTGCTGGCGAATTTTAGAATTACCCAAGAGACAGTAACACTGATCTTCTTTGAAGATATCGAGCCTCCACAGCTTCCGGGTATGGTAAGAATTAACCCGACGCAGTTGAGGGTAGAACATTCCCTGAGGCAAGTGTTTAGTGACCAGTTCTGTTCCCGGCTCGAGCCCATTTTATCCATTGACAAGACTATCGACCAATTTAATCAACCCCCCTCACATCCGTATCACGCTTTACAGTGGCGGCAAACGGTTCAACGCCATCACCCGAATTACTACCAACGCTTGAAAGCAACGGCAGCTTGTGCGGCTTTTGGGGGATATGTGGTTCCAGAGACAGACGGCCACCCTTCGTACTTGGAGTGGTGGGATAGCTGGCGCTTTTGGGAGTCATTGGCAGCAGGTTGCGTGATGTTTCACGTCGATTTAGGGAAATACGGTGCTCTACTGCCGGTGATGCCGAAAAACTGGCAGCACTACATTGGTATTGATTTAGACAATATGGAGGATACCGTCCACCGCATTGCTACTGAGCCAGGCATTTTAGAACGCATTTCACAGGCAGGACGCCAATGGGCGATTGAGAACTATAGTCCGGTTCCGACAGCGAGGAGATTTCTGGAGACGATTAAGGGGAAGCCTGCACCGGAAGATAGAGGCTTACAAAGGAAGAATGATTCACTGACACCTGTACTACCCATTCCGCTCAGTGAGATTAACTTGATAATTTTTCCTGATTGGTCTCAGGACGAAGACTCTATAGCTTGGGAATTGCAGCGAGTCATCAAAGCGATCGCCAACCACCCTGCTCAGAGTAAGATTGCCCTACTAATATATACCCATGGTATTTCTGACGGTGATGCGAATCTGCTCTTATCTGGTGTTGCCATGAATCTTCTCATCCAAGACGATTTGAATGTTGAAGATCTGAAAATCTCCCTAGTTAAAACGTTGGAGACAAGCCAGTGGGAAGCTCTTTTGCCCCACCTCAAGGCGCGAATTATTTTGAACTATGACAATCAAGAGGCACCCTGCACTCATCAATTAGAAACAATCCCAGTTGAACAACTTGATAGCCTTCTCCAAACCTGAGTATTTGCAGGAGTAGCTACAGCTCTAGACTTACTCTATAATCACGGCTAGCTTCTCTATATCAACCACCATATCTTTTGTTACGGGGTCATCATTACAAATTATTCGACCATATAGCTGTTTATTCAAACTTGTTATCCACCAGAACAACTGCTCAGTATGTGATTTCGGCAAGAGCTCAATTAGAGCGGCGTTTTCTGGAGCGAATATCATATTTGTGTTTGCAGCACCATGGGGTGCTACAACAATCTCAGCAGCAGAAAATGCTTCAATCTGCTGCTTAACCGACATTTCATTAGGACAGATAACTTCAAAGTCGTATTGTTGCAGATATTTTATTACATCTTCCTCATTAAGAATTCGTCTCTTACTAGCTCCACGACGCGACACATAATACCTACGGGTTGGATGGAGACATCGATTAATACCGAAAGCCTTAGAAAGCTTCTCACTCACATAGTCAATCTGCCTCTTTGAATATCCACGCGGTGCTAAGAATGAGGGAAAATATAATTTTTTCACGTTTAACATATTCCCCTGAAAGGGAATAAGTTTATACTTTGATAAACCAAGCGCATCTAATATTTCCTGCTGGAATGAGTTGAGTTGTCCAGGAATTATAATGGGAATATTTAATAATTCTGGAATCAAATCAAAGCACCACAGCCTAGATATTGCCTCAAAAATCCAGTGAAAATAATTTTCATGATTGAAGCTGGCTAGCAACAGACAGGGATCGCTAATAGATATATCTGGAGGACTGTGTTCGTATAGCTTCAACGGTAGATTTTCAGTTTTATTATTTAAAGTTATAGTAGCATCTGTAGAGATATATAAAGGCTGAGCCTCAAATGGGCTATGATAGCTGTTACCTAAGGCTAGATGCTCCTCTATAAGAATTAAGAATGTATGATTTTGTATGTTTACATTTTCCAGAGAAGCTAAAAAGACATTGTCAGATAACACACGAAGTCTAGGTAGACAGATATGAGAACTATCTGGATAAAAGCTGGGAAGAGGTATTATATCAGATACTTCCCCCTTGTAGACATAGCAGATAACGTTGCGATTTTCAGGCAGTAATACTTCAGATAAACTTGAGACTTCTGAACAATATTTATCTATAGAGATAAATTCAAATGTTGTGAGGCTCATTGCACATTATCTTCTTGAACGGGTTGGTCAATTACTCCCTCTCTCACTTAGAAGTCTCGGCGTACCTCTGCCACATCTGTTCGTATGCCTTTTCCATCTCACGAGTAAACTGCTTACCATTCCACAATGGGGCAGTTTTCCTAGATTGCCGCAGTTTCCACGAGATTGTTTGCCGCAGTGCTTCATCTTTCCCCAATCGCACACCCCACTGGATATACTCTTCATCTGTCCAGGCAATGCCTTCTGTAATGCCAGCATTGATCATCATCGTGTAGCTATTACGGGCGGCGAATTGTTCACCTACTCGTGTCACCAAGGGAATGCACATCCAGAGCGTTTCGAGCGTTGTGGTTGCTCCATTGTAGGGATAGGTGTCTAAAACAACATCCGCAATCCCCAAATTAGCTCGGTGAATTGATTCTGTCAGATCCCCCTTTAGGAAACGCAGACGATTGCCGTCCACTCCTTCTTCGTCCGCTAGTTGGGTAAATAAGCTTTTAATCGATGCTTCGTCAGCTCCTCCTTTGATTAAAAAGTAGCTATTGGGTACTTCCTTAAGAATCTTCATTTGCAGTCGTGCTGTCTCAGGATTGCGCTTAAATCCCCGTTGGGCACTGAGATATACTACCGCATCACTCTCAATATTCAGTTCTTCGCGGCGCAGTGTGGGCACATCCACTTCAAACCCATCTACAGCGATATAGGTTTGGGGTAAGCGCCAGATTTTTTCACTGTAATACTCTTGAGCCGAGTCTGGCAAAACGTAGGGATCGGCAATAAAGTAATCAACTGCGGGGATGCCCGATGCATCCCAACCCAACCAAGTGACTTGAATTGGGGCTGGTTTTAGAGCGACAACCTGATAGCTGACATCAAGGGTGAGGCTATCCAAATCGATAAGGATATCGATTTCGTCTTGAAAAATTTGCTCAGCAATTTCTTCTTTACTGCTTAAATTGTAGGCTTGATTAACTTGGCTCAGATACCATTCGTGTAAAGGGTCATAAACAGGATTACAGGCTACAAAATAAGCATAAATCTGAAAGCGATCGCGGTCATGATGCCGAAATAACCATCTAGCTAACCAACCCACCGAATGCTGCCTTAAACAGTAAGATAGATAGCCAATTTTAAGAGGTTTCTGAGTAATGCCTCGTCCCTGACGATCTAAATGCCGTTGACGATATTTCTCAACTTTTTCCTTGGCTTGAATTTCCGTATTCGCTTGGCAAAATTCCGCTAATTGATTTTGTAGTTGTCTAAACTCTCTAGGCTCGTCCCGAAAATACGGGACAAAGAAATTGGAATTCAGTAGCCGTGAAATGGTCAGTGAATCAAGCGGAATTGGTTTTTCCTCAACCAGGGATGTCAGGAGTGCATTTTGCTGTTGGCAGGCTGCATCCGCTTCTTGCCAATGCCCACCAGCACTCATTAATCCCCGAAGAATTACATGATTAGCCGTCGCTTTATCAGGCAGTGATTCTGAAAAAGAATATAAGAGTTTAGCTGTTTCGATACCCTGTTCATATCGTTCAGAGTTTTGATAGCAAGTTGCTAAGTGGCGTAAGAACTCCGTATTTTTGGCATCTAAACGTAAACCCAGTTCAAGGAATTGTGCCGCTACTCCTGGCTGCTTTTGAGCATAAGCAATGTCTACCCCTGCTATTAACAAGGTATTCAAGAACACGCTACGAATTTTTTCTGAGTGGATATAGGGCAGACAAGCTTCTGCCAATTTCAACGAGGATGTGTGCCAAGGGGCATAACATAGCACATTCTGCAACACATCAAGCAATAGCTCCAAGTCCACTTTTACTAATGGTTCAGATTGGAGGAGTTCAATGATGCCTAAATCGTTAAGTTCATCACCGATATAGGTTTTCTGCTTGATTGCCAGTTGAGCTAGATGTAATGAATTATCAATATTTGTAGAATCCAGCTCTCTAATATGCTTCCGAATTGCCTCAGCTACTGCATTTTCTCCCAAATCTTCTCGGCGAGTGGCTTCACTTTGCAGTACTTGCTTGAGTTCCTCTGTCCACTCATCAACTTGACTCGGTTCACCCTCCATGATCGCCATGAGCCAAGTTGTTTGTGCTTCTGTCTCTTGCCCTTGCAACAGCAACACTAGCCCTAGATACCAATAGTGAGATTTAACTTCAGGCTCAGCGGTAATTGCCTGTTCATATAATGCCGACGCCTGATTGTATTTTCCTCGCAACAGGAACTGATAACCTTGCTCCTGCCATTGCTCTAGAGTTTTGGTTGAAGATTGAGCGGTCATGAAAAAAGCTCCCAACAAAACAAAGTGAGTAGTTGTTACTGAAACTACCCACTTTTTGCAAAACGTTTAGCCCCCACTGGCTAGAAATACCTATGCCAAAACCTGGCCTGTTCCTTAGCCACCGCCCTTTGCTGCCGCCAAATCCTTCATTCCAATTTGTGTGCAACTTGTGGTGCCATCTGGAGCAGCCGCTGCGGGTTCTGCAGTTGTAGTGGGTTTAATCGATTCGCAAGCGATAGCGACAGTCAGGGGTTCGCTCGTTTCCGCGTTGCCAGGAATCGTACCGACTATCCCTGCATAGCTTCTAAGCGCTGGCTTTCTAGCTACTCCTTTGGTCGTTATGGTCGATGGACAGGTAGCAGCCCCTTGTCCTTGGATGGTGTAGGCGTAATTTTCAGTTTCAGTTCTAATACCGACACCCAAGTCCGTCAGCGATGTCGTAAAACATTGCCATTCTAGGTAGTAAGCCTGTTGCGCCCGGTTAGTGGCTCCCATATTGTTTTTCGCTTCTGCTTGCTTAGCTTTAGCGACTTGACCAAGCAATGAAGGTAAAGCAATAGCCGCCAGAATCCCAATAATGATGATGACGACCAGTAGTTCAATCAGGGTGAAGCCCTCTTCCTGTTTTCTCTTCTTGCTCAAGTGTTGCAGGAACTTAGCTTGAAATTCCGGCTTCATAAATCTTTCTCTCCTTGAGGTCTGTAATGCTTGATTTATCAACCTGGATGTAGCTTACCCAGTCCCTTGGCTTTTCCTATCACCTCAATGAAAAATTTTTCTTGACGGCAATGCCAGGAATTTAGAGGTGACATTCCAGAAGCACATAGCCAAAGGCTTCTAAACCAGATAGGGCTTGCGTGATAATTTCAAAAGCCTCCTCCTGTGTTGTCGGCTCTGAGGTGACAGGATTTACAGGTCGTAGTCTCTGCCATCGCTCTACCAAAGAGGCTACTGTTTGGGCCCCCTCCAATAGAGGGAGCAAAATGCACGCTGCGACCATACTATCTACTACGCTCGTTTGTCCTGCGATAGGTAGCTGTTTACTGAGTTCAAACGGATGAAGCTGAGTAATGCACCGCAAGAGTTCTTCTTTCATGGCTGATGTGTTCAACTGCGGATGCAGGTAGGCTTGAGCCTTTTGCCAGTTTGAGAGTGCCCATTCATCAACAGGAAAAAAGGGTTGAGCTTGGTTGGGATGTCCACACCAGAAATCCAACAGTCGGTGGATAGGATTTAAGAGTTCATATAGATGTAGCTGCTCTTCAATAGAAGTTTCTGGTAAGCTCATGGCCAAAAACACAGGTAAATCGTCTGGGTCTTTGAATAAATCCATCAAGTTCCATTGCCGCCAATTCACCATGCTGATGAATTCCAAATTTGCAGCTCTCAGGAGCGAAAACATTTCTGGGATAGTAGACCCTTTATCACCCTGAAGTAGATAATTGGCTAAAATTGCCTGTGTATTATTCTCTATCTGTGGTCCCCAAGCTTGTCTCTTAAGCAGAACTTGCTCTTTTAGCACTCTCATAACTTGCTGAACGAGTTCAATTTCTAGTTCTCCTGGGTTCTCATCCATGAAGCCCATCAGCTTGAAGGCTTCTTGGGCCCGAAAATAATGCGCTCTCCCTATTAAACTATGCAGATTAGCTCGGATAATTCCATCCGGCTTCAACACGGATTGCATAGCTTGTAAGCCAATTTTGGGATCAGGCAATAAGTAAAGAACATCATCACAATTAATATAATCAACTTGTATACCTAACTGTGGTAATTCTTCGATTAATAGAACCTGAAATTCTGTATTGAAAAATCCGTGATATTCTAGACGCTTTCTGGCTAAATTGACTGATTCTTCTGATAAATCAATCCCAATAATTTTTGCTCCAGGATTGGCTAGTGCAAGTGCCAAAGATTTATAACCACTGCCGCATCCTGCATCTAAAATGACTCTACCTTCTGTTTCGATAAATTTATTGTTCCTTACATAGTAAGGAGTAACCAAATTATGAATGTAGAGAAAACCAGCATCATCTTTGGGAGAGGCTTCTAGGGGTTGTCGAGGATAGGGACCGCTATCAAATTGTTTACGAATTTTTTCTAATACTTCCAATGTATTTTCATCCATTACGGCTATCTCCTAGTCTGGTTATTGTAGAGGATATAAGAATTGAGCCTATCAAAGTGGACACTCTACTCCAAGGATGCCCTTCTGTCGCTCTAGAGAAATCACCAGTAGACTAAATTAGCTGATCTGCTTGAGTTGTCACTGTGAAGTTCACGTCTGCTCTACTCCCTGAGGCGAAAAATCGTTATACTAATGATTAAGCGTAGTCGTTATGAGTTTGTATAATTATGCCCAATGCCACTGTAGAAAATCTAGTAATCATCGGTTCTGGCCCTGCTGGCTATACGGCTGCCATCTACGGCGCGCGGGCAAACCTGAAGCCTGTTCTGTTTGAAGGGTTTCAATCTGGCGGAATTCCTGGCGGTCAGCTAATGACCACGACAGAAGTGGAAAATTTCCCTGGTTTTCCCGAAGGCATTACGGGACCGCAGCTAATGGAACAGATGAAAGCACAGGCTCAACGCTGGGGAACAGAGTGCTACACCGAAGATGTTACCTTTGTCGATCTGAGCCAGCGTCCTTTTATTGTTCGTTCCTCAGAACGGGAAGTTAGAACTCACAGTCTCGTTATTGCGACGGGGGCCACAGCAAGACGCTTAGGGCTCCCTTGTGAAGGGGAGTTCTGGAGCCGAGGGATTTCAGCTTGTGCCATCTGTGATGGTGCGGCTCCAATTTTCCACGGTGTGGAGCTGGCTGTAATTGGAGGGGGTGACTCGGCTGCCGAGGAAGCAGTTTATTTAACAAAATACGGATCTCACGTTCATTTGCTAGTGCGTCGCGACCAAATGCGGGCGAGTAAAGCGATGCAAGATCGAGTCTTGAATAATCCGAAAATTACAGTTCACTGGAACAGTGAACCATTAGACGTTTTCGGTGAGAATGGTCGGATGACAGGTGTCAAAGTCCGTAATACAAAGACAGGCGAAGAGCGTGATTTGCATGTTAAGGGGGTGTTTTACGCGATCGGTCATACCCCCAATACCTCTTTATTTAGAGGACAGCTTGAACTGGATGAAGTTGGTTACATTGTGACCAAGCCTGGTTCGGTGGAGACGAGTGTAGAAGGCGTCTATGCGGCTGGCGACGTCCAAGACCATGAGTTCCGTCAGGCTATCACTGCTGCGGGTACAGGCTGTATGGCAGCCATGTTAGCTGAACGCTGGCTTTCTGTGAATCACTTGATTACCGAGTACCACCAGCAGCAGCCTTCGTCGGAAGCGCCACCCGATGCTCAACTAGCCGAAGAGAAGACTACAGCAAAGCCAGAAGAGGTGTTCAATATCAGCCAGACGCGCCATGTGGGAGGGTATGCGCTGCGGAAGTTGTTCCATGAGAGCGATCGCTTAATTATAGTGAAGTATGTTTCGCCTACCTGTGGTCCTTGCCGCACCTTAAAGCCACTTCTCAACAAAGTAGTGGATGAATTTGAGGGCAAAATTCACTTTGTCGAAATTGACATTACTGAAGACCCAGAGATTGCCGAGAATGCCCAGATTGTAGGAACCCCTACCGTTCAGTTCTTCAAAGACAAAGAAATATTACATCAAGTTCAAGGCGTCAAGCCCAAGAGCGAGTTTCGCAGGATAATTGAAAGCTATTTGCCAGCAGACGTTTCAGCTCTTCAATAACGTTAGCTACTACCCTAAAACCCTTTACTCTTAATGAGCTGGTTTCAATCGAGGTTTTTAATTGGTTGAATCCAGCTTTTTTAATGGAAAATTGGCTGTCTTTAAAACAGTGCTGAATAAATATATAGCGAGATGTATTCAATGGAAAACTGCTTAATTTGAGTGTTCCAGGTTTGGCGGTGGTAAGATTACACTCAGGTCGCTTCCCTCTTGCACAATGGATTTGCAAAAATTTAGCCAACAGCTTGCTAGTTTCTCTAGGGTTGGAGTTTCAATTGATACCAACATAGGGTTGGGTTCGTTCCAATTAGTACTAGAACACTTTGGAGAAAAGACAACCAGCACAACATTACAACTGATGCAGTTATGTAATCTGGCAGTCGGTAGCCTGGAACCAGGTGAAGTATACTGTGAGGTTGGTTGCGCTCAAGGGGCGAATGCGATCGCGGCTTTACTCGCTCATCCAGATTGCATGGCTTATGCAGTGGATGATTTTTCCAAGTATCCGGATTCAGAAGTCATTTGGGATGAGCTAGTCGAAAATTTATCGGTTTTTGAGCTGCAAGAACAAGTTCTGATTTGTAATCAGTCCGTAGAAGCATTTTTCTCAGAACTGAAAGAGACAGGTATTACCGACAAAATTGGTGTTTATTTTGACCAAGGAAGTCAGGAGTATAGAACTCAACTGATGAGTTTACTATTGGCAAAATCGGTTCTTGCGGATACAGCCTTAATTATCCTGGCTCAAACGAATTTAACGAGTGTTCAACAGGCGGTAAATGACTTTATGAGCACTCATCCCGATTGTCAGCTACTCTTGAATGTCCCCGAAGCCAAGAAGTTAAATGGTGTTTCGATTCTGAGTTGGGGAGCGATCGCTCCTCACCTCAGGAATGACTTAGTTGCAGGTTTATCTCAATTCACTACCCATGTTGAGGCTGAACCTGAATCGAATACAGCAGCAGAGGTCAGCCATTACTATAGCAGAGTGAATGTAGACCTGCTCACCATGCTACCTGCTTACGCAGAACGGATCGTTGAGGTGGGTTGTGCGGCTGGCGTGTTAGGGTCACACTACAAGCGCATTAATCCTCAGTGTCAATACATTGGCATTGAGCTAAACTCAAAAGCCGCAGAAATTGCCGCAAAGAGCCTTGATCAAGTTGTTGTCGCTGATGTCGAACAGATCAACTCAGAGACAATGTCGTTTGCTGATAGTAATGTGGACTGCTTGGTCTACGGAGATGTACTAGAGCATTTAGTTGACCCTTGGACAGTCCTGCGGCAACAAACAGCATGGCTGCGGGAGGGAGGGCAAGTCGTCGCCTGCATTCCCAACGTGCAGCATTGGAGCTTGATTTTGCAACTGTTGAGTGGTCGATGGGAGTATCAAGAAGAAGGGTTGTTGGATCGTACCCATTTACGCTTCTTCACCCTGGACAGCATTGAACAAATGTTCTCTGAGTGTGGGTTGCAAATCTGCGACATCAAAGCTCGCTGTCTCATCCAACCCCCAGAGCAATTTCTTCCAGCTTGTACTCCGCTTTTGGAGAAGTTAGAGATTGACCCAGACAGTTTCAGCTTGCAGACCAATGCATATCAGTATCTAGTACGTGCAGTTCGCACGACTGCTCCCATTTCTAAACTGCTCATTTACACCAGAATCACGCCTAGTATTTGTAGCCTAGTACGGGTCGTGCAACCCGATCAATTGAGTGCTACCCTACCAGGGGTTCGGACGGTGCAGACAGAGGATGCGATCGACGCGAACATTGCCTATCCTGATGAAGCTAAAGTCTTCATTTGGCAACGTCCATTCCTCGATTATCCCTTGGATGCCGAGCAGTTGATGGCAACTCAAAAAGCGCTGCTACAGGCGGGTTACTTAGTTTTGGTCGAGGTAGATGATTTGCCTTCTATTTGGCCAGAAGCAGTACAAAATCGCTTCATAGACTTGCTTCGTTCCTGTCATGGAGTGCAGGTTTCCACTCAACCGCTGGCAGACTATTTGCGATCATTCAACCCCAATGTTGTCGTCTTCCCAAATCACCTACCTTTCCTCCCTCCACAGCGTACACCTGCTACTGATGCACCTGTCACCTTATTCTTCGGTGCTCAAAATCGAGAGCAAGACTGGGAAGCCATTATGCCTACTTTGAATCAAATATTATCGGTTCATGGCTCTCAGGTACAGGTTCGGGTAGTTCACGACCAACGCTTCTTTGAGGCACTAGAGACAGAACAAAAGCAGTTTGAGCCTTGGTGTTCTTACTCACGCTATCAAGAAGTTCTTCTGTCTTGCGACATTGGCTTACTCCCCTTGAGAGCCACTGAATTTAATACCATGAAATCTGACCTGAAGTTCCTTGAGTGTGCAGCGCATGGAGTTGCTGCCTTAGCCAGTCCAACGGTGTATTCTGGAGCAATCGTGGAGGGACAAACGGGACTGATCTATCACTCAGTTGAAGAATTTGCCGCAAAGCTGAACTCACTCATTATCAATTGCGAGCTACGTTGCCGAATTGCTACTCAAGCGTATGAATGGGTGAAAAACAATCGCCTCCTGTCCCAGCATTTTCGCCAACGACGGGATTGGTACCTACAGATGTATAACAGATTGCCAGAACTCAATCGTGCGCTGTTTGAGATTGCGGGACAGTAAAATGCGAAAAACTATAGGTTTGTAGTTGTGCTGAGAGCGAAGACAGCGCAATTACAAACTTGTATTAGGACTAATGGCCCAGCCTTGATATCACACCTACTCTGGATGATGAGGAAGAAACTGGTTACTGGCTTAAATTTTATTTTTCATCGATTATTCTTCAACCACACGTTGATAAAATTCTTCTATTGCGGCGATACAGGTTTGGTCATCATATAGAGAGGAATGTCCTTGTTTCATTTGTTGAATAATACTATCTCGCCATGCCGAACTTAGGCCTAATCGTGCAGCAATTTCAATATATTCCGCTTCATTTTCAGCAACAGTTTCGGTGATACCCAGGATTTTTAAAAAGGCGTATGACTGGCGTCCCCGCATCAATTCTCCTGGACAAGTAACAACCGGCAAATCGCAAGCGATCGCATCTAGAGTAGTCAAGCCACCCGAGTAGCTAAACGTATCAAGAAAGATATCTGAGACTCGCATCAAATTAAGATAGCCGATAGCTGTTTGTCGAGGCACAATGACGCAATAGTCATCCATCTTCAATCCAAACTGAGCAAAAGCCTGTTGCAACCGCTGTTGAAACTGCTCCGTGATATGTGGGCTTTTGTGAGATGCTACAAAAGCAAACTGAGCTGAGGGAACCCTTTGAGCAATTGCTGGGAATACATAGTCATACCGCGGAAGATACTTAGATAAAGATTGACAAGATAAATAAACTATAGCGTCGTCACGCAATTTAAAATCTGAACGACTTTTAGTAGCATCAGGAATAATGGGCTTAGAGTAATTAAATCCCAAGTTAGGCAAGCGAATCAGTTGCTCTGAATAGTGTTCCTGAGCATTTTCAGGTTCCATCGAATCACTAGAGAGAAAATAATCTATTGTTGGTAAACCTGAAGTGACTGGATGTGCCCAAGTCGTACATTGAATAGGAGCAAGGCGTAATCCAGCAATTTGTGTAATTAGGGGCGTCATTCCAATCGCTGGGAAAACCAGAATATGTAGTCTATCGGGCGCAATTTGTCTGCAAATTGCTTCTAAATCTTTAGGAAGGTGATAAAAAATATCGCTAAAAAGTTGGAATTGATTAGTGAGTTGGTCTCGGGTCGGATAAGTATAATAGCAGTACGTCTCAAATTGTTTCTTATTACAATTTTTTAGCCAACCGAGGTAGAGTTTACCAGCTCCGTCTGAGCGCATACTATCACAGACATAACCAATCCGAAGTTTACTATTTGGACTCCGGGAAGGCATAGGCAAGTATTCTCCCCACCGAGGATATTTAGTTTTCATAATTCTATGCACGAAATGACCATATTTTTTCTGGAATTCTAGGTCATTTTTTCCCTGATACTGGAGATAAAAGTTAGTATGGCTACCTATACCTATTAAAGCTTGCTCTAGGGCTTGAGGTGTATCTAAATGAGTTGACGTAATTAAGTCTTCTAACCTTTGCAAAAATCGGCATCGGTAAAAGCCAATTTCTTCTTGAGATTGATATAAAATTGGTAGAGCCAAAGACTGGGTAATTCTTAACGATAAATTATCGGGCATCAGTAGAGAAGCTTCACTTGCAACATCTAGTGCTTTGCGTGTTTGTCCAATCTCTTGAAAAAGCGATATCAAGTATTGGTAAAGCTTAATAGCAGTAGGATAGAGAAGAAGTGCATCTCTACAAAGTTTTATAGCGTCTTCATATCTATTTAACTGTTTATAACAATCAATTAAACGCAGATAAAATGCTACTTCTACTGGTTGATTTTCTATAGCTTTTTGATATTCAATAACAGCTTCTCCATAGTTTGCCTGATAATAGAAAGAGTCTCCAAAACATAAATAAGCTTCAATTCCATTATTTCGCTCTTGATAAGCAACGCCTAAGTTATAAAGGATATCAGGATTATTAGGGCTAAGTTGGAGAGCTGTTTCATAAGCAACAATTGCTTCCTCTATTTTTTGCTGTGACAACAAAATATTCCCTAAATTAAGATGGCTGCCAAAATGTTTGGAATTAGCATCTATAGCTTTAAAATATAGTAATTTAGCTTGCTCGATTTCTCCAGTTTCTACAAGAACATTACCAAGATTATTGTAAGCATCAACAAAATCTGATTTTATTGTTATTGCTTCTTGATAAGCACAAATTGCTTGAGAGATTTTCCCCATTTTTTCCAGCACTGAACCAAGAAAATAATGATGAATAGCTTTTGATGGTTCCAGTTCTAATGATTTTAGCAATATTTCTAGTGATTCTTGATATCGACCTAATACATAATACAATCGACCCAGTCTTAACCAAATATCTGCATTATCTTGATCCCAAACTAAAATTTCCTTATACTTTTTTTCGGCTGCTATCAAATCATTTTGAATTTGTTGTAAAAACTCAGAGCTATAAGTTTTTCCAGCAGCTAATCCGGCTTGTAGACTTTCAGAATTATCAAGTTGTGCTGCTTGATGATAAAGAGAATTTATAACTTCTTCTTTCTCTGGTTGTAGTTTGTAAATCGATTTTATAAATGATTTATTCTGGTCTCCTCTACAAATTTGCTCGGACTCACTATTTGATTCATGGTTACTCCAAAAGAATACCTGTACTTCATTGCCTAAGGAATAATTCTTATCTTTTGAGGGAAACACATATTTATAAGGCTTACAATTTGAATTCAAAGTAAGGAAATCATAATGGGCTTGTTGTACAGCTTGCCAATTACTATTGGCAGTAACAATTAATGCATTTTCCGCTAAGAAAGGTCTAACTAAAAGTAAACCCATAAGATGAGAGCGGTAGTCATGGGCTCCATCATAAAAATACACGCCTATTTTCTCTTCTAATCCCATTTCTTGAAGATTGGCAAAAAACTCTTCAAAATCTTGATGGCAAAAACAAATTTGCTCGTCTAATTGCAAGGATTCTATATTTTTTAAAAAATTATTATAGTTATTTTGCCAAGGATTGAATTCAGAAAAATCATCTATAGCATAAGCCATGGTATCTGGATGATCGAGAAGCGCACCAATTAAACTAGCTCCTTGAAAGCAACCTACTTCACAATAAACTTCATTTTCTTCCATACAGTCTACGGCAAAATTCAGTAACTGCATGATGTTGACTGTTATCATGCCTGGTACTCGCTCGAGGATTTTTTGAAAATGATTAGACTTGGGAGATACGCCTTCATCTCCCCAATTTTTATACAAATTTGGTAATTGCTTAAAAAAACGTTGATAGTCCATAATCTTTAATTTTCTACTCCAAAAGCCCTGAATTAAATTAATAGATCGCTATAGAAACTTTAAAATTAGCCTTTTATCAGGATGGAATAACATTCCTAAGATAATCGATTTCAGAACATTGGCTCATCAACTTGAAGCCTTCCTCTGCAATAAACTTCCTATCCTCAGGACGATAGAGATAATCCAAGCAGGTTTTTACTAAGTCGTCATAGTCCACAAAGACAACGCCACCTGAAAACGCTGCTTCTTCTACGGCATTACATCCTCGTTCTGAGATGACAAATCGACGATTAGCCAGTAAATACGAGACTCTAACTACTTCAAATACTTTAGCTTCATAAAAATGTATATTGAGTACGATTTTTGAACGAGCGAGAAGTCGATCTCGCTCTTGACCATATATGCCGAAGACAGCCTCAGCTTTAACACCATGAGCTTTAAGAGATTGAATAATATGCAAGCGGCGCTCATTAAGCGAACCATACAACAGCACATCAATATCTTCCTTAGCTGGGCAAATACGAGTTAATTGAGGCATATATCCGATTGGTATATACTGGACAGAAGTAATTCCTAAGCGAGAAAGCTGCTCAATATTGCTCTGGCTGTAGTCCCATACAGGATATTGTCGCAAAATGTTTAAGAAAGATGATTGTAGCCAAGGTGAACCAAGAGCAATTTGTTCTAAATTGTAGAGGATAGAATAATGAGAGAGCTGTGTTGGATAGAAAGGGAGGAGATTAGAACCTAAGATGATATGGTGACGCCCAGGAAGATTTGGATGGGGTGTCAAAATAGAATCATATCCCATTTCTAACAAGGCATAGTGAATAGTTTCTCCAATTTCTAAAAAAGCCTGGCTGTGTTGATAATTATTTGGACTAATGATAGAAACTGCAAATTTCATATTTTTTCGTTTAACTAATTTAAAACACTTATTTAGATAATTGTAATTTTTTTTGTTCAATCATGAAATACACTTTTAATTATAATATCCCATGAATAAATAAACGGTTTTTTTATAAATCTCAACATCAGGATAGCTAAATGAACAACTCTTTAGGATACCCACCCAAGCCGACTTTATCACTCTGTATGATTGTTAAAAATGAAAAAAATAGTTTAACGCGCTGTTTAAGCAGTGTTAAACCTTTCGTTGATGAAATAATTATCGTTGATACAGGTTCCGATGATGGGACGCCAGAAATTGCTGCTAACTATGGCGCAATAGTTAGATATTTTGAATGGTGTAATGATTTTGCTACAGCTCGGAATTATGCCATATCCCAGGCATCAAGTAATTGGATTTTAGTACTAGATGCCGATGAAGAAATTGTTGAAATTGCAGAAGATTTTTGGAAATCTTTAGTGTCACAGCCACAAGTAATGGTTTACTTACTGAGCCTCACTGATGTGAAAAACTCAACAAATTTAACACCAGTATGGCTGCCGCGCTTGTTCCGAAATGTCCCAGAAATAAGATATGAAGGCTGCTATCATGAACAACTTAAGTATAATTTTCAGAACCTTCATGGAACACAAACGGGATATTTAGAACGAGTCAAAATTTTGCACTATGGATACTCTACAGAAAATTTATTCAAAAAAAATCTGAATCGAAATATCCCAATTTTAGAAAGTATTCGCCAACAGGATGGTCTCAACCTGATGCTTCTGTACTGTTTGGCAGGTATGTACAACAATACTCAGCAGTCAGAAAAAGCTGAAGAATGTTATGCAGAAGCCTTTAACAATTTACTCCCCTATTTGATAGATGGCACTCCACCCGAAGATTTAGCTTTCGTTCCCTCTTTGATGTTTACTTTAGGAGCGCGATCGCTTCAAGCGGAAGATTATGAGACACTGAGGTTACTGTGTCAACGGGGATTAGCATGGTGTCCCAATTATCCTCCCCTTAACTATCTAGCTGGTGCGAGTCTAAGGGCTTTGGGCTTTTCCTTAGGAGCGATCGCTTATTTTGAAAATTGCATCCAACTGGGTCGAGACAGTAGCTACTACAAAGGGGAACCGTTTGAAATCAGTTACATGACAACCTATCCGGCTTACGATATGGGTTGTATCTATCTTGACCAGGGACTGCTTCAGGAAGCCTTAGCCGCCTTTGAGTTAGCGCTTTCTTTTGACCCTAATTTCAAGGCAGCTCAGGAGAAAATCGACCAGATTAAACAATATTTGGCTACAGTTTAAGCCTAGCTACGCTCTAGATGCAGCAACATTCAGTAGTCTGCCCTGTTATGATTTGCCCTTGTAAATGAGTATGGCAACCGCCAATGACCCCAACTCGACTCCGGTTTCCCCAGCTTTTGCGCTTCATTGAACGTCCCAGCCTCTCTATGCAGTTGATGCTGGTGGGATTTGTCATTACCCTATTTTTCGTATTCGTCGCCATTTTTGCTCCAATGTTTCAGGCTTGGGGATGGCTGCAAAATCCAACGGAATCACTGGCTAATCCAATTCATGAACCACCCGGAGCAAAGTACTGGTTTGGAACCACTAACCAAGGTTACGATGTCTTCTCTCGCACCTTGTTTGGTGCTCAAGCTGCTTTGCAAGTCGTGATTCTAGCCACAACACTTAGCCTAGTCATTGGTGTTCCCTTGGGTTTGGTGAGTGGTTACCTGGGTGGCACGTTAGATCGGGTGTTGCTGTTTTTTATGGATACCATCTATACTCTACCGGGATTGCTGCTATCGGTAACGCTAGCCTTTGTGGTAGGACGGGGAGTATTGAATGCAGCGATCGCACTCAGCATCTCCTACATTCCTCAGTATTATCGGGTCGTCCGCAACCATACCGCTAGCGTCAAAAACGAACTCTTCATCGAAGCAGCACAAGCGATGGGTGCCTCGACTAACAGAGTGTTGTCTCGCTACCTGTTTCTCAACGTCATTCAGAGCGTACCCGTATTATTTACCCTTAACGCGGCTGATGCAATTCTCATCTTAGGAGCCTTAGGATTTTTAGGACTGGGACTTCCCGAACAGACACCGGAGTGGGGTCAAGACTTACGTCAGGCACTCAACGCCTTACCTACAGGAATTTGGTGGACAGCTCTTTTCCCTGGTTTAGCGATGACATTAATGGTGGTAGGGCTGTCTCTGTTGGGAGAAGGTTTGAGTGAGTTGATTAATCCGCGAGGGCGTCGTTAAACAAGCAGGGAATGAAAATCCTTCTTTCCTAATTCCCGATTCCCAATTCGCCATTATCTTCTTTTGATTCACACCAAAACACAAAGGCGATAATATGCTGTACTTAGCGAGAGATTGGGGATGAGCAGTACAGTGATTGAGCCTGAGGTGATCGGTATTGATTTGGGGGGAACGGCGATTAAGTTGGGACGGTTCCGTAAAGATGGAACTTGCTTACAGTCTTTGAGTGTAGCGACACCCCAACCTGCAACCCCCACAGCAGTTGTCGAGGTGATGGTAGAGGCTATCAATCAACTCAATAGCGATCGCAAAACCGTAGCGATTGGTGTTGGTACCCCTGGCCCGACTGATGCAACGGGACGAATTGCTAAAGTCGCGATTAACTTGGCAGGCTGGCATGATGTTCCCCTAGCTGAGATGCTAGAAGCCAAAACGGGTTGCTCTACAGTGATTGCAAATGATGCGAACTGTGCGGGTTTAGGAGAAGCGTGGTTAGGGGCCGGTCGTCGCTTTCGTCATCTAATTTTGCTGACTTTAGGCACGGGAGTTGGAGGGGCAATTATTTTAGATGGCAAACTTTTTACAGGCTATCGAGGTGCTGCCGGTGAGTTGGGATTAATCACCTTAAACCCAGATGGCCCCATGTGTAATAGCGGCAATCGAGGTTCTTTGGAACAATATGTCTCGGTTCAGGCAATTCGACGCCGTACAGGGAAAGAACCGGCCCAACTCGGTGTGATGGCGAAAGACGGGGACCCGTTTGCTTTAGAATTTTGGGAAAGTTATGGATGTGACTTAGGTGCTGGCTTAGCTAGTCTGATTTATGTCTTGACACCGGAAGCGATTGTCATTGGCGGTGGAGTTAGTGCGAGTGCAGAATTTTTCTTCCCTGCTACCTTAGCTGAAATTGAACGGCGGGTACTTCCGAGTTCCCGTGTCGGTCTACAATTACTCGTGGCCCAATTGGGCAATCAAGCAGGAATGGCGGGAGCAGCTAAACTGGCTTGGCAGCAGATGGAAACGACCTCTCCAGAGCGCGTTGACGACTCAGAATTGATTGCCCCATCTGAACTCGGCGTTATCGGCTAGCGGTGCATTCGGGCAGTGCTTCAGGAGGAATTTTCGAGCCAGAATTCGCCAAACCTTGTAATCGACTGCGGTAACTGACTAACTCAGGTCGTACGTCTGGTGATGCGATCGCTATCATCTGATCAATGGCTTTGAGGGCTTGAGACCAGTTCTGACTACAAACGGCTTGTTTGAGGTTAGCGTTCAGTTCTTCTGGAGAGGGAGGCGCAGGCTTTTGTGAGCCTGCATTGTTATTCAGAAGACGGAATGACTTAAAAAATCCCTCAATACTTTTAGGTAAACTGGATTCTTTACTCGTTATGACTACCACTTGATACAATCGTTGGTTTGCTAAAAAAATTCTCCCTCTACCAGTTTCTCCTTGTTGGTATTGCAGCCGAATTTCTCTGCCGGGAAAATTTCCTAAACGAATATTTTTTTGACTGACTACCCGACCTCCTGAGCCTTGGGCAAAACCCGAGGCAAAAGAATTTAATAACTGATTAATATCGAGAGTATTTAAAGAAGCTTCTTTGGGTAAATCGGCGTAAGCCACTCCATATAACGCCTCGTTAGGTCGGACAACATAAAATGAATTAACAGGAACAGCACCCACTTTAGTATTAATATTTCTCTGGTCTTCGGTAGGTGAACCGGGCATTAAGATAGTAAATCCTCCTTCTTGGGAGGAGAAGGGTTTCCAGATGGACTGAGCAATGAGAAATGTGGGATTGGCTTGAACAGTATTTAACCCTGAATATCCCGTCAATAAAAAAGTTGTAATAAACAAGGGAAGAACAAGTTTAGATTTCATGAATATCAACTCCGAACACTGTATCCAAATCGAGTAAACAGAAAAGTTTATGACCCTCTACTAGGTGCGGTCAAAAATAGTTGGTGAGTTATGGTGCCGAAAATTTTCTTTTTCCCCACGTCCGGAGCGCCTGGAGTGTCCGGAGTGTCCGTCTAAACCAACTACTGATGACCACACCCTCCTCTACCCTTCTCACAGTTGATGGGTGTCATCTCAAGTTAGTTTATCTGGAGGAGGGTCACTGCAAGAATAGGAATTCAGTTTCTTTCCCATCACTCCATCGGTGATTGAGGCGTGAGACGTTTATCGTTAGGTGAATAACGCTCATCTGACGACAATAACAGAAGTGTTGTGAACAGCTCCGATGTTTCGGTGTGCTGGAAAACGTGATCGCAAAAAGCTTCCTGGGAGTTCATGCTGAGAGATGGTAGTGCCAGTCTAATGACTGTACTATCGCTCTCTCAAGTTCCAGCTATAGAGTCCCTGAAAGTGCCAAAGCCTTTTAGTTACAAGCACTAAATACTTGAGAGTGTCCCACGAATGCCTCGCGCCTGTTTATAGATACAAGAAACACGCAGGCAAGCAGGGGAGCAAGTGTTTCTTGAGAGGCAGAGGTTCAAGAACTCACGACTTACGCAAATTTACTGTTAAACCGCCATTTGTAGGGGCGATTCATGAATCGCCCCTACTACATATGGTATCCATGCGTAAATCCTGAACTCATAGGCGTTATCTCTACTCACGTCCGTCCATTCCTGACAATTTTGATTTCTCTAAGCAGGCTAAAATAGAGTATTAGTCTTTTTTCAGCCAAAATTTCACTCCTAAGTAGGAGGATAAGGAGTGTATTTTTTGCTGGTCAGTATTGCCTTGTTCGTCCGCTTCTAGAGAGGGAATTTATCACCTCTGTCGCATTCATCCCAGCTTAAAACCTATTATGACTGATTCGATTCGCTTCCTCATGTGTGCCCCTGACCACTATGACGTGGATTATGTGATTAATCCGTGGATGGAGGGAAATATTCACAAGTCTTCTCGCGATCGCGCCGTTGAACAGTGGCAGAAGCTTTACTATACCCTGAAAGACCGTGCAATTGTAAACTTAGTTGAACCCCAACTGGGTTGGCCGGATATGGTGTTTACGGCTAATGCTGGGTTAGTCTTGGGCAACGATGTTGTACTCAGCCGCTTCTTTCATAAAGAGCGTCAAGGGGAGGAACCTCACTTCAAGAAATGGTTTGAAGACCAAGGCTACACTGTCTACGAACTGCCTAAAGATTTACCCTTTGAGGGGGCAGGAGATGCGTTACTTGACCGAGAAGGACGCTGGTTGTGGGCGGGGTACGGCTTCCGTTCCGAACTCGATTCTCACTCCTATCTAGCCAAATGGCTGGATATTGAAGTGGTCTCGTTGCGACTAGTGGATGAACGATTCTATCATCTCGACACCTGCTTCTGCCCCCTTACCGGCGGCTATTTGCTTTACTACCCACCTGCCTTTGATGCCTACTCCAACCGCTTGATTGAAATGCGAGTGTCGCCGGAGAAGCGAATTGCCATTGAGGAAGCGGATGCGGTGAACTTTGCCTGCAACGCAGTCAATATTAACCAAATTGTGGTGATGAACAAAGCCAGCGACGGCCTCAAGAAGCGCCTTGCTGATGCTGGGTTTGAAGTGGTTGAAACCCCCCTGACGGAGTTTTTGAAAGCAGGGGGTGCTGCCAAGTGCCTGACACTGCGAGTCACCGAGCCAGTCCGCACCGAAATCCATGCCAATGAACCGGTGGAAAGCCGCATCATTCGCATGGAAGGACATCTCCTCGACTCTGGCTTAATCAGCCGAGCCTTGGATTTGATTGTGGAAAATGGGGGCAGTTTCCAGGTTCTCAACTTCCAGTTGGGAGAACAACGGCAAAGTACATCCAATGCACAGGTGAAGGTATCGGCTCCTTCCCATGAGGTGATGGAAGATATCATGACCCAATTGATCGATTTGGGGGCTGTGACTCTTCCTCAAGAACTCTGCGACACTAACTTAGAGCCGGTCATTCAAGACGGTGTGGCTCCGGATGACTTTTATGTCACAACCATCTATCCCACAGAGGTACGAATCAAGTGTGAGTGGGTGACGGTACAAAATCAGCGGATGGATGGAGCAATTGCAATTACCCATACCCCTGATGGCCCAGTGGCTCAATGTAAACTCCTGCGGGATTTAAAAGTAGGCGAACACGTAGTTGTTGGTGTCGAAGGCATTCGCACAATCCGCAAGCCGGAGTCCCGCGAACAGCGCAAGACGCAAGAATTCAGCTTCATGGCTTCTGGTGTTTCCAGCGAACGCCGGGTAGAATTGGTGGTCGAGCAAATTGCTTGGGAACTGCGTCAACTGCGTGATCAAGGCGGTAAAGTCGTTGTAACCGCTGGGCCGGTTGTGATTCATACCGGAGGAAGTCAACACCTGGGACGCCTAATTCGAGACGGTTACGTGCAGGGCTTACTGGGGGGAAATGCGATCGCAGTTCATGACATTGAGCAAGCTTTGATGGGAACCTCTCTGGGTGTGGACATGACACGAGGAGTACCCGTTCACGGCGGACATCGGCACCATTTGAAGGTCATCAACCTTATCCGTCGCTGCGGTAGCATTGCCGCAGCCGTTGAACAAGGTGTACTCACTAAGGGTGTGATGTACGAGTGTGTGAACAACAATGTGCCTTTTGTTCTAGCAGGTTCGATCCGCGATGATGGCCCTCTGCCAGATACGCAGATGGATTTGATCAAAGCTCAAACGGAGTACGCTCAACTGCTGCAAGGAGCGGACATGATTTTAATGCTGTCCTCGATGCTTCACTCCATTGGCGTGGGGAATATGACACCAGCAGGAGTGAAGATGGTTTGTGTCGATATTAACCCATCCGTGGTGACAAAATTAAGCGATCGCGGTTCTATTGAATCCGTTGGTGTCGTTACGGATGTGGGTTTGTTCCTCAGCTTGTTGGTGCAGCAGTTAGATAAGTTGACAAGCCCTTATCACTTTGCGGTCTAAAAATTCTTTTTAGAAATATAAATCATTGAAACCAAGCCCGCACCATTACGGGCTTGTTTCTTGTTGCCGTAACTTCCACGCTACGGTTGGGGAGTCTTAATCGAGAGTACATTTTGCCGTAATTCTTTAGCTTGCAAGTTCTTTGTACTCACTAGCAACTTCATTTGAGCTGGGTACCAAAACCCAACCTTCCTGCCTCAGCTTCTGATAGGTTGCCCAACCTTTGGAACCTTGAGGGATGCGGTGATCTGGGACAGAATATTGAGGGAAGGTTGTATAGGGACGCCACGCTTCATGAGGGGCAGTCCGTAAATGTAAAATCTTCTGTTCGCTCGTACCAAAGCTAGATAGCCAGCACATTTGTCTTTGCATGGGATAACTCCTTTATTGAATTCAAGGAGGAGAGTTTGGGTTGACTGCTTAGCTGGTGAAAAACTGTATATTTTGGATCTGTTTTCGTCGATAAACCTTAACTCTAACCGCCTTGTTTGTTGTGTTTTTCAGAACAGTAACTTGTTGCTCCGGATAGTTTGAGAAATTATTCAACTGGAAAATCTGGGAGCAAGCTTTGTTTGATAAAGTCTTTGAAGTAAGACTCGCGTAACAGCAGTTGTCTATATAAGTCAGACAAGAGAAGTTTTGCTTGTTCCAGGTTGATTGGCTTAATTTGTTCCTCAAACGCTCGAAGCGTGAATTGTTGCTCTAATGACAGCCCGATGGGTTGATCTTGTTCCATAACGTATCTTTAAATCCGATAACTGAACAGTGGGTTGATTAAACCTCATGTTCGTTATGGTGGCAAAGTCTAATAAAGGTCTACAGTACCCTCTAGGGGTACTTTTGTTATAGCTTTACCTGAAACCAACTACCTGGTAAATTTTTCGGATTGTTGACTACTGATTTTCTTACGAAAATAGATAGCAGTTCTCGGTAAGTGTAGAACACACTAAGGGCTAAGCTCCCATGCCCCTAGTGAATGAAGAACTGCATACTTCTAAAATAACTGATATAAAAACTCACAGAAGAAGATATACGGAAAAACTTAACCTATTCTCCTAATTTTTGTTGATTACAGCCTTTGGGAGCAATCTCGAGGAACTAGTATTGACAAAGTTGGGGCTGGTGTTTTTCTACTCAAACTCAAACTTCCTCAACGCCCCATTGCGTGTATAACTCATCAGGCGTGATTTGCGGACGAATACTCATTCTTGCCTGAGTTGCTAATTCATGGGCGGCTTGATGGGCAGCAAGCAACACTAAATTAAATCCTTTCGGCTGCAAATCTTGTAAAGAAATAATTTGGCAGGGTTGCGATCGCAAATAAAGATCGGCTAAATCTCGCAATGGAGAAGCTTCCATCTCTTTGGCATAACGTTGAGCATTCTTAAGCCCTAACTCCATCACTAAAAGCTTAGTGTGGAGTGTGCTAACAGCGTAATGATCGCTAATCAGATGAATTCGTTTTTGCCCAGCCATTGCTCCTACTTGTTCTAACCCTTTAATAGCTGCCCAAATTTCTGCATCCGTTGAATGGCTACAGCCTTCGAGTGGATAACCCCAGTGTTGCCAATCAATCGCAAATCGCTCCTCAGATGCCTCTTCCTGCCCAGATAAGCGTTGTAGTACAACAACCCCAGCCCCAGAACCCAAACTATCAGGGGGATGTGAATGCCCTCCATCAACAACAACCCAAATTTCAGCCGGAAATGAGGCTAATAATTTAATACCAGTACGTTCTTGGGGAGTGGCTAAATGTTCTTCTGGAATCAGGTTCTCAGATGCGCCTGCGGATTCATGACTCATTCAACTTTCACCCGATTAAAACCGAGTACTAACCTGTTGTTCCTTGTCTGAGATTGCCAAAGCTTGATCAAGCAGGGCAGCGAGTTCAGCACGAGTCGCAGGTTTATTCGGTACCAACAAATTGTCTTTGGAGTAGCCAGCAATTAGTCCTGCTTCCTGTGCTGCGGCCACTTTAGCGATCGCATAATCAAGGACTTGGTCACTATCTTGGTAAACTTGTAAAGCCTTGGCTGGGGTTGCAGGAGTTTTCAGCTTCAACACCGTAGCAAGCGCAACCAAAACTTCTGCTCGAGTAACGGGTTGATCAGGACGGAAATCCTTAGCAGGATATCCTTTTAAAATTCCTGTTTTGCAAACGTTTTTAATGGCATCAGCAGCCCAATAATCAGCAGGTAAGTCCTTAAACTCTACTGCCCTAAGTCGATTTTTGCTATCAAACATTTTTTGCAGCATGACAGCAAATTCCGCTCGTGTTGCAAATTGATTGGGTCGAAAACTGCCATCCAAATAGCCTACGGCTATATTACGATTCTTGAGGCTTTGAATAGAACGGCTGGCCCAGGAGTTATTGCGGACATCAGAAAATTCGACCGTTGGGGTGGGTGTAGGAGCAGTGGCGATGGGTTCTGAACGCCCAGGATTCTGAGCAGAAGCTGGAGGTTTAGACGGCTTTTGACTCAGACTGCTCTTGGGGGAAGCAGAGGATAACTCAGGAACATGAGCATCAACATTTACAGATGCTGTCAAAGGCAGGGATAGCGATTCAGGCGCATTCGTGGTGGGTTTGGGAGTTGGTAACTCCTCGGAGACTGATTTGGGTTGAGGCGAAGGCGGCGAATCCCTTAATGTTTTGAGGCTGAATTTGCCATGTTGCTTGTTCAACGACCAATAATATAACAAGCTATTGATAGTCGTGAAGGCAACGAAAACGGCAATACCCTCTAACTTGAGGGGAGGTGGATCAGGAGGAGTAGAAGTTGACATGGGAGCAATTCCATAGTATCTAGATCCAGATTAACCGCCTCCCTCACCAAGCGTCAGTAACTCATTAGACTTCTTGCTCCAAGTCAGGGAAAAGGTGAAAGGCGGAGAGGAAAAGGGGCGAAAGATTCTTTTCCCTCAAGAAAGCAAACGTCCCTTTTGCAAGATGTCTATTGTCCAGAGAAAAACCATTCGGTGATGCCTTGTGCGATCGCATTTGCGAGTTTCTGCTGTTCTTGGGGATTGGTTACCCACTCAAATTCCACCGGATTGCTCATAAAGCCGAGTTCCATCAGCACAGATGGCGTTGTATGAGGACGAGTAAGCGCCAAGTTATTCCAAAATACTCCGTAGGAAGGACGTCCCAATTGATTGACAAGATAGTTGTGCAAAAATACAGCGAGGCTGTGAGCTTGGGTGTTGTACCAAAAGGCTCCTATCCCTTTTGTATTCTCGGCATCCCCTGCATCGGGTA
>CBKWLJ010000038.1:0-31872 GCA_966675205.1 uncultured bacterium
CTCTGATCTCGGTACACGGTGACCCAGCAGTGGAAATCGGTAAAGAAGAGGCTGGGGGACAAAACGTTTATGTGCGCCAAGTGGGTGAAGCGCTTGCCCAGCAGGGATGGCACGTTGATATGTTTACCCGAAAAGCAAGTGCTGAACAATCCCGTATTGTCGAACATGGTCCGCGCTGTCGGACCATTCGTTTAACTGCCGGTCCGGAAGCGTTTGTACCGCGAGACGAGATTTATGGCTATGCCAGCACGTTTGTTGAGGAATTGCTGAAGTTTCAGAAAGAGTCGGGAATTAATTACTCTCTCGTACACACCAATTATTGGATTTCTGCTTGGGTGGGTATGGAGTGGAAGCAGCGTCAATCGCTCCCCCAAGTTCATACCTATCACTCCCTCGGAGCCGTAAAATACAAATCGATTCCGACGATCCCGATGATTGCCAGCACTCGCTTGGGTGTAGAAAAATCGGTGTTGGAGACAGCAGAACGAATTGTGGCGACGAGTCCGCAGGAACAAGAACATATGCGATCGCTCGTTTCCCAAAAGGGTAATATCGACATCATCCCTTGCGGAACCGACATTCATCGCTTTGGCTCGTTGACGAAAGAAGCTGCCCGTGCGGCTATAGGAGTTGAGTCAGATGCGCTGGTCGTCTTCTATGTAGGACGATTCGACCCACGCAAAGGTATTGAAACCTTGGTTCGAGCGGTTGGTCAGTCGCAGCTACGGGGCAATGAGAAGCTAAAGCTGATTATTGGGGGTGGCTCTCGTCCCGGTCAAAGTGACGGTATAGAACGCGATCGCATTGAAAAAATCGTCGGTGAACTGGGGATGAGTGAAATGACCCTCTTCCCTGGACGCATTGGTGATGATATGCTGCCAGCCTACTATGCTGCTGCTGATGTCTGCGTAGTGCCTAGCCATTACGAACCCTTCGGTTTAGTTGCCATTGAAGCGATGGCAAGTGGAACACCGGTTGTTGCGAGCGATGTCGGTGGCTTGCAATTTACTGTCGTTCCCGAACAGACCGGTTTACTCGCAGCTCCTAAAGATGTAGATGCTTTTGCTGTTGCAATTGACCGCATTCTCTCTAACCCGGAATGGAGAAACCAACTCGGACAACAAGCAAGAATCCGTGTTGAAGAGAAGTTTAGCTGGGATGGCGTAGCGCACCAATTGAGCGACCTCTACACCAAGTTGCTGAAAGAACCCGCCAAAACTTTGGCTCAAGTTAGCGCTTAAATTTGTTTAGCGCTCAGCAACAAGTAAAAGTATCTTACTGCAATCATTCATAAGTCATTCTTCATCTACCTCGAGTGAGCCTGTTTGTTGAGTCAGTATTGCACTGCCAGCAGCAGGCTCAACTCTTAGGTTCCCAGGGGTCTTCAATGACTTCTGGCTCTACCGAATTGATGTTATTCAGGGTTTCTTTAACCAGCTGCAAAATTTCTGATTTCACTTGCTCATAAACATCAGCCCTACACCAAGGACGCAAGTAAAGTTCTGTGGATGTAGCCGAAATAGCAGCAACGTGACAAGTTGTTTTTGGGTTACTTAAAACCAAGGGATGGGGTTGAACTAAGGATAAGAGTAAAATAATCGTCGGTTCAATGGGACGATCGCCAATATCAATTTTCAAATCCACCCGTCGCGTCCCCATCACCGTCGTATTTTTCAAGACGCCACTAAAGAGATTGCTGTTGGGCACCGTAATTTTGACATTATCGGGTGTCACCACCGTTGTTGAGAAAATTCCGATCGCATCCACCACCCCCTTGACTCCCTGCGGGCCTTCTATAAAATCACCCACTTCAAATGGGCGCTGGTTTAAGAGCATCACACCCGCAGCGAAATGGGATAAAGTACTTTGCAACGCCAAGCCAATCGCTAAACCCGCAGCACCCACAACAGCAACCAAACTGGTAGCCTGAATTCCCAACGTACTCAAGAAAGCAACAATACCAACCACCAAAGTGAGAATTTCCGCCGCCTGAATCAGGAACTTGCGTAACGTTGGTTCAACCGGACTGAATGCTCTACGAGTGGCGCGGCCAACGAGGTCAATCGCATAGCGGGTGACGAGGAGAATAGTCAGTGCCCATAAAAGTTTCGTACCCACCTGAAAGCCAAGATCGATCAGGTTCTTGTTAAACCACGATGCCATATCCAAACGATTGAGCACGGGTGTCACATCAAAAGCCAAACTCGTCATTAGCAACCTCTTGTTTTGCTCTAAGGCTGTTTGTGGTTATTCTCTTTTGTTACATACCTCTATTTTCCTGAGCGCATCAGGATGGGTGGTAAAGTAATCGCTCAGTCAGTCGCAGCCTTCAGCCAACAGTTGATCTAACCACAGATGAACACAGATACAGGACTTACGCAAATTTACTGTTAAACCGCCATTTGTAGGGGCGATTCATGAATCGCCCCTACTATATATGGTATCCATGCGTAAGTCCTGAGATAGTAGCTCAATTCATCTGCGTTTATCTGCGGTTATTACTCTCAACTCAAAAGATAGGCTACTAGATGATTAAGAACCTGATCAATTTTCCTGTTGTCCAACTGCCACACGCGGTAGTCGATGCTTAAAGCTACACAGAATCTCCCAGGAAATTGTTCCTAATGTCTCCGCCCAGTCGTCAGCACAAATGGATAAATTTCCATCCTGTCCAATCAGCGTTACCACTTCCCCAGTTTGCAAGTCAGGAATAGCACTCACATCGAGCATCATCTGATCCATGGTAATTGCACCAATCTGCCGCACCTGCTGGCCTCGAATCAGGACAGTCATTTTATTCGAGAGGTTGCGAGGGACGCCGTCAGCATAGCCAATACCCACCACTGCCATGCGCGTTTCCTGATTCGCAATGAATTGGTAACCATAGCTGACACCTGTACCAGGGGGAATGATTTTCACTTGCGTTACCCGCGCTTTCACTTGCATTACTGGTTTGAGGTTTACTTTGTCTCGCAAATGTTCGGCTGGGTAAAGTCCATAAAGAGCAAGTCCTACACGTACCCAGTCGTAGTGCAGTGCTGGGTTGGTTAAGGTGGCAGCAGAGTTAGCCAGATGTAAGCGAGGAGGCTGGATTCCGGCATCTCGCAATTGTGCGATCGCATCCTCAAACCGCTGATGTTGTAGCCTCATAATGGTAGGGTCAGGACTGTCTGCGGTGGCCAAATGAGAATAAATACTGGCAATTTCCAGATAAGGCAACCGCTTAACCAACTCAACAAACTGCGTTGCTTCTTGCCAAGGCATTCCCAAGCGCGACATTCCGGTATCCAGTTTGAGATGCACGGGTAGAGTTTTTTTCAATTCACTCAGCGTTTCCGAAAAAATCAACGCTTGTTGGGGAGTGCAGATGGTAGGTTGCAATTGCCACTGTGCGATCGCTATAACTTGTTCAGGAGTATTGATTGCCCCCAACAGTAAAATCGGCGCTTCGATTCCTGCTTCTCTTAATTGAATTCCTTCTTGCAACGTGGCAACACATAAGCCACTTGCCCCAGCATCCAATGCAATCCGAGCAACCATTGTTGCTCCGTGACCATAAGCATCTGCTTTTACCACCGCCATCAGTTGAGTAGGCGCGGCCAACAGTTTTTTCAATTGCCGCACATTATGAGATAAAGCCTCTTGGTTAATTTCTACCCAGGCGCGTTGGCAAAGGTCACTAAACGCATCATTCTTGCGGGACAATCGACGTTGTAGCGGATTGGATGTTATCCCATTCGTCGGTTTGAGTTCTCGCATTATCGTTCTACTCCACACACACACTAAAAAATATATCTCCATCTACACCGACCCCTCTTCTGGAGGAAGGCATTAGCCAGATCATGCAGCTAGCATCTTGAAGAAATCGGTGACTACAGTCATTAAAAGAGTTTGGGTAAAAACTGTTGGTAATGAAGAAGACAAGGGGGGCAAAGAAGACAACACAGAGAGTACTGGCATTCTCGTCCAAAACCTTCCCTGTTCCCGTTCCCTTTAATATGTTTTACTTTTATCCAAATTTGGCAATCTGAAATGGGACAGATTTACTAAATTTAATTAGTACACTTATCTGTACTAGCTAAAGATTTTGGATTTGTACTAGTTAAGAACCCCAGAAAATCCCTTATACTGCCTAGTACGATGCTGCTGTAATCCTCAATCGTGAAAATTCCCTTAAATCGGCACTCTCCAAAACCGATCTATTTACAAATTCGCGATCGCTTTAGCACTCTGATCAAAGCCGGAATGCTGCAACCTGGAGAACGGCTGCCTTCAGTCCGCTCTTTAGCCGAAAATATACGAGTTAATAAGTTAACCGTACTTGAAGCTTACAGTGCGCTAGAGGCAGAGGGACTCATTTATGTGCGCCAAAGGTCGGGGTACTTTGTGAGCAAGGGAGTTATAACTTCTAAAACGTTTGAATCAACCTTTGCTCCTATCCAAGACGTGATTATCCAAGAGCAAGGCAGCAATTCTTTTATCGAACAATACACAGCATCGCTGCAAGTGCAACTCAAGGGAGACATGATTGATTTTAGTTCTGGCTTCCCTCGTATCCCAGGATTAGAGGATATGCGGCGATTGGCTAGACGAGCGATGACGCGATTGGCGGATAAGTTGTTTCAGTATGACTTTCCCCAAGGCCAGCAAATGCTGCGCCATCAAATCGCTCAGATGCTTGTCTATCAAGGATTAGAAGTCTCCCCAGAAAATTTAATTATTACCAATGGCTCCGAACAAGGGTTGTCTTTGGTTATCCGTCATTATGTTCAACCCGGAGATTGGGTGATTGTGGAAGCTCCGACTTATCATGGAGCGATCGCTATTTTAGAAAATTTAGGAGCAAGAGTTATTGGCATTCCCATGACGGCTGAGGGAATGAATCTAGAGTTATTAGAACAATATCTGCACAACTGTCGCCCGAAACTGATCTATACAATCAGTACTTTGCACAATCCTACTGGATTGACAACTTCCCAAAGCCATCGCCAGCAATTACTAGCTTTAGCTCAACAGTATCAGTGCCCCATTTTAGAAGATAATGCTTACGAAGGACTCAATTTTGAACCCGTTCCAGCTCCCATTAAAGCATTGGATCAAGATGATTTAGTCACCTACATCGGCACCTTTTCCAAAACACTCATGCCTGGTTTACGAGTAGGTTATGTAGTTGTTACTGGTCAGCAGTATCAGTCAATTTTACAGCAAAAACTGCTGCACGACCTCCATGTATCGACCGCTTCCCAGGCAATTGTCAGCGAATATCTAGCCTCCGGTTATTATCGTCGGCATATTAATCGTTTACGAACACAAAACTTGGAAAGCCGCAACTTCATGCTCCAAGCCTTAGAACATTACTTTCCTTCACAAGCATCTTGGACAGTTCCTAAAGGTGGGTTATTTCTATGGGTTCATTTACCCGAAGGTCTACCCATGCAGGTCATTTATCAAGAGGCTTTATCGCGAAAAGTTTTAGTAGGTGGTGGCACTGCATTTTTTCCGGGTCAAAGAGGATATCCTGCCATGCGATTAAATTTTTCTCACAAGCATGAGGATATCGATAAAGGGATTTCAGAATTGGGTACGTTGCTTCAGAAATACTGTACCCAGAAAATCAAAAAATAATCACCTGTTATACAGGCGGGCTGAACAATTCGTAATTTGTTAAATTCTAACTAAATATAGTTAATTTGTAGAGACGCCCTGCCACGGTGTCTGTATGGCAGAATCTCTCTAGCAGCGTTGTTACAAAACGCTAAGAAGCTGTTTAAGTATTGAACTCCATACAATTCGCCACAATAGTATTAGAATTTCTCAATCGCTCTTGTTCAATGTGAAGCCAAATTGTCCAGACTGAGTGCTTTTTAAAAAGAGTTACAGATGTAACATTTTTTAACTCAAACGGCTGGGGAGTTGCGGCATCTACGCATGATTAGAAGTTTTTGTCACTGGACGCGAAGGTTAAAGATGGAAAAACAAACTCCAGAACTGACTGCCACAAATAAAGGTTTGGAGCAGCCGATGAAGGCTGAGCGACAAATAGCAGGGGAGAGCGATCGCAAATTTCGCGCTATTTTTGATTATTCTTTTCAATTCATTTGGCTCCTGGCTACAGATGGCACAGTTGTTGAGGTTAACCAAAGGGCATTGGATTTAATTGGACAAATGCAATCTGCACTGGATAGCCGCGATTTGCGATCGCAAATTGTGAACCGTCCGTTTTGGCAGCAGGCGTGGTGGATGAGTGATCCAAACACCCAAGAGCAACTTCAGTATGCAATTGCTAGGGCTAGTGCAGGAGAGTTTGTACGTTATGAAGTCAATATCTTGGGTATCGAGAACGGGGTGACCACCATTGATTTCTCCATTAAGCCCGTGCCAGATGAAACAGGCAAAGTCATACTCCTTCTTGCCGAAGGGCGTGATATTAGTGATTCTTTACGAGATAGCTGTGCTTCCCGTCAACAAGTCGAAGACCTTTTGGCCGGACAAAACCAGATTCTGGAAATGATTGCTAGAGGAACCAAGCTGCGGGAGGTTCTGCGTCATATTGCCCAGTTGATTGAACAGCAAATTCCTCAATGTTGGTGTTCCTTCCTCCTCCTTGACAAAAACGGCGTCACTCTCAGGCATGGAGCCGCTCCCAGTCTTCCCGCAGAGTATAATCATGCGATCGATGGCATTACTATTGGTCCCTATGCCGGTTCTTGTGGCACGGCTGCCTATTGGGGAGAAGCGGTAATTGTCGAAGAAATTGCCACTCATCCAGTCTGGGCAGATTTTCGCCATTTAGCACTTTCCCACGGATTGAAAGCCTGTTGGTCTCTCCCCATCTTTTCCACCGAAGGAAAGGTGTTGGGTACGATTGCAATTTACTATCGTGAACCCCATACTCCCAACCGCTATGAGCAAGGACTCACGGCTAAAGCCACTCAACTTGCCCGAATTGCGATCGAGCGCTCTTATGCTCAGCAGGAACTCCTGCGTAGTAATGCCATGCTCAAAGCCCAACAAGAAGCGGCGATTGACGGAATTTTAGTCATTGACGAAAATCGCCAAGTTGCGTCCTATAATCAGCGTTTTTGTCAGTTGTGGCAGATTCCGCCTCAGCTCATCGAATCCGGTGATGAGGGCAAGCTGTTGCAGTGCTTACTGTCTCAACTCGAAAACCCACAGGAATTTCTAACACAAGCTGAATCTCTCTACACTCACCCCACCCAAACCAGCTACGATGAATTTACCTTTAAAGACGGGCGTATTTTTGAAGTTTATTCGGCTCCCGTTCTTTCTCCCTCCGGAAGTTACTATGGGAGAATTTGGTACAACCGAGACATCACTGAGCGTAAGCGTTCAGAAGCAGCACTGCGTCAGACGGAAGAAAAATATCGCTTGCTCGTTGAGTCAGCCGGAGATGCGATTATCGCAGTTGATGCACAGACGGGTGTCATTCTAGAAGCCAATCAAATGGCAGAAACAATTCTGGCACGCTCTAGATCTAAAATTATTGGTCTACATCAAACTGAAATTCAACCACCGGAACGGCGAGAGAAATATGGGGTAATTTTCCAGAAACACGTTGCAGCAGGGGGTGTCCTGCAAACTGAGCTGGAATTATGTCAATCTGACGGTACTAAAGTGCCTGCGGAAGTTAGTGCGACAGTGGTGGATTTTCAGGGTAAAAAAATTGTCCAAGGAATTTTTCGGGATATTCGCGATCGCAAACAAACCGAGAAAGTCCTCAAGCAAGCTAAAATCGCGGCTGAGGCGGCTAACCGTTCTAAAAGCGAATTTTTGGCGAATATGAGCCATGAATTACGCACTCCTTTAAACGGTATTTTGGGATACGCTCAAATCCTCAAACGAGAACCCAATCTCAGCATCAAACAACAAGAGCAGATCGGTATCATTCAACAGTGCGGCGAACATTTATTAACCCTACTCAATGACATCTTAGACCTCTCCAAAATTGAAGCCCAGAAAATGGAACTGTACATTAGTAATTTTCAGTTTTCCCATTTTCTGGAAGGCATTGTGGAAATGGTTCGTATCCATGCCGAACAAAAAAATATTTTCTTTCGCTATGAACCTCTTTCTGAACAGCCTTGCTTTGTGAGGGGGGATGAAAGACGGTTACGGCAAGTTTTGATCAACCTTCTCGGTAATGCCGTCAAATTTACTGACCAAGGCGGGGTAACGTTCAAAGTCGGTTATGTCACCCAGGTACAAGCACAAAAGACTGCGGATAGGGGAAATAAGAACACACTGAATGCTGAGTTCAATCTTTTGGGTGTTGATTCTCAATTTCCCACTCAAAAAATGCGCTTTATTGTGGAAGACACGGGAATTGGGATGCCCGCTGATCAATTGTCAGAAATCTTTTTACCCTTCCATCAAATTGGAGACCCCCGCCGTCGCGTGGAAGGTACGGGACTAGGATTGGCAATCAGCCGAAAATTAGTTCAGCTTATGGGGGGTGAACTTCATGTGGAAAGCCGCTTGGGACAAGGCAGCGTTTTTTGGTTGGATTTAGATTTACCTGCTGTCTGGGAAGAAGTTGCAGTTGTCCAGGCTGATGAAGGCAGCATTATTGGGTTAAAAGAAGAGAAATACAGAATTCTTGTGGTTGACGATAAATGGGAAAATCGTTCCGTTTTGGTTGACCTTCTCGAACCGTTGGGATTTGAAGTTATAGAAGCAAGCGATGGTCAAGATTGCTTGCATCAGGCTGTTTCCCTCAAACCCGATGTGATTTTACTGGACATGATCATGCCAGAAATGGATGGCTTTGAGGTGGTGAAGCGGTTGCGAGAGATTCCTAGCTTGAACCAGGTTATCGTCATTGCCACATCAGCAAGTGCGCTGGCGAATGACCAACACAAGTGTTTAACCGCAGGTTGTGATGGCTTTATTTCCAAACCCGTGCAGGCACAACAACTATTTGTGCAACTTAGGCAGCATCTCGGGTTGGAATGGGTTTACGAACAAAAAGAGGTAAATGCGATCGCAGTATCGGCCCGAGGAGGCAACCGCATCGAGGATGAACCTCACCATTCACCTGTGCACACCGCTACGCAATACGTTAATACGACACAAACCCCATCCCGAAACGACCTAACCGCTCAAATTGCTATAGTCCCTCCACCCCCTGAAGAGCTAGCGGCTTTGTATGAACTCGCCATGATGGGTGATATCCGAGGAATTCAGCAACAATCCACCCGACTCGAACAGTTGGATCAGCAATTTGTGCCTTTTGCCAAACAGTTACGTCAATTAGCCAAAGGCTTTCAGGAAAAACAAATTCTGGAATTTGTGAGAAAGTATTTATGGCAGGAAAGGCATGAGTGTTGAACAGACTGATAAAGGAACGATTCTCATCGTTGATGATAGTCCGAGCAATTTAGAGGTGCTTTGTGAGTTTTTGCGGGATTCTGGTTTTATTGTTTTAGTCGCTCAGGATGGCGAAAGCGCGATTCATAGCGCTCAATTTGACCGCCCAGATGTGATTTTTTTGGATATCATCATGCCAGGAATGGATGGGTTTGAAACCTGCCGTCGCTTAAAAGCCGATGAGTTTACAAAAGATATTCCGGTCATTTTCATGACGGCGTTGTCTCAAACCGCAGTGGTTGTCAAAGGGTTTCAATTGGGCGCGGTGGATTACATCATCAAACCGGCTCAGAAAGAAATTATTCTTGCCCGTGTCACGACTCATTTAACCATTCAGAAGTTGAAACACAGCCTTCAAGTCCAAAATACGCAACTGCAACGGGAAATTCAGCAGCGCCAACAAGCCGAAGCTGCACTCCAAAAAGCTAATCAAGAATTGCACCGCTTAGTAACGCTGGACGCCTTAACACAAGTCGCGAATCGCCGAAGATTTGATGAATACCTAAAAAAAATATGGCTGATTTTGGTCAGAGAACAGTTGCCCCTATCCTTGCTACTCTGTGATATCGATTTTTTCAAGCTCTACAACGATAATAAGGGACATCAAGCAGGAGATGAATGTTTATATCAGGTTGCACAAGCGATGAAGAACGCTGTTAAACGTCCGGCTGACTTAGTCGCTCGTTATGGAGGAGAAGAATTTGCCGTGATTCTCCCGAATACCCCTGGGGAAGGAGCCCTTCAAGTCGCCCAACAAATTCAGTCAGCGATTAGGACGCTGGGTATCCCTCATCCGAAATCCCCAATCAGTGGGTTTGTCTCTCTCAGTTTGGGTGTTTCTTGCACCATTCCCTGGTACAAAGGCGCTCCAGAAGTCCTGATTGATGCGGCAGATCGAGGTCTTTATCAGGCGAAACAGTTGGGACGCGATCGCGCTATTTTTGTCCCCTTGTCAAACCAAGGCAGCTTAGATTTTTGTCCTCGATAAGCACAACAGCATTGATCAGAACATTATTTTCTTGTATTTTATCATTATTCAGTGCAATTCATTTATTTGAATTTTTTGTTTTGTTCTTAATTTATCAAAAAAATCTTTGACGGGTAGGTCTAAACAAATAGCTTATGACTAATGACGGAAATGAACGATCAAAATAACAAAGGTGTCATTGTCATAGTCGATGATAAACCGACTAATTTAGGGGTACTCTTTGACTTTTTAACCGATTCAGGGTTCAAAGTCTTGGTAGCTCAAGATGGAGAAAGTGCAATTCAAAAAGTTGAATACGCTCACCCCGATCTGATCTTGTTAGATGTGATGATGCCAGGAATTGATGGATTTGAAACCTGCCGCCGCCTGAAAGCGAATGAATCCACCAAAGATATTCCTGTGATTTTTATGACGGCTCTTTCCGATACCGTGGATAAGGTGACAGGGTTCAATCTGGGGGCGGTTGATTATGTTACCAAACCTGTGCAGCAAGAAGAAGTGAAAGCCAGAGTTACGACTCACCTGATGCTGCGGAATCTACAAAAGCAATTACAAGCACAAAATGCCCAGTTGCAAGAAGCAGAGGAGAAGTATCGCACGATTTTTGAAAATGCAACAGAAGGGATTTTTCAAGTTACCCCCGAAGGAAGGTATATCACTGCCAATCCCGCACTCGCCAGGATTTATGGTTACGCTTCCCCAGAAGAACTGATGGAACAAGTGACCAATATTTGGGAGCAATTGTATGTCGAACCCACACGTCGCGAGGATTTAGCAGTTCTGTCTCATATAGAATCAACTATATCGGACTTTGAATCTCAGGTTTATCGCAAAAATCGCAAAGAAATTTGGGTGTCCGAAAATATACGCCCGGTGAGAGATCTAGATGGGGTTTTGCTTTACTACGAGGGCAGTGTTATTGATGTAACAGAACGCAAAAATTCTGAAGTGGCTCTGCGCCGTGCTCGGAAAAGAGCAGAACTTTTACTCCTCAACATCTTGCCTCAACCGATCGCCGAACGTTTGAAGCGGCATGAGCGCATAGTTGCCGAAAGTTTTGAAGAAGTAACGGTGATGTTTGCCGATTTGGTTGACTTTACCAAGTTTTCGGCTCACACTTCTCCGACGGAACTGGTGAACATTCTCAATAAAATTTTTGAGACGTTCGATCAATTGGCGGTTCGACATGGGGTAGAGAAAATTAAGACCATTGGTGATGCTTATATGGCGGTAGCGGGTTTGCCAACACCCTGTTCAGATCATGCAGAAGCGATCGCCAAAATGGCATTGGATATGCAAGACACCATTATCCAACTCAACGCCGAGTTAAAGAAAAGCTTCCGCCTCAGAATTGGCATCAACTCAGGGCCGGTGGTTGCGGGTGTCATTGGCATCAAAAAATTTAGCTATGATCTTTGGGGGGATACGGTCAACATCGCTTCCCGCATGGAATCTCAAGGTTTGCCAGGTTATATTCAAGTTTCTGCAACCACCTACGAACACTTACGCGATCGCTATCAGTTTGAAGAGCGAAGCCCCATTCAGGTTAAAGGGAAGGGAGAAATGGTAACTTATTGGCTCTTGAAGCCAAAAGAACCGGATGAAGAGAATTTTCCTCCTCCGTAGAAAATAATCTCTGGTTACCAGCCAGAGAGACGTATGCTACTATCTGGAAAAACATTCTCACAAATTGGGATCACCAATGAGCAAGGTTTTGGTGTTGAACGCCTCCTACGAACCGCTCAACATCACCAACTGGCGACGAGCGGTTGTGTTGTTGATTAAAGGGAAAGCGGAGCAGGTCGAACACAACGGCAAATACGTCTACTCAGAATTTCCGCTCCCTACGGTTATACGATTGCTACATTACGTCCGAGTTCCTTATAAAGAAATTCCTCTGACTCGCCGTAATATACTGCACCGTGATGGCCATAGCTGTCAATACTGTGGTTACACAGGTGACGATTTAACCTTAGATCATGTTATCCCCCGTTCTCGTAGCGGGGGTGATTCTTGGGAAAATATTGTTACAGCCTGTGTGCGCTGCAATGTGAAAAAAGGTAACCGCACGCCTAAAGAGGCGAACATGATACTGCGGCATCAACCTCGCAAGCCTTACAGTAGCTTGCATTTTGAGGTGGCTAAACATGTCAAAGGTGGACTGCATCAAGAATGGAGAAAGTATGTGATTGGGATTTGACTTCTGTCTTAGTGTAGATATACACAATAACCTATAACCGACTGACATACGTCAATTTCGGAAAACTCCACCGCAAAACAGACTCTGTCTGACAGGTTGATTTGCGAAAATAGTGAATAGGTCACCAAGATAATATAACAGCTAACCGCTCCATAAAATTACGATTAATGCGGCGCTGGCAATACCCCTGCTCACATTACTAACCCTGACATGCCATCGAATTCGCTCACGTCTGTAAATGACTCATTTCTAGCTGCTGCAACTGACCCTGATTCAGTAGATGTTGAACCCGAGCAGCAACCGATTTCTGCGAAAAAGAGCAGTAGCCCCATCAGCAATGCTCGTGAGAAGCGGTGGCTAGAGGCCTCATCCGAACCCAAGGTAGCAGAGCTGCGACAGACCTTTGAGCGCCATCGCGGCGAACGTCAGCTAATTGTCATCCAAGATTTCCCCGACCCGGATGCTCTCTCTAGTGCTTGGGCATACCAGCTAATTGCCCAGCAGCACAATATCCAATGCGACATTGTTTATGCGGGTACTCTCTCCCATCAAGAAAATATTGCCTTGGTCAAGCTAACCGGCTTACCGGCAAAACGCTGGGCGGTGCAAAGCCTGAAAGAGCGAGATTTATCTATCTATCAGGGTTGTGTGCTGATCGATAATCAGGGAACAACTAGCCAACTGATGCCTTTAGTCAAGCAATCCGGTCTTCCGATTACTGTGGTGATTGACCATCACAGAACGCAAGGAGAGCTGAATGCTGAATTTGTTGATCTACGTCCTCAAACCCGAGCGACCGCAACGATATTAACTCAATATCTTCAATCTGGGTTACTGAAATTCGATAGCAGCATCAGCGAACACATCAAGTGTGCGACAGCCTTGATGCATGGTTTGCGCTCAGATACGAATCGGCTCATGCAGGCTCAGGAAGAAGATTTTTTGGCAGCAGGGTATCTCAGTCGATTCTATGACCCACAATTGCTCAATGCTGTTTTACAAACGGCACGATCGCGTCGGGTGATGGATGTGATTGAGCGATCGCTTAAAAACCGCTTAGTACAGAATAACTTCTCCATTGCCGGTGTCGGCTATCTCCGCTACGATGACCGGGATGCCATCCCTCAAGCTGCTGACTTTTTGGTCACAGAAGAAAACGTCCATACCGCAGTTGTTTACGGTATTGTCCACGACGAAGACGAAGAATTAGAAGTGGTGATTGGTTCTTTGAGAACCAACAAACTCACCTTAGACCCGGATGAGTTTATCAAAGAAGCCTTCGGTCAAGATAGTAATGGGCGCTTTTTTGGCGGAGGCCGCATGATGGCCGGTGGATTTGAAATCCCGATCGGGTTTTTGGGCAGCTTTAATGACAATTCTGAGTATGCCAAGATGAAGTGGGAAGTGTTTGATATTCAAATCAAACAAAAGCTTCTGAGGTTAGTGAATCCTAGAGACAATCTGATTCATACTGACTAGCCGATATGTACCGATGCAGTTGTTTGACACTCCCCCCGCATGGAATGCGGGGGATTCTAGCTTCTGACAGCTCCGAATGGAGCCATCCGCTGCCACAAATGATGAGGGCGCAGTTAGGCGCAAACTTGCTTGACGCTCTTGAGCTGATTAACCTCATTCCACCAAGTCCGCAGTTTAGGAGTTTGAGCGGTAATCTCACCAAATTCTGGAGCCTGGGAGAGGTAGGTGAAGATGGGAATCAGGTAGAAATCGGCAAGGCTCAATTCACTACCTAGTAGATATGGACTACCAACAGTGAGCAATTCGATCGCTTCTGCTGCGATTTTTGCAGGCGCGATCGCATTTTGCACTGCCTCCTGATCTGTTTTGCCGCCCTGAGTTGGCACAATGAAACGCTGGATCACAATTGTCCTGATTGCAGGTGAATAGAAATAGCTATCAATAATGGCCATAATCTGGCGCATCCGAGCCTTGGAGAGTGGATTAAACGGACTGAACTTGTTACTAGCGACAACAGTATCGAGATATTCGGTAATGGCTGCCGTTTCATAAATCACTGCTCCATCCACTTCCAGGGTTGGCACTTTACCAAACGGATTTTTGGCTCGGTACTCTGCCGAGTTGTTTTCACCTTTGAAGAAATCAATACTTTTGAGGTTATACTCTGCACCAGCTTCCTCAAGTAGTAACCGAACAGTACGAACATAAGTACTGAGGGGAGGGCCGTAAACAGTAATGGTTGCCAAAATCTCGTAACTCTCCAACCTAAAGTTCAACAGTGGCAAGAATACTGGAGGGCTCACTGCGATCACTTCATCTAGGAGGATGAAATCGGTATATGTTTGTATAACTCGTCACGGTGATACAAATTGTGTCACCGACGACAAACAATTTGGAATGGAAATCTAAGCCGATGGCGAGATTTGAACTCGCGACCGTTCGATTACGAATCGAATGCTCTACCACTGAGCTACACCGGCACTGATAGACTAATATAGCAATTTTCATCCAGTATATTCAAGTTTAAACCCCAAATTCTGGGATGATTCTCACTTATACCGGGTTTGGGGTTAAAGTTGAGGGGTTAGAGGGAGTAGAGGAAAAGACCTAACTCTAACCGTGATCGTTCAACTTCTGCCCTTCCTTAGCTGAAAATTTACCAGAGTCATGTCAACATGAAGGTACGCAAGAAAAATTAACAACTGATGACTGACTCAAATCCAAGAAAGCGTAAGCCCAATGGCAACAGTAACCCAAGACAGCTCAGCCCAGAAAAATATGCAAGATTGAGAGCTGAGGCAAAAGCACCTTACCGAATATTAAGACAATTTATTTACCTGGCTTTTGGTGCATCGGGTTTGATTGGTGCTTTTGTCTTCTTAGCTCAATTAGCGGCTGGGCAAGAAGTCGCTACAGCTCTTCCGAACTTGGCCCTGCAAGTTGGTGTTATTACCTTAATGGTTTGGCTATTTCGTGTCGATCAAGGATCAGAGCGCAAGCGTAAGGCAGATTAGCTCGAAATCGATCCCTTTGCGATACCTTTATTGGTAGGGGTAGTTTTAAGGGCGCTGTGATTGCGGAAGGATAAGTTTTACCAGAATTTAATCACAAGTTGTTAGCAGCTTATGCCAGTTCACCAGCCATGTGGTATTACTGACTGGGGTACTAATTTCTCTAACAAGTAACCACTGTCCTCTTTTAAGAATTCCAGGCTCTACAGATACTTTACCTCTGTCGAGTTATCCGAAACTATGGAAATCGAACAGCGACTAGGTCTATATCAGGTTTTTCTTAAGCTCTACGAGCATCATCGCACTTTGCTAGATGAAATTCTCCAGCTTGAAAAAACCAGTAATAAAAGCTTTTCTAGTGTACCAACCCGGTGTGTCACTGCTATCATTCAGGGTGATCAAGTCTATCTGGTCACAAACTTGGCAGATGGGAAAACCCAGATTTTAAGACAACCTCAAGGGATTTGGACAATCGGCCGCGATCGCCAACTCTGTATCCCCATTGCTGATCGTCGATTGTCTCGGCGTCATGCCGTAATTCAATATATTAAAAATCAAGGGTTTTACCTGATTGACCTTGATAGCACCAATGGTTCCTTTATTAATGGGGAACCCGTACACGGACGGATGCCTCTTAAAGATGGCGATCGCATTCGTCTGAGTAGTCTTGCCTTTTCTTTTTTTCTGTGTGACAACCATCAGCTTTTGCCCTCAACTCCCCCGGATATCTTGGCAAAGCTAGAGGCTGTCACAAAGCGTTCAATTCCGACAACGCCACAACCTTGGGTACCACAAGAATTAGGCCAAAGTTCCAAGACTCCATCGACTGAACAGAAAGAGGAAACATCACAATTTTTGCAGGAAGAATTAGACCTCAAAGACTCTATTCCAGAATTGGCGGTTCCTCAGTTAAGCCCTGCTCAGCAGTCGGAAATCTTAGATCGCTTTTTCAGTCGGCAAGTTCAGAAAGCTAGTCAACAGAACTAGGGGTGGAAAATGGAGAGAGTGAACTTGTGGTACTGACTTAAGTTTCACCCTCTATTCCCCATAACCCCTAGTGCAGCGCGGCGAAAATAGCCCACCCGTCCAAAAAGGTTAAAAAGCTTACTGTAAAACCTTTCTTCCCTCCTGCCTTCTGCCTTATATCTTCTGCCTTCTTGTACTAGTTACACCATTTCATGTTTGAGGGGCTACACCGTTAGATATCCTCGTAAATTTCTTCTTCCTCCTCAGCATCAACTGGATTAACGGAGTTAGCTTGAACTACAGCTCCCATATCTAGCTTTTCGCGCACCTGCCGATCAACATTAGCGGCAAATTCATCGTTTTCTTCCAGATACTTAACCGTGTTATCACGCCCTTGGGCAATATTGTCACCGTTGTAGCTGTACCACGCTCCTTTACGGTTAATTACCCCTGTTTGTTCAGCTAGGTCAACTAGACAACCCAAGCGGGAAATTCCTTGTCCAAAAATAATATCAAACTCCGAAATTCGGAAAGGAGGTGCGACTTTATTCTTGGCAACTTTAACTTTGGCGCGGATACCGTATTCGCCTTCACTCCCCTTTTTCAAAGTTTGAATTCGACGAATATCTAAACGAACCGAAGCATAGAACTTGAGGGCATTACCTCCCGTTGTCACTTCTGGAGAACCATAGGTAACACCAATTTTTTGTCGTAGCTGGTTGAGGAAAATCACCGTACAGCCTGATTTCCCGATATTACCAGCGATTTTACGTAGCGCTTTACTCATCAAACGCGCTTGTAACCCAACTTGGTTATCGCCCATTTCGCCTTCAATTTCCGCACGAGGCACCAAAGCGGCTACCGAGTCAATGACGACGATATCCACTGCGGCCGAGCGCACTAGTTGATCAACAATTTCTAATGCTGCTTCGCCATTGTCGGGTTGGGACACCAAAAGATTGTCGATGTCAACGCCCAAGGCAGCAGAGTAGGTGGGGTCTAGAGCATGTTCGGCATCAACGAAAGCTGCAACACCTCCATTCTTTTGCACTTCTGCTACAGCATGTAAGGCTAGCGTTGTCTTACCGGAGCTTTCTGGGCCATAAATTTCAATAATGCGCCCTTTCGGCAAGCCACCGCCTAAGGCTAAATCCAGCGTAATTGCGCCACTGGAAATCGTTTCTACCTTCATACGGCTGGCATCTCCCAGGCGCATAATGGAGCCTTTGCCAAAGCTGCGCTCAATCTGGTTGAGTACCAAATTCAACGCTTTTTCCTTATCGGGATTGTTTGTAATTTGGGTAGCCATCAATGCCTCAAGAACTGGGTAAAGGATGTGTTGGAAATCACTATAGATCAAGTGTTCTCTATTTTAACGCTCTACTAGGAAGAGTTGAAGGCGAGTTTATGATTGTATAAGATGCAAAAAACCTTGATTTTCCGTAGATTTGAGGAAATTAACCTGTCTTGTCCCTGTGTTTTTTCTACCCTACGCTATATTATTTTTTTGGAATTGGCTAGTCCGAATTACATAGAGTCGATTCTGCTTGTTAAATGAGCTTCTCCCCTTATCAATAGAGCCACTTGAGAGATTTGCGATCTCGCTGGGACAGTTAGTTTCTCGTTAAGCTACGCTAATCTCTATCTATGCAGTTTTTGAAAATCTTACGTAAATATACGCAAATTAAAAGTAAAAAATATGACATTTAATTGGACGGATTCACAGATACCCGACGCAACTCTGTCCGTTGGTGGATTAACAGATTACATTCAGGTGTTACTCGAACAGGACAACCAACTCCGGCAGGTTTGGGTGGTTGGCGAAGTCTCTAGTACATCCCAGCATCGAAGTGGAATATTTTTCACACTCCAAGACCCGGATTCTAAGGCTTCAATTCAGTGTGTGGTATGGAGTAGTCAACGGAGTAAGCTGGTGCAACAGCCTGTATCGGGGGAACAGCTAATCGTTTTGGGTAGTATCCGCGTTTATCCACAGCGAGGACAGTATCAACTCAGTGTCTGGCAGGCATTACCAGCCGGAGAGGGATTGCAGGCGTTACGTTATCGACAACTGAGGAACCGATTGGAGGCAGAAGGGCTGTTTGCCCTAGAACGGAAGCGACGCCTCCCAATACATCCTCAAATTATTGGCATTGTTACCTCACCGCAAGCAGCAGCATGGGGTGATATTCAACGCACACTCCGGCGACGGTATCCAGGTTTACAGGTTTTGTTGTCACCAGCTCAGGTACAGGGCGAACTTGCCCCGGTATCCATTGTTGCCGCCATTAAGCGAATTGAACTCGATCGCAGAGCACAGCTAGTGATTTTATCGAGGGGTGGTGGAGCATCAGAAGATTTGGCTTGTTTTAATGATGAACGAGTCGTCAGAGCGATCGCAGAATGTTCTATTCCCGTCCTCACTGGCATTGGCCATCAACGGGATGAGTCCTTAGCAGACTTGGTGGCGGATGCCTATGCTCACACCCCTACAGCCGCCGCAGAATTAGCAGTTCCTGAACTAGCAACGCTTTATGCTGAACATCAACAGCGACAACGTGCACTTGATAACGCTGTACATCAAGTTCTAGAAGACTCCCGCCATCACCTGCAACGCCTCAAAGAACGATTGCAACGCCTCCCTCTTGAGCGACAACTGCAAAACGAACAAAAAGCGATCGCTTTCAAACGTCAGCAGTTGATACAAGCGACATCACGGCGTCTCTCTCAAGCGACTCAACATTGTGAATTTTTGCGGCAACAGCTAGCAACCCTCGACCCAGAAAATGTTTTGAAACGAGGCTATGCCGTGGTGCGAATGGAAAATGGAATGATTGCGCGATCGACTACTCAATTCGTTCCCGGACAGGAACTACAAGTACAGCTCGGTGAGGGCCAAGTTAAAGTTAAAGTGACTAAGATTTTGAATTAGTACAGCGCGGCGGAAATACCCCACCAGTTCAAAAAGGTTAAAAAGCTCACTGTACAAGCAATATCCCTTCTGCCTTCTGCCTCCTGCCTTCTACCTCCTGCCTTCTACCTTCTTGCACTAGAGCTTAGTTGCTTTTCACTCTTGTTCTCGAAGAGCGATCGCAATCCTTTAGGATGATTTTTTATAGCGAGCGATCGCATCCCATGCTATTTGTTTAGTAGAGCTATCTTTAATGATTTCAACGACTTCAAGGGCTTTCTCGTACTGACCTTTCTCGGCTAACTTGATCGCGATTGTCGCTAAGGCTCTTGCTTTTAAATCCGTGTTGTTGATCGTTTGAGCTGTCAGTAGGGCTTTGTCGTACTGACCAGCGTTAGCATAATTAAAGGAGCGATAAGCCAACTCTGCTAAGTTGTTTAAATTGGAGCGTTCTGTCTCAATTGGATCTTTTCCTAAATCAGAATGTTCTGTCTCATAGAGACGCCTGCGAGGAGCAAGATCTCGTGTATTAGGGCCGCATTGTAGGCTATTACCTCGCACGATGGGCTCGGCAGGGCGCTTTTTACCAGGGAATTCGGTCTCACAAACAATAGCTAATGTCAAAAGCTCATCTTTTTGTTCATGATCGACTGCTAGGAAAACAGCCCCAACATAGCCTCTGAGTGTCTCTTTGCGAGGAATCACATAGTTAAATACCGCTAAAGGTGTGGCACGAATTGAATAGTCGTAGTTTTCTGTCTGAGGTTTAATCCCAATACCCAAATCCGGCAAGGAATCGGAAAATTTTTGCCATTCTAGAAAGTAGGCTTGCTGGGCGCGGTTCATTGCGCCGAGATAGTTTCTCCCTTCCGCTTGCTTCGCTTTCCAAGCCATAGCAAACATAGAAGGTACGGCAATGACAAAAAGAAAGGCGACAATATATTGAACAATAGCTATATCGACAACACGTCGGCGATTTTGCGGGGTAGTTTCTTGAGTGTCTGTATAAGCTGGTTCTAGCGGGGTAGGGGAACCGTTGGCTTGCAGAGCCTCAAGTGCTTCGCGGACGTTGGAGAAGCGCAGTTCTGGAGCTGGATCGATTAGGGTTTCTAACCAATGAGTGAAACTAGCACTCAAGCTAACCTGATCTCGGAATTGTAGACGCATCTGACGCTGTGGCAAGTTAACAGGTGCAGTACCCGTTAATAAATGAATCAGAGTCGCTCCTAGTGCGTAGAGATCACTCGCTGGCACGGCGCGTCCCCACAATTGTTCCGGTGGAGCATAACCTCCCGTGCCAACCACAGTGAAAGTGGCTCCCTCTGCCTTAGCTTTTTCTTGCACTGCACCGAAATCCACCAGATAAACTTGATTATTTTTTCCCCAGATAATGTTGCTGGGTTTGATGTCCCGATGCAGTACTGGCGGACTCAATTCGTGCAGATAAATCAATATCTCCAGCAACTGAATTGCTATCTCTTTTGTCTCTGCTTCTGTAAAGCGTTTGCCATTTTTTAACCGTTTGTTTAAAGAGATTCCTGGGATATAGTCCTGGACTAAGCCAAACCACGGTAAGTCAATGCTATTGGATGGCTCAGTGGAAAAATAGTCCCGATATTTAGGAATCTGGGGATGGTTGAGATGTTTCAGAACTTGAGCTTCTCGCTCAAATAACTTGAGGTCTTCCCAGTGAATTTGGGGACTGAAGGGCAGCAGCTTCACAATTACTTGCTCTCTGGCTTGGGTTACTAGGTCAACAGCCAGCCAAGTTTGACGACCAGCATTGTTTCCTAGCTGCTGAGAGAGTTGATAACGCCCCTGTACAATCTGTCCTGCTTCTAGCATAATTCGTTAAGTTTAATTCTGAATAGATTCCAACCAATTTCGTATTTCTTCCACTAACCATTCGGTTTCATATTTAGTTAATCCCTTAAATATATGTTTTTGATTATTAAATTGGACGGCAAGCCCTTTACCAAAAATATACTGATAATTTTGAATCTCTGTAATCAAACAAATTGAAATTTTAGGACTACGAATAATAGAAAATAATCCTCGCTCAGTTGCTAATTCCTTTTTGTTGAAATAAATAATTTGATTTCCAAAACAACCGAGCATAACTTGCTTGAAAGCAGTACAGAAAGCAATCCAGGGGTATAGCAGTAAACCTATTATTGGGATAGAAACGATCCATGTATGGAGAATAAAAGTGCCTAGAGTAGCCATTACTTCTCCAAAATTTCCATAAGAATTAGTACTACTTAACCCCAAAATTGTTAATATTACTATCAAACTAGGTAATAATAGTAGTATTTTTGAAGAAACAAGCCTAACTAATTTAACTATAAATGTAATAACGTTTCCCAATGCTATTTGGCGCGGAATTTTAATAGCCAACTGCATCGGAGTCTTTTGAAGTTGAATGCGACTGCCAGCCGGTTTACGACTGGTTTGGACTAAAGGGCTGAGAAAATGACCTGTATGAAGCACTTCCAAAGATTGAACGGCCGAGCTAAATCGCCGTTCTAAATCAGGTTCAATGAGGAATTCGACCCAGCTAGTGAAACTAGAATTGAGACTAATGCGATCGCGAAATTGAATACGTAAATTCCTCTGGGGTAAATCAGCAGGAGCTGTACCTGTTAATAGATGAATTAAAGTCGCTCCCAAGGCATACAAATCGGATGCCGGAACTGCCTTTCCGTAAAATTGTTCTAGGGGAGCATAACCAGCCGTACCCACTACTGTAAATGTTGCTCCTTCAACCGCACTTGGGTCTTGTACAGCACCAAAATCTACTAGATAAATTTGCTCATTCTCTCCCCAAATCAGATTGCTAGGTTTGATATCTCGGTGTAGTACAGGAGGCTGTAACCCATGCAGGTAAATTAATATTTCCAGCACTTGGGTACCAATTGAGCGCACTTGTTCTTCGGTAAAGCGCTTACCCTCATCAAGGAGTTGTTGCAGCGATTTACCTGGAATATAGTCATGCACCAAAGCAAACCAGCACAAACCCTTGCCTATGTCCCGATCTAGAGAAAAATAATCGCGATACTTGGGAATACGAGGATGGTCGAGATGCTTGAGAACTTGAGCTTCTCGTTCAAACAGTTTGAACTCATCCCACTGCATTTGGGGGCTAAAAGCTAGCAGCTTGACAATGACTTGCTGCGATGATGTTTGCAGTTGCTCTTGTGCAAGCCAGGTTTGACGACCAGCATTTTGCCCTAAGCTTTGTTGCAGGTAATATCGCCCTTGTAAGAATTGTTTGGCTTGCAGCATTTTGTGATGATTTGTTAATAAGTGGAATAAGATAAATCTGTTGCAAATGTGAATAGTTGTTACGACAGTCGAGACGCCTATCTCTCTTAGGAGTACTTATCTCTCAAGGCGTTACCACTTATGCAAAACATTGATATTGATAGATTTCCAGGCTAGATGTAACTTACTCCGTTTGCCTGTGCTATCTGTCACTCTAGTGCAAGAAGGCAGAAGAAAAAAGGCAGAAGGTCAAAAGGCTTGTAATTTGTACTTTTGGCTCTGTTGTTAACTGGTCACTTATTTTCGCAATGCTGCACTAGGTTGTCCATAGTGCGATCGCATTTTCACAAGAGAGTCCCCCACGGGCGATTGCCCACAACTCGCAAAATGAAAATTCTTATCCCTTCTGCCCTCTACCCTCTGCCTTCTGACTTGAAAGTGGGGTGTAGGGTGTGGGGGAGGACTATTTTCATTCATGGCTATGAAATTTTTTCATCGGGACTGCCTTATTTTCAGATTAGGTTCTAAAACACCAATTCAGTATTCAAAACCTAATCTCCAGCCCCCTTTCTTGAGATCAGGGATTACGTCAAAACTCTGCCCTTTGATAGTGTGTGCCTGTCTGAAAGCGCGTTTAAGCTGAAACCTGTTAGTCAGCTAGGCAAGAGGCAAAATAATATGAGCCATTATGGAACTCCCGAAAAACCCAATCCATCTACCGACCCCGAAAAAGAGCGGAGTGAGCAAACCTCTAATCTCAAAGACACGGTCGATCCACAGGATTTAGCACTGATAGGTCGCTCTGTCTCAGATCCTGATGAACTTGGCAGTAATCCCGCTGTAGTTCCTCAAATGCTGAATGAACCAGCTGAAATCAGGGAAGGTTTCAAGTTTGATAGAGAAGAAGATTGATATCGGTTCAATATAGTCTTGCACCGGGAGCATCTTCAGGCATGGGAAAATATTCTTTTGTCATGTAGGTGAGCCAATCCGCTTCGTTCTTATGATTGACCCAATCCGTGCCTCTAGTGCAAATCAAACTGACAGTACTCTTCCCAAAGATTGGAACTATGAGGCGACTGTCGATCAGGTGGAAACAATAATTAAGCAGATAGAAGCAGGTGAACTAGAATTAGCAGAGGTTTTTGAGCAATTTGCTGCCGCCGTGAAGCACCTACGTCAGTGCGAAGCCTTTCTGCAACAGCGGCAGCAACAGATGGATTTGATCATTGAAACACTCGAAGAAGAGTCAGACTTCTAAGAGGGGTATCAGGATGCAACCGATCAGCTTAGCCCAGTCGTTGAATTCCCACATGACCCATAAAGACATACCAATTTTGATTATTTCCCTTGAACTCAATATCTTTGAACGTAACTTTGACGTGGCTGTCTTGAATCGGGAATTTAACCGTATTGTTGGCATCAGGTCTGTCAGTTACAAGAACTAGTTCTGTACCAGCAGGAATTGTCTGTTTTGAAGCGTCATTCAGGAATTTGGCATCAACTGGATCAAGTTTAATAACTGTATCGGTATTAGCGACCAGTTTCAGAAAACTCCCCTGAGCAGGTACCGTTTTCTTGTCTACAATAATTTTCGCTACATTTTTTTCGGTTTGTTTAGAGACAATATCACTAACACTCTGAATGGATTTTAGGGGCTGCTGGTTGATTTGTGCATGAGGCGCAAAGGCATACCAATTCATACTGGAGTTTTTGAATTGAATATCCTTAAAACTCAGTTTGTAGTGATTTTCGTTAGCTGAGGGGTCACCATAAGACTGAAGAATGAGGAAGGTACCTGCGGGAATGTTTTGCTTTTGACTGCTGGTCAGTAGACTTGAGCTAACAGGAGATTTTTTAATAATGGTGTCTTGTTTAAAGAGAATTCCAACGAGGGTAGCCATATGAAAAATTACCTGGAAATAAAGGAAATGTAACCGATGAGTTCAGAGCGAAATAGGCAGGATTTAACTGATACTGCCACGCTTGCGGGCTTCCTTATAAGATGTCCCTACATTTCTTAAGCCTGCACGAATCATTTGTTGTTCTAAAAGGGCAAAGAAACGAGCGCGATCGCCTCCTCGCACAACGGCTTGATTGTGGGCTTCAGCAAGGGCTACTGGATAGCCAAATCCTTTATGAACTTGTGCTAGGGTCAAGCTGAGAGCTTGATTGAGTAAATCGGAATTCTCGGCAACCCATTGAGGAACTTCGATGCGGGCAACTTCTGTGCCAACGTGAACATAGCAGAAGTAAATTCGGTGTTCGCCGTACAAATCCAAAATTCGGGCACAACTGCGAAATAGAGGACTGCGTTGTCCGGGTTGTAATAAGGTTGCCCAAAAGGTAGCATCCCGTAGAGGATCAGTCACTTGGCAGGGTAACTTATCAATAATGGCAGCACAGTTAGCAATACAATCAGGTGTTGGGTGAGGGCAAGCTTGCAGCCGTAAAAAGTTCAACGCTTCAAGACTCCGAGAAGCACTGAGGTATCCTAAAAGGGGAACATTAACGGAACGGAGTTGATTCCAAGCGTCTAAAATCGGGGGTAAAATGCGATCGCGTGCTTCCCCAGGCATTCCCTCCAAAAACCAGTAAATCAGCGAACCATCCACCATCGCTAAGTTAGGAATATCAAAGTGAGGGCCGGGTGGATTGACCCAACGGCAGGCCATTTCTGCTAACATCGTCGCCTCTGAAACCGTGCGCCGATGGCCCATCCACTCTTCAGTCCGGATGCCCCATTGCCGGGAAACATACAAATCTTCGGGTCGGTAAAATACTTCAGGTAAGTTATCGAGTAGTGGGTACAAACTCTGTCCGTAGTGCAACATCACTCGACCGACATTAATTAGATAGCAGTAGGCGATTTCGTGATGAGATGGGGCAATCTGAGACCCATCGGTCGCAAAGATGGTATGACTTTCTGGGGGAGGATTGAGGTTAATGCGAGTATCTAGAGATTCTACAGGAGTCGCAGCCGTAAATGTCATGCGATCGCGCCATTGCTGTTGCCGTTTTACCAATTCATCCTGCTGAGATTGAGACTGCAATAGCAATGTTTGCGCCAGTTCCAAGCGTTGGCGACTTGCCGCCGCCTCCACTCTCAAGTGCTGACTAATACCAGGAATTTGCCCTGCAAGTTTCGTTAGATCGAGCATTGGTCTAAAGGTTGAAAGTTGACAAGTTGTTAGCGCAGTCGGGTTCAGCCTAAGTTGAACGTTAACAAGGTAATAAGTTGAAGACCCAAATACAATGAAAATAAGGTTCAAAGGCAGGAGGCGAAGGGCAGAAGGAATAAGGATTTTCATCCCAACGTTCGTGAACTCGAATTCATGGGTGTCTAACTTGCAACCTTTCAACCTTTAACCTTCTACCCTCTAAACAGGCCAAACCGAGAAATCTTGGACAAACTCAGCCAAAGACAATAGCTGGATTTTGGGGTCATTAGCGATCGCTGCTCGCTGAGTGCTGGTATTGTAGCCCCAATCTGCTAGATAGAGCGTTACCTTATTGAGATCAGGCTGCTGTTGCACTGATTGTAAAGTTTTCAGTCGGTCTTCCACAAACCATAAGGTTGCTGCTTCACCGGCAAATTCCTGTATCAGTTGCCGCAGTGTTTGGTGCTTAGGACGCTTGCATTCTTTACCAATAATTCTATCTTCAGAAAGTTGTATACCTTGTTGCTGCAAAAGCTGCTTGACGAAGCGCCCTTCTTTCGTCGTCACAATAAATAATTGTGTTGCCCTGGGAGAGGGCGATGTGTGAGCTACACTCAGAATTTCATGCAATCGCTCAATAACACCGGAGTAAAAGCGATGCAATCCTAACCAACCCTCTAAATCGGTAGCAATCCACTGATCTCGAACAGCATCTAGCTTCTTGCCAATATCTGCCGCATCTAAATTTTCGGTTTCAAGGATACATTGAGCAACTGTTGACCAATCTTGTAAAATTTTTTCTTCAGAGATATTGAGTATCAGTGCCCTCAGTAAAACAGGCATTTCCCAACCGATTTCAACAACAGGTCGCCAACGGTAGAAACGAGATGCCAAGTTATCGGGTGGTATCTGATTATTAGGTTTCCAAATCTGGAAATAAGTTCGCCAGGAACTCTGAAAATATTCCAGCAGTCCATCACAAAGTACACCGTCAAAATCGAGAGCGAGAATCGTGGGCGCATCAGCAGGCATGGTTAAAGTCACAGAACTCTTAAAGATGTGTTTTTGCCAAAATACCATCTATCTTAGGGAGGATACGAGTAGCGGGTAGAATTGACAGCATAGACTGGTTGTAAAGATCTGCGCTACGTAGGAAACACTTGGTCTAAACATCAAAAGAGTTTTGAGGTTTCTTATAACGAGGGTTTAACTAATAGCAATGATCGAGATCACAACCTATCTGTATTTACGATCAATTCAGCTTGGAAACACCAAATCAATCAACAATTAATCACTAGTTTTTTTCTGTGATCAAAAATTTTTATTCGGACACTCATGGCAAGAAATCGGGCACTCATTCTAGGAAAAAACTAACCTTACAGTATCTTTAAAGATAATCGCTCTATACTCACAGCAACTTTACAGCTAAATACTCGATCTCGACTTAGGATAATAATGGAGAAAGTTAAGGAACAGAGCAAACTCGATTAAAACTAAAACTTTATTTGACCAATTCTAAGCCTCAAATGACTTTCTTCTCAGCTCAAACATCTACCTTAAAAAAGCTGTTTAGTTAAGTTAATAACAGTTTACTTGATATACGGGTGCTGCTCTCTTACAAATATCGTCTCCAATTTAGCCTGACTCGTGGATTGATGTCAGAAATTTACTGAAGAACCAAGAGGCATCCATGAAACTCAACGAGAACCTTGTCCAAAGCTTACTTTTTTGTGTCGTACCTTTAGTTACAGGCTCTGTCTTCGTGGCTTCACCAGGGGTGGCTGCTACTTTAGCTAGTTCTGAAGCAAGAATGAACTTGAGTAACTTTAGTCATAACCCATTCAGTGTTGATATTGGGAGGTTTACGGATACTCAGGTCAATGCTAATGGCGGCCAAGTCAGTGTTGAAGCCAAAGCAGAGGCGACGTTTAATCCGAATCCAGCGATAGCAAATGCGTTCTCGGTTAGTACGGTTCAAGGCGATGGTATCAACTACTCTGGAACAGCAGACAGTTATGCTAATCTGAGCGGTTATAGCTTTACCGTGGGAGCAGGTGAAACGTTTTCCTTTGATTTTTCTGGGTTTTTGGGTCTAAAAACCTCAGTCGATCATAGCTTAGAGACTGCGAATGCGTTTGGTACTGTAGCCTTTCAAGTGTATGATACCAGTGACGCCAATGCACCCGTCCTCTTAGACTTTTTCACACTAGCCGCGAACTTAAATTCTTTAGATAACAGCGATTATCTTGATTTATCTACAAGTGCCAGCATCAGCTTAAATCCTACCGAAACAACTTATCAAGCTTCGTTCGGCACCCAACAAGAAGCGGCACAGTCTTCTTTTCAGGGTAGGTTTTCCCGAATGTTCAATCGTGTCACTTCTCTATTTATCGGGGAATATAAGACAAACAGTGCTGGCGCATCTTGTATCGCTCGTTGATCTATTTGGAGCAAGGTTCTCTGGTTTACCAAGTATTAGCGGCTTTATATCCTCAAGGAAGCTATATTAGCCTAACGACACATCGCAGCAAAGTCAGCCAATGTCTAAAAGAGGCTATCAATCAGGCAAAAGGAGAGGTATTTTACCCCTCCTTTTTTTAGCATTTTCAATTAGCGATCGCTGGATACCAAATCCACATTAACAATTCGGAATTGATATAGCCTACGGCTCGCTGCGCTCGCCAGATGGGGATGCGAAACCCCACCTGAATATAAGCGGCAATTTAGAGAAGCTGGGAACTCTTACACGTCTTTAATTCCGAATTCCTTGCTTCACAATTCCGAATTCGGTTGGTAGCCCCCCTTTCAATGCAATTAAGCTAATCCCTCGACTGAAGTACGGGGCTAAAACCCTCTTCCGTTCTGCCTTCTGTCTTCTGCCTTATGCCTTATGCCTTGCCTTAACGACAAATATTAATGCCCACCTACTTAGTTAACCCGAATTGGCTGTAATGCTCATTCTACAGAGAAACTGAACTCATCGTATCTTCAAATACAATTGACGCATAATTACAGCAACTTTACCGCAAATCTATTCGTCTGCGATTAGGATAAGAATGTAGAAAGTTAAGGCTTAACAAGAAGCTTGATAGTTTAAATGTTATCGCGGAAGTTAAAGCCTGATATCAATTTTTGAAAAATTAATCATTCATTTAAACCGGAAACTGTTGGTGACAAAAGTAACAGTTTTTCCAGAATCTAGGTGCTTTTTTACCACAAAAATAGTTAGTTATTCGTAGCTGACTAGAAGTTTATTTCTGTCGATTTTTGGAAGTAAAAAAAGGCATCCATGAAATTTAATCTGAAACTTGCTCAACGCTTAGCTCTGTGTACTGCACCTTTAGTAACTGGCTCTCTCTTTATTGCTTTACCAGGTTCTGCTGCTACTTTAGCTCGCTCTGAAGCAGTATTTGGTATAGGTAACTTCAGTCACAATCCTGTAGAAACTGGCACTTTTACAAGCACTGACACTTTGGCAATTTCTGCTGTAGCTGAACCTAATGCCAGTGGTGAATCCCATAACGCTGGGTCTTCTGAAATTATTCCATCAAAAGCTATAGTTGCGGCTACTGCTGATGCTATTGCCTCTTTTCCAGTTGCTCCCTTGCCTGAAATGACAGGTGCTTCAAACCTAACTTTCAGCCAAGCGAGTGGTGACGGAGAAGGGAATACTGCTAGCTATAGCTACTTAGGAGTAGCGCAAAGTTCAGCTCAATTTGTGGGTTACAACTTCAATATAGGAGCAGGCGAAACTTTTTCTTTTGATTTTGCTAGTGCATTCAATTTATACACTTCGCGTGATCATGTAGCAAATGAAGCAACTAATGCTTTTACTAACCTAACTTTTGCTTTATTTGACACCACTGACCTTGAGAATCCCTTAGACTTCCTGGCTTTCTCTGCACAATTAGATAGTCCTTCTACAGACTCTGGTAGTGTAGCCTTTAACTTTTTAGGTTATTCCAGCAATGGATACTCAAATATCGAACCCAACGAAGTTGCATTCAATACTTCTTTTGGAGATAAAGAAAAAAGCGCTTTTGGATTTGTCCAAGGCACATTTTCTAGAGTTTTTCACAAGTTAACTTCTGTTGTTCTAGTAGCCTTCCAGAATAATGGAGCAGCCGTCTCTTGTGATGCCCGTTGGTAAGATTTGCTCAACCGTTGAGTGGTAATTTTTTTCACACTTTAATTAAACAAATAAGCTTTTGATTGAAGGATGATAAGTCAATATTCATCCTTCAACCTTTTTTTTAGCAGTATAGTAATTAGATGTAAAATGAACAACCTGCCAATTTGGCAACATCATATTCAAATTTTCTCTTATGTTAATAGCATAGGACTTACGCAAATGTTCTATCTGTAGGGTGCGTAACCACGCACCTTACATGAACTATGACCTCTAATCAAGAGATGCGTAAGTTTTATTACATTGTTCGGGCTTCATGAGAAAGCTTTTTATTGCCTTAATATATGAATTTAAGCAGCCATAAATTATAAATATGGCTGTTTTATTAATTGATTCAAATTCCCTAAGAACGGCAATATGGCAACCTAAATTTAGATTTATTTTTTATCTTATAAATAACAGAGAACTGACAATGAAGCTTCCACGGCAATTTATCAGTTTACCTAGGAGAAAATCAATGAATCATCCATTTGCTTTAGAGCTTTCTGATCTAGAATCTATTGATCTGGAATTCGAAGAATATCTTAACTCTGAAGATGCTACTCAAGTTGGCGGTCTTACTCTAGCAACCACGAAAGCTCTTGGGGAAGAAGGTGGAATACCGCCTAGTAATTACTATACTAAAGCTTGGCATGAATCGGGTGGCTGGAACTATCCTCCCTCTTATCCCCCTAACCACCCTCCCACTAAGCCCCCTGTTGATGAACCGCCGATATTTACCACTTTGGCTATAGGTGAAGAAGGTGGTGACGATCCAATTCACTATTAAATATAAACGGCGGTGTATCAGTTAAAAAATCTAGCAAATTGAACTTAAAAACAGCACTTTAACGAAGTGCTGCTTTTTTCTATTCCATCAAAAGCTTGGTTAGTTGCTGTGTAATGGGAAAACCCGTTTGTTTTTCAAAGTGTATAAACATTGGACTAGGATTGGCTTCAAGGAATACGTATTCACCTGTTGGCTGCAAACGCCAATCGATCGCAGTCCACTCTAGCATCAAGGCTTGGGTAATGGCGAGGCACTGTTGTTGCACGGATTCCGGTAATTCTAGGGGAATCAACTCTGCTTCTAAATCTTCACGGAAGTCGGTGGAGTTGCTGCGAATTTCAGCGGAGTAGACTGAATCGGCAATGACGTAGCTGCGAATGTTGGTGCCGGGGATATATTCTTGTATCGTTACTGGGGATAGTGATAGAGCCAAGCCGAGTCGTTTAGGCTCTAGATGAGATTGAGTTAAAAATTGGGTATGGCTACCGCCATAGACAGGTTTGAAAATAACTTGTTTAAGAGATTGAACAAATTCGATGACTTCCTCGGGAGAGTTGCTGATGAGGGTGGCTGGAATTCTTACTCCCAATTGCTTAACTAACTTCAGTTGCAGGGGTTTCTCTTTGTGAAATTGATAAGCTTGCCAGGAATTAACCCATCGAGCAGGACAGGCCTGGATTAGCGATCGCAACGTACTCAGTGAATCATTGTATGCAACTCGTTGTTGATTGGCATCTTTCAATTTCGGAATATAAACCTCCGTCAAACTCCGCCAAAACACACTCTTGATATCTTGGAAGTCTAATCGACGTCCTTCCGGTAAAGTTAAACACCCATTCTGAGTATCCGGTTGCCAAGACATTCTCAACTGAGTGGGAAATAAGCGAGTATCTAAGTAATCTACGGTTGCACCCGCCTCTGTAAGTGCCTGATTCAAATGTGCTGCGTGAACATCTTCAGAATTTCCCAGAATTAAAATATTCATTGATACCTTACACCCTTCTCGGTAATCCGCAAGACCCGCCCAGAGTTAAAAGATACCGTTGG
>CBKWLJ010000039.1:0-31050 GCA_966675205.1 uncultured bacterium
AAGCCACAATTGGGTTATTTCTTTTTCGTTACTAGTTGTTAGTGATGCGTTGCAAGGAGTTGAAGGTTAAAAAGTTGCAGGTTAGAAGGTTAGTTAGTTGTTGCTCCATCCAGGTGTAGCCTCAGGAAAGTGAGTTGAAAGTTTTCACTCAGCTAACTTTCCCACTTTCAACTTTCTAACCTTCTGGTCTTTCAACCTTCAGCGTTGCTGATAACCATTAGTTTACCGCGAACGGTTCGGTGTGACTGATGGTTGGGGCTTGTTGGTCTGATTGCGCTTGATGATTTTTGGCCGTTCCACGAGGGGCGCATCATCATAATCAGCCGTCAGCCAGTTGGGTTGAGTTTGGTCGTAGACCATTTGTAGGGCTGCTGCTGCGATCGCATGGGGATCGTACTCCTCACTCAAATCTCGCACAATGGGCAGGAAGGATGCCATCCGTTCACCTGCAAGCGCTTCGCGCAACTGATTTTGCAGTTTTTCGATCCGCTGTGCTTCAATTTGCGAGCGGGTTGGGATGCGGGTGATGGACAAAGTTTGCCGTACTTTGCGCTCAATCAGGTTCAGCTTGCGTCGCTCAAACGGTTGAATCAGCGAAATGGCTGTTCCGGTTTTGCCAGCACGACCTGTACGACCAATGCGGTGAATGTAGCTTTCTACTTGATCCGGCAAGTCGTAGTTAATGACGTGGGTGAGGTGATCAACATCCAAGCCTCGCGCCGCAATATCAGTGGCGACAACCCAACGTACCTGACCGCCACGGAATCGAGACAACAAGCGTTCGCGTTGAGACTGGCTCAAATCACCGTGGTATTCATCCACGCTGTGACCTGCCGCTTGCAATTGACTGGTCAGTTCAGCCGCTGCCTTGCGCGTCCGCACAAAGATTAACGCGGCTTCTGGGTCTTCCAGTTCTAGGATAGGCTGAAGGGCTTTTGCCTTTGTCCAGCCACGGGGCACCATGTAAACCCGCTGATCAATCCGTGTTGGAGTTGCTTTGGGTTGTTCCACAGTGACTGTCACAGGAGATTTCAGGAAGTTGTTCACTAATTCCCGAATCGGTCGTGGCATTGTCGCTGAGAAACAAGCGGTTTGACGGTCTTTGGGGGCCTGTTTGAGAATTTTTTCAACATCATCGATAAAGCCCATGCTCAACATTTCATCGGCTTCATCGAGTACCACCCAGGCAACTTGATCGAGTTTCAAATCACCCCGGTCGAGTAAATCGATCACCCGTCCGGGTGTTCCTACTACAATCTGAGAGCCGCGTTGCAGGCTTTTAATTTGTCGGTCTATGGACTGACCCCCATAAACGGTCAGAATAGATAAACGACGGGTATTCGAGAAGTCACGAATCGCGTTCGCGACTTGAGAGGCCAACTCTCGCGTTGGGGTCAAAATCAAGGCTTGTACCGCACGGTTTTCAACGTCAATCCGCTCCAAAATCGGCAACGAAAACGCCGCTGTTTTGCCCGTACCGGTTTGGGATTGACCTACCACATCCCGCCCACTGAGGAGTTCGGGAATGGCTTGAGATTGAATGGTTGTGGGTGCCGTGAAACCGAGTTTTTCGAGTTGATTTGCACGATCTGCGGACAGGCCCAGGCTTTGAAAAGAAAGGGTCATAGGTTTGTTTTCTTTGTTAGTGTTTAGCTTTTTAGGGGTCAAAGATTCAGTTGCCGAAAAGTTAAAGGTTGGAAGGTAGGAAGGTCGAAAGTTAAGAAGGTGAGAAAAGTTGTCACTCCTAACCGACAACCTGCCGTCGAAATCTGCTTACAGCCTGAACTCTTAACAGACAACTGACAATGGACTAGGGACTACTCCAACCATACAGGTCGTAGATATCTGCATCAGTAATTTCCACGCTCACGATTGTCCCTAAAGGAGCCTCACCTTTGACGTAAACTAATCCATCTACCTCAGGAGCAAACCGGGCAGAACGACCAACCAACTCACCCGTTTCGGGGTGTTCTTGCTCGATCAGTACATCAACCACCCTGCCTATACAGGCTTGATTCTTTTTCAAGGAGATGGGTTGCTGAGCTTCCATCAGGGCATCCCGACGGACATCCATCACATCCTGGGGTAACTGGTTTGGCAAGTTATATGCCGGAGTTCCCTCTTCGGGAGAAAAGGTAAAGACGCCTACATGGTCAAATTCATGGCGCTGGACAAACTGGAGCAAGTGTTCAAAGTGTTCATCAGTTTCGCCAGGATACCCGACGATAAAAGTCGTTCTCATGACAGCATCGGGTAATGCTGTTTTGATGCGATCGATGATGGTATCGTTCACTTGCCCCTGCCAGGGTCGGTTCATGGCGCGGAGGATTTCTGGATGGGAGTGTTGAAGGGGCAAATCAAGGTAAGGAAGAACATTTGGTGTTTGTTGAATCGCTTCAATAACTGATGGGGTTAAGCCTGTGGGATAGGCATAGTGCATCCGAATCCAGGGAATGTCTACTTTGCCGAGTTCCCGCAGGAGTTCCGCTAACTGAGGCTTTCCATAAAGGTCTAAACCGTAGTTAGTGGTAATTTGGGAAATTAAAATCAATTCCTGAACGCCTTGAGAAGCCAATTGTTCGGCTTCCGCGACGATGGACTCAATCGTGCGCGATCGCTGCGAACCCCGAAGATGGGGAATGATACAGAACGAACAGCGGTAGTCACACCCTTCGGCTACCCGTAGGTAGGCAACTCCCTCAGAAGTTGTCCGGTAGCGTGGCGTCGTCTCATCAGCAATATAGGTCGGCTCGGCCGAAACCTCTTTGACGCGCTCACCCGTTTCTACCCGTTGAATCACATCTACGATTTTGTTATAATCGCCTGTTCCAACTATAGCCACAGCTTCTGGCAATTCTTCCAAGAGTTCTTCTTGAAAGTGCTGAGCCATACAGCCCGTGACGACAATTTTTTTATCAGCTTCTGCTAGTTCGACCAGGGTGCGGACAGACTCTTGTCGAGCTGCTCCAATAAAACTACAGGTGTTTACAATAACATAATCTGCTAATTCTTCGTTAGTATCAACTTGATATCCTGCCTGCACCAGCATACCAAGCATATGTTCTGTATCAATACGGTTTTTTTCACAGCCCAGGTGAGAAATGGCGATTGTCGGCTTGTTGCCCATGCGGTGATGTACTTATCTATACTACGGGTCGAGCGGGTGAGTGAGCTAGCGAGGTGCATTTTACATCATCATCAGGCATTGGCGTTCACTCACGCTCCACCAGTCCGGATGTTTCTTATTGTTTCTTAACCCTGTTACTTATTGTAGATAAAATTTTATTGAGATATCCAACAGAAGTAGAGCTATTTATGCCAATATCCCCAGACTCCCCCCTTGGAGAGCACGGGTGGAGCAGAAAGTAGCCGTCAGGTAGATCTGTGAACTTACATCAAATTTTTAAGACACCGAATCCAATCATTGGCGTTGTTCATCTGCTGCCGCTTCCGACATCCCCCCGCTGGGGAGGCAGCTTAAAAGCGGTCATTGACCGAGCAGAGCAGGAGGTAACAGCCCTAGCTTCTGGAGGAGTAGATGGCGTAATCGTTGAAAATTTCTTTGACGCCCCGTTTACGAAAAACCAAGTCGATCCGGCTGTTGTCAGTGCGATGACGCTGATTATCCAGAGGCTCATGAATTTAGTGACCTTGCCGATTGGGATCAACGTTTTGCGTAATGATGCCCACAGTGCCATGGCAATAGCCACTTGTGTCCGCGCTCAGTTTATCCGCGTTAACGTCCTGACGGGGGTCATGGCCACCGATCAAGGGTTGATTGAGGGACAAGCGCACCAATTGCTCCGCTATCGTCGGGAACTAGGCAGTGATGTCAAAATTTTGGCAGATGTTTTGGTCAAACATGCCCGCCCCTTAGGGTCTCCCAATCTCACCACAGCCGTCTGTGAAACGATTGAACGAGGTCTAGCAGATGGCGTGATTCTCTCGGGTTGGGCAACGGGTAGCCCTCCTCCTCTAGAAGACCTGGAATTGGCATCTGCTGCCGCTAAGGGTACACCCGTTTTTATTGGTAGCGGTGCTAACTGGGAAAACATTTCCACCTTGATGCCGGCTGCTGATGGGGTGATTGTCTCTAGTTCTCTCAAGCGACGAGGGCAAATTGAGCAACCTATTGACCCAATCCGCGTCAGTCAGTTTGTGGAAGCGGCACGACGGAGCATTTCTGCCAAAGTTGAACCACAAACTCTTTCGTCTGTCAAGCTACATTCGTAAATAGATTGAGCGATTAGCTATTAACCATAAATCATCAATAACTAACCATGAGTCGCCGACGTTCTGCCCCCTGGATACATCGCTGGTCTCGTCAGCTGATCGGCGCGATCGCTATTTTAGGTGCCTTAGACACTGCCTATCTCACCCTAGTCGAGTGGGGAGTGTTTGAAGATGCTGCCTGTCCAGTTACCGGTGCTATCAACTGCCAAGCTGTTCTTTCTAGTGCCTATGCCAAGATATTTGGTATTCCTTTAAGCTTGTTTGGCTTTTTGGCCTATGTTGCCATTGCGGCGTGTGCTTTTCTCCCCCAGCTGCTGAACTCGTCCGATAAAAAAGGACTCCGCACTAGCATTGAGAGCTGGACTTGGCTGGTGATATTTGCTGGTTCCACTGCGATGGTGATTTTCAGCGGCTACCTGGTTTACTTAATGTCCTTTAAAATTGGGGCATTTTGTATTTACTGTTTGGCATCAGCCCTCTTCTCCATCACCTTGTTCGTACTAACCCTCATCGGTCGCTCTTGGGAAGATATTGGGCAACTCTTTTTCATTGGCGTCGTGGTTGGTATGGTGACGCTCATTAGCACTTTAGGAGTATATGCCCAAGCCGGTGGTCCCGTAGCCCAATCAGTAACGGGTGAGCCTACTGCTATTCCCTTACCCACGAGTATGCCGCAACCGCCACTGGGTTGGCCAGTTACCACGACCTCTGGTGAAGCTGAAATTGCGCTGGCCCGTCATCTGACAAAAGTCGGCGTTAAGGAATACGGTGCTTACTGGTGCCCCCATTGCTACGAGCAAAAGCAGCTATTTGGCAAACCCGCCTACAAACAAATCAATTACATTGAGTGCGCTCCTGATGGCAAAAACGGTCAGCCACAGCTTTGTAAAGATGCGGGTCTCAAAGCGTTTCCCAGTTGGGAAATTAATGGAAAATTGATGACTGGTGTTAAAACATTGGAAGAACTGGCTGATTTAACAGGATATAAAGGTCCGCGAACTTTTAAGTACAAGTTGCCCGAATAACAAAAGAATCGACCCAGCTAAAAATAGGTTTTGTTCATACTCTCCCATCCCTTTACACTTCTTTGTTAAAGGGATGTTTTTTTCGCTGTAGGTTATTTGAGCGTGGATATAATGAGCTAATAAATCCTGCAACATACTCTCTTGAGATTACAGATTGAGTCAGGGGAATCTATAAATCTTGGTAATTGCATTCCATCCTACACAGAGGGAGCAAGGATTTCAGAGCTTATGAGTCATGCATACTAGCGCTGCATTTTAGAACCTGCGTGCAGTCAAATAAATGTTAAAAGTAAAGTCTTTTCGCCGCCTGAAGCAGTGGATTCAGCAAGAACGCCCCGTTTTTATGATCTCTGCTGCTGTCACAGGAACAGTCATTTTTCTGCGTCTGCTTGGTGGACTACAGCCATCGGAACTGGCCGCCTTCGACTATCTGTTACACCTGCGTCCAAAAGAACCCGTTGACCAACGCATTGTCATTGTTGAAATCAACGAAAAAGATATCCAACGAGTCAAACAGTGGCCAATTCCCGATCGCATAATGGCTCAACTGCTTCAGAAGTTAAACACCCATCAGCCACGGGTCATTGGTCTAAATATTTATCGAGATTTGCCCGTTCAACCCGGTCATGAAGAATTTACCCAAGTTTGTAAAACCCTCCCCAATTTAATTGGAATTGAAAAGCTTCAGGATAAAACAAGCTTGGGCATTACTCCTCCCCTGATTTTAAATCAACGTCAACAGGTGGGTTTTAATAACGTTGTCGTTGACAGTGATGGCAAGGTGCGTCGCAGTTTGCTCTATTGGCATTCAGGAGGTCAAGTTCATCAAAGTTTAGCCCTCAAGTTAGCCTTAATTTATCTCCAAACCCAAGGCATTACTCCTCAATCAGCAACGATTAATTCTAACTATTTGCAGCTTTCTCAACGTGTCTTTCGCCCATTCCAAGCCAATGAGGGTGGCTATAGGGGAGCAGATAACAAAGGGTATCAGATATTAGTCAATTTTCGACGCCCCGGTAGCTTTCGTACCGTTTCTCTGACAGATGTGCTTGCTGATCGAGTCAATCCGAGTTGGATTCGCGATCGCATTGTACTTATTGGTTCAACTGCCCCCAGTCTCCAAGATTTTTTCTACATTCCCTACAGCCACAGCTCAATGAGTGTACTACAACCCCTATCGGGTGTCGAGCTTCATGCCAATTTTGTGAGTCAAATCCTCAGTAGTACTCTAGAATCACGACCTCTGATCCATGGGTTTTCGCTTCCTTTAGCAACCGCATGGATTTGGGGTTGGACGTTTTTCAGTGCGGCTGTGACTTGGCGGATGCGATCACTGCAACTGACAGCCGTAAGTCTGTTGGGCACAAGTATAACGCTTGGTAGTACTTGTTACTTGGCTTTTTTGGCAGGTTGGTGGTTGCCGCTTGTTCCGGCAATCATGGGAATCATGGGATCTGCGATCGTGATTACAAGCCATCGTGCTCGCGTTCAAGAAGAATTAAAACGCTCCAAGGAATTTTTGCACACGATTATCCATACCATTCCCGACCCAGTTTTTGTTAAAGATAAAGACCATCATTGGATTATTTTGAATCAGGCATTTTGCCAATTCATCGGCTATCCGCTAGAAACATTAATGGAAAAATCAGAATTTGATATTTTTCCCCAGCATGAAGCTGAGGCTTTCTGGGCTAGAAATGAAATAATTTTCCAAACGGGTGAATCTCAAGAACATGAAGAGGAATTAACCGACGCTTTTGGCAACACTCACTTTATTGCCACGAAAAAATCTCTCCACGAAGATGCTGCTAGAAATCTCTTCTTGATCGGCATTATCCGAGACATTACAGAGCGCAAACGAGCCGAGGAAGAACTCAAGCGAACAGCCGCAGAGTTGACTCGTTCCAACCTCGAACTAAAACTCTCAGAAGACCGATTGCGTTATCTGGCTTATCACGACTCTCTCACCGGTCTTGCTAATCGGAAACAGTTTCATGAACGCCTCAATCAAGCTCTAGATTGGGCACGTAGTCATAATCAGTTAGTCGCCTTGTTATTTCTCGATCTCGATGGTTTTAAACAGGTTAATGATACCTTGGGCCACGATGTCGGAGACCAACTGCTCAAAGCAGTGGCTCAACGGCTCACTCATCAATTACGCAGCAGCGATATTGTCTCACGGTTGGGAGGTGATGAGTTTACAGTAATTCTTCCCGATATTCCTCAAGTAGACTATGCTGCTGAAGTAGCCCACAGTATTCTAGAAACGCTGTCTCAAATTTTTGTGTTAGAGGAGCACCATACTTTCGTGACAGCCAGTATTGGAATTAGTGTTTATCCCCTAGATGGTGAAGTAGAAGAAACCCTGATTAAGAACGCAGATGCAGCCATGTATCGTTCCAAGCAACTAGGTCGTAATCAAATGCATTTTGCAGGGACTTAGTTATTGTGCGGTTCATCATTCAACAGAAATAACAATGAACCCTTACAAATTTAACGCTTGCTTAGAGCGGGGAAATATCACGTAACACAGGGGTTTATTTGCCTCATTGCGAATCACAACCGCCTCGATTTCTAGCTCAACCATCTCTCCTCTTTTGGTAGAGCTGCTAACTTTACCGCAGTAATATCCACTTTTAAGTAGGTGTTGAGTGAGACTCGCCCCTACCTGAGCTCCTAAATGAAATGTAGGTCTTCTGCCTAGCAGTTCTGGATCAGAATATCCCAAAAGTGAGCGATGAGCTGGATTTTGTTCCACATAATACCCGGAGCAATCGAGAATAGCGATCGCGTCTTTGGCATGGTTAACAATCTGCTGATACAGTCCCAGCCTTTCTTCTGCTTGCTTACGCGCTGTAATATCGCGGATAAAGCTTTGAATTGCTAATTCTCCTCCGTATTCCACTACTCGGCTACTGACTTCAATCGGGATCTCGGTGCCATTTTTACACCTGTGAACGTGTTCAAAGACAACACTGCCCGTTTGCCACAATTGTTCGAGTACAGCTTGCCGATGCTTGGAGTCCATGGGGGGACTGAAAGCTTCTGGCGGTAATTTCAAAAGCTGTTTCCGGGTATATCCTAAGCGCCGTGCAGCGTGCTGGTTGACATCTAAGAGGATATCGGTTGAAGAATCAGTAATAAAAATGGAATCGTGAGCCCACTCGAATAAGTTACGGTAATTTTTCTCAGACTCCCGCAACGCTTCTTCCGCCTGCTTACGCTCAGTAATATCTCTCGCAGTGTAAACCACTGCCTCAATACTGCCGTCACCACTACGGATTGGGCTGAGAATATACTCATACTCTCTAATTCCATTCACCGTTGGCAAGCTGATTTCTTCTGCTATGGATTGTCCCGTTGCTAAAGTGATTTGGAGTTTTGCGCCAAACGACTTCATTGTTTCTGCTGGCAAACCAACCTCCTGCCACATCTTCCCATAGAGTTCGGTTCGCTCGAGCTGGAATGATTGCAAAAAGGCACGGTTAGCGTAAGTGTATCTTCCTAACCTGTCATACATACAGACTTGATCGACAGATGCCGAAAGCACCTGTTCGAGTATTCTAGCCCGTTGTTCCACCTCCGCCGCCAATTGTTGCAGATTCTCTTCCAGTGTCGTGTGAACATCACTAGCAGATTTCGGCTCTTTGCTCACCCCCTCACTGGCATTTGCCAAATCAACGCTCACACCTCCATTAGGGGAGGCAAATGCGGGGGGTACAGCAGCAGAGACTTCATCAAATAAAGTCTGCTCAGCGGTTGTCAACTCCTCCGAGTCTTCTCTATGCTCTGTATTACCGTTAGACAAGGCTCTGCGGCTGAACTCTATGGGCTGCTGTCTGCTGCCGGCAACGTCTTGACAGAGAATGTCCTGCGATTGGTGAAGTTTGTGCGTTGATACCGATGGTGTTCGGTGAGAAGGAATACCAAACGCTTGCTTTAGGGCATCAACAACGACAGCCGTTTTGCATTTACCTGTTGCTCTAGCTTCAGAGGTAATCGCCTTCATCAGGTCTTCTGGCAACCTGAAGGTCACTACCTTTGTACTCATTTTGTATCCTGTTCAATGAAGTGTATTCCAATAAATTATCAACTTTTTTTAAAAAAGTTTTATTTAAGATAATATATTGATATTTAGTTTTACATAAATATTTTGTAAATCTCTTGTAAACTTTTAGTGAATCTAACAAAGTGTCATCTCTGATACCGATAGTAGGGGGAGAGAGACAACCTCCAGTTCAAGATGGGTTGAGGGAAAGTGAAAACTTGATAAAGTAGCTCTAACTCGTCTAGATGGGAGAAAAAAATATTTCCATCCAATTTTTATCTTAACTTATTTCGATGGATTTTTTTAATAGTTTACTTTAAAATAAAAGCAGTTTATGATAACTAGAAAAAACCTCAATATTTTTATGGTATTTTGGGGTTCAAATAAAACTATTTATTTTTTTTGTTTTTAACATTAAAAAAATAATTTTTATTATTAATGTCTAGATTTCTGAGTGATCAATTTTACGAAATTCATCAGATTGGTTTTCACCGCTGATGCTTGAATCAATTCGTTAACAAAAGCAGTCTAACCCCTCCCCTCAACTTTATACTCTTTCTCAAGAGTACTGAAATAGTTCTGAATGCCAAAACCCTTCTATTTGCTAGGCATAGTCGCCACTCTCTCTATCCCTACTTGAGGTCATGGGTATTATAGTCTTTGTATTACATCCATTGACAAATGGGAAATGGTGTTACATATTACTTTTCTGTTTTTTGTCTTACATTGACTCATCACAAATCCACGACAAAACTATTTGACTCTGAAGAACTAAAATCTCTAAAAACAGAAACTCTAAGGAAATTAAAATTTTCGGTAAAATAACGTACTGCTAAAATGCTCAATTTAAGCTTCATAGCCATTGAGAAGGTCTGCTTTGAAAAGCAAATGAGGATTTGGCTAATCAATTGTAAAGCTCAAATGAATTGACTAATTTTCAACCCAACTCAGCTATTTTTCTCTCTACAAATTTTTTCCTAACTTGACTATTGATAAACCTTGCATAAAAAGGCTGTAAAGCTTTTGTGAACGCTTTGAGGCTGTAAAAAAAACTGAATATACTGAATCTACGAACTCTAAAAACCGTTGCTTTACAACTATGTCTATTTGCCATTACTTAACGGGTATCGCAACATTGTTAATCGGTTTGCAGTTGTTCAGTCCTGCAATTGTTGATGCGAACGTAAAACTTGGTTTATCTCATCCAGTTGCCTCAAACTCATCATCATCACTTGCCTCTCATACTCAAGATTTACCGAGCTTCGTGCGTTTGCAAGCGCCTAGCCCATCGTTTAACCCACCGAATAATGGAGGACCCGACTATAGCAGAGCGTCTGGAACTCGATAAATGATGAATCAGGATTGGGTAGAGCCAATATTTATTCTTAATTATTTCTAATTACCAACAGACGGGGATTGCCACCATCGATTTTTTTGCACTAATGTATGAGCTTGCCAATCAGGAGAAGTTGTTGGGTAATCTAATCGGTAATGCCCTCCTCGGCTTTCAGTGCGAAACAGAGCGCTTTTCAAAATTAAGTACGCCACATCTAATAAATTGTAAGTTTCTCCCCAAGTCCGCAGTTGTCGGTTGGCATCGGGTAAGTTAAAGCTTACACTCTGGTCGGGATGTAGATTCAATAGATATTGGGTTAAAGGTAAAGCTGTAAATTCAGAGCGCCATACTTCTACAGTAGCGATCGCATTTTCCAATATATCCTGTTGCCGACAAATCCCAGCGCTCTGCCATACTAAGCGAGGTAACTCAGTGCGGAGGGTGGTAATTTTTTCGATTTGAGTTGCCCAGTCTTGGATAACTGAGGGGGGCAGGGGGCAGGGAGCAGGGGACGGGGAAGATGAAGGAGTTGCAAGCTGTACATCCTCAGGCGTAATGCGACGCAGTTGAGCTCCAAATACTATACATTCAAGCAAAGAATTACTCGCAAGACGATTTGCGCCGTGGACACCAGTACTTGCTGTTTCTCCCACGGCATATAAACCAGGAATTGAACTGCGGTTCATCAAATCTGCGGCAATTCCACCCATCCAGTAATGGGCAGCAGGTGTGACAGGAATGGGTTCATGGAAGACATCAATGCCCCAATGTTGACACACCTGAATGATATTGGGAAATCGGTAACGAATTTTGTCGGTCGGAATGGGTCGCAAGTCTAAATAGACGTGACCTGTTGCTGGATCAGCTTTTATGCGCTGCAAGTGGCTAAAAATGGCGCGACTAACCACATCTCTCGGTGCGAGTTCTCCATCGGGATGGTAATCAAAGGCAAATCGGTGTCCCTGCTTGTCGATTAAATGAGCACCTTCTCCCCTGACTGCCTCGCTAATGAGAAAGTGAGGGGCACCCGGTTTGGTGAGAGAGGTGGGGTGAAATTGTACAAATTCTAAGTCTCGTAGGATAGCTCCAGCACGCCAAGCGATCGCAACGCCATCCCCTGTACTCACCTCTGGGTTGGTGGTTTGAGCAAAAACTTGACCCCCCCCACCCGTTGCCAGCACGACTGCTCCTGCTCTGACCCAATGGAGCTGACTTTGATAAATGAGGCTGATTCCCTGACAGTGTTCAGTTTGCGGATTAATCCATAAGGATAAAGCAAAAGCCTGCTGTAATACTGTGATATTCTTGCGCTCCAGTATCTGAGAGGTGAGAGTACTAACTACAGCCCGACCTGTGGTATCTGCGGCATGAAGCACTCGCGGTCGAGAATGAGCGGCTTCTAGAGTTAATGCCAGGTTGCCTTGTTTGCGATCAAAAGCAACGCCTAAATCGACCAGCGATTGAATGCATTCTGGTGCTTGCTCAACCAGAAACTCCACAGCGTCCCAGTCACACAAACCCGCACCTGCCCGCATTGTGTCCTCAATATGCAGTCGGGGCGAGTCGGCTGGGTCAATGGCAGCAGCAATCCCTCCTTGTGCCCAATCACTAGCACCTGTTGATAATGTATCTTTTGTAATTAAGCCAACCTGAAACCGATCTGGCAAGCAAAGTGCAGCATAAAGCCCAGCCGCACCCGCACCAACCACTAGCACATCAAACTGTGTTGGTATATTCGGTTCAAGGGAAGAATCAGAAGGGAGCGAATTCAATTTGGAGAAGTTCCTGAATAAATTTAATAAATTTTAATAAATAACCCACTCCTCAAGGGGGTGGGTTGAACCAACAATATAATGGCTTGTGATGTTTTTAGTAAACGCCTGGGTTGTAGCGGTCTCCACCCTCTACAAAAACTTCTGATGGATCAGTCACGGTAAACTTGTCCAGGTTAGCTTGCAACAGTTCCTTTTGGCGATCGCTCAGCCCTGGAATGTCAAGAACATCCTCTACGCTCTCATAGGGAGCATTCTGAACAATTTTTCCAGCCAGAGTCGGGTACATCCCTGGATACTGACGGAAAGCTCGAACATGAGTATTGTTTAAATCAATCTTTTTTCCAAACTCAGTAGCAAGCTTAGCGTCAGCAGGATTCCGGAGCTTAACCTCAGCCAGCAAAACAGGGGATTGCCAATTAACATTACTTAAAAAAGTCTCATAAACTGAAGGCAGTGGCGAAGCCATTGCACTTTTAGGCAATCCTACCCAACCCAAACAGCCCATAAACAAGCACACAACTGCGATTAGGCGCACAAAACTTTTCATCAGCTTACCTCCTTACTTCCTCGATTTTTGCCCAACAAGAGGCTCATTTTTCCTCAAATTAGTTTAATTTTTGTTTTCTGTCATCTCATTTTATAGCAGCAAAGCGTCCCCCTGAGTCGCTTCGGTAAAGGTCAAACCGACAAGACTTGACTACAATACCTAAATAGATCTAAAATCCGGCCGGAAAACCGAGGTTCTGTGGCAAGATCTGAAATTGTCGATCTCAAGGAAGGATAAGGAAATTTAATAATGACTCTACGACTAGGCGATACAGTACCCAACTTTACTCAGAATTCTACAGAAGGCGAAATCAACTTTCACGAGTGGGCGGGTGACAGTTGGGTTGTGCTGTTTTCTCACCCCGCTGACTATACTCCAGTTTGCACGACCGAATTAGGTACTGTTGCTAAACTGAAGCCCGAATTTGACAAGCGTAACGTCAAAGTTTTAGCTTTAAGCGTTGATGATGTTGAATCCCACAAAGGCTGGGTTAACGACATCAACGAGACTCAGAATACCACAATGAACTACCCAATTTTGGCAGACCCGGATAAAAAGGTCTCTGACCTCTACGACATGATCCATCCGAACGCCAATAATACCCTAACGGTACGTTCTGTCTTCATCATCGACCCTCAAAAGAAACTGCGGCTGGTATTTACTTATCCTGCAAGCACGGGTCGGAACTTCGATGAAATTCTGCGGGTGATTGACTCGTTACAGCTAACAGATAACTACAGCGTAGCGACTCCAGCCGACTGGAAAGATGGCGAGGATGTGGTCATTGTCCCCTCCCTCAAAGATCCGGAAGTTCTCAAGGAGAAGTTCCCCAAAGGGTATGAGGAAATCAAGCCTTACCTACGGATGACACCTCAACCTGACAAGTAAATAATAAGTAACAATTTTTGAGTTGGGTAGGGTGGGCAATGTCCACCCTACTTGCTTATGACAAAATCAAACATATCGGCGCTTTGTGGGTTGTTACCCAGTTGTCAGCCAACACATGTAACTTGATCTTAATAAAGACTAGAGATACTCAATGGATATTAAAGCAGGGTTCGTCGGAACAATTGGCAACACACCCCTTATTCGATTACACAGCTTCTGTGAGGAGACGGGTTGCGAAATTTTAGGTAAAGCTGAGTTCCTCAATCCCGGTGGTTCTGTCAAAGACCGGGCAGCACTTTATATTATTCAAGATGCTGAAGAAAAAGGTTTACTTAAACCTGGTGGCACTGTAGTTGAAGGAACAGCGGGTAACACGGGCATTGGTTTGACTCATATTTGTAATGCTAGAGGCTACAAATGCTTAATAATCATTCCAGAAACTCAATCTCAAGAAAAGATGGACGCCTTAAGAACCCTCGGTGCTGAAGTCCGTCCTGTTCCCGCCGTACCTTATGCAGACCCTAATAATTACGTTAGGCTTTCTGGACGAGTGGCATCAGAGATGGAAAATGCCATTTGGGCCAATCAATTTGATAATTTAGCGAATCGCAACGCTCACTACGAAACCACTGGCCCAGAAATTTGGCAGCAAACGGATGGTACTGTTGATGCTTGGGTGACTGCAACAGGAACAGGTGGCACCTTTGCAGGTGTTTCCCTATTTTTGAAGGAAAAAAATCCGAATATTAAAACCGTTGTTGCTGACCCTATGGGCAGTGCTTTGTACAGTTATGTCAAGACGGGTGAAACGAAGTCTGAAGGAAGTTCAATTACCGAGGGCATTGGCAGCAGCCGAATCACTTCCAATATGCAGGATGTTCCTATCGATGATGCGATTCGAGTCGATGACGAGGAGTGTGTACGAGTTGTTTATCAATTACTCCAGAAAGACGGTTTGTTTTTGGGTGGTTCTACAGGTATTAATGTGGGAGCGGCTGTAGCTCTTGCTAAACAAATGGGGCCAGGTCATACCATTGTCACTATTCTTTGTGATGGGGGATCTCGCTACCAGTCGCGGTTATTCAATCGGGAATGGCTAGCGTCTAAAGGATTGTCACCCGATTAGAAAATAATTCGTAGTACTCGCTACGCGAGAAGCTTCGCAACGTAATTCGTAATTCGTAATTAGAAGGAGGTTAAAATCCCTGCCTCTACAGATAGCTTTGTTTCAGGTGGAGTTTAAATTCCCATCTGAAATATATGCTGATGTATCAATTATGATTTACGAATTTTGAATTCATTCATGGATGGGCCATTGCCAGCATGACAGATGCCAATCATGTCCTTCTACAGCGATCGCAGCCATGTAACCGGAGGCAGGTGTCAGCATCTGAAGACACCAACGAGCAGTGGCTTCTGTATCTTGATGATCAATGCTGAGCAACCTCGGTGGTTCTTCTAACACGAGGGAAACTTCAACCTGTTGCAACAGAGCTAATCCCTCACCGATCGCTTTGAGGTAAGCTTCCTTACAAGTCCAACCGCGAAAAAATGCTTGTTGCTTTTGAGCAGGGGGAAGGGAGCAAATTACTGCCGATTCACCGGGAGAGAAGAATCGTTTGGCTAATTGCTCAATGTCAGATGTTGGACGTATCTGTTCTAAGTCGATACCAATTTTGCGATCGCGAGTGATCGCATACAAAGCCAACCCTTGGGAATGAGAGACATTAAATTGGATCGTAGTGTCACTCTCTTGGGTCGCCAAGGCTGGCTTGCCCCGAGAACCGTAACAAAACTGGAGCTGATTGGGGACAATGCCTGTGTAGTGACTCAGGATAGTCCGGAGTAAGCCACGACCGACAGTAAAATGTTTGCGATCGCGCTCAAAGTAAAATCGATTAGCCCTGGCTTGCTCATCTTCTGACAAGGTTTGCGCCAGTTTGTGAACCTGCACATCTGACTGTTCAAGAGAAGCACACCAGACATGAACATCAGAGCTGGATAACACGAATTCGGCTGGAGGTAGACTCCACGAAAGACTCGGATTGAACACAATTTTATCTTTTTGAGGGGGTCTGGGGGAGTTAGAAGACCCACGCTATACCTGTACCCAGGTTAGCGTTGAGATACATAGACTCCCCACGTTAATTGAGTTGCAATCAAACATAGTACTTTCTCTTTCTGCCCATTTCCCCATCTCCTCATCAATAGATCTCTTGCAAAAATATCTAGGACGAGCAAGTTCCCATCCCACTCATAGTTATTTTTTTTGTGGGGTAGGCGTCGGAGCCTGCCCAAAAAATCGATAAAAAAGATTTTTGCAGGAGGTCTAATGCAGAATGTAATGTTAGTTACGTATATTGCCTCAGAAAAATTAAGTATTTTAGCGCAACTCTATAAAAGTTGACGCAGAGATAATGAATGGTTAAGCTTCTAGCGACTGTAATTGCCAGACTAACCATTGCTTATCGATTGCTTATGATTACCCTTACTGGCTATCAGATTCTTGCCCAAATCTATGAAAGTGCTAATTCTCTAGTCTATAGAGCTATCCGAGAGCAGGATAGTCAATCTGTCATTCTTAAGGTTTTAAAACAAGATTATCCTACACCGAATGAGATTACCAGGTATAAGCAGGAATATGAAATCACCCGCAATCTGAACACAGATGGAGTAGTCAAAGCTTATAGCTTAGAACCATATCAAAGGACTTTGGTCATTATCTTAGAAGATTTTGGCGCGTCATCCTTGAGGCAATTGATGGATGGGCGTATGGAGGCAGGCACGGGTGTACTGCCCCTACCAGAATTCCTGAATATTGCCATCAAGACAGCCCAGAGTTTGGGACATATTCACAGCAGCAATATTATTCACAAAGATATTAATCCGTCCAATATTGTCTATAACCCAGAAACCAAGCAAGTTAAAATCATCGATTTTGGTATTTCTACCCAATTAAGTCGCGAAAATCCCACGCTGAAAAATCCGAATGTTTTAGAAGGTACTTTAGCCTATATGTCACCGGAACAGACGGGACGGATGAATCGTTCTCTAGATTACCGGACTGATTTTTACTCCCTCGGTGTTACCTTCTACGAACTGCTGACAGGACAACTACCGTTTGAGACGACTGATGCTCTGGAATTAGTGCATTGTCATATCGCTAAACAACCCGTTTCACCCCACGAACTTGTAGGGGTGAATGACCGTTCGCCCCTACCGTCAATCATCTCAAACATTGTCATGAAACTGATGGCAAAAACGGCGGAGGAACGCTATCAGAGTGCTTGGGGCGTCAAAGTCGATTTAGAAGAATGTCTGAACCAACTACAGACAAGTGGAAATATATCAGACTTTTCCCTCGCCTCCTCAGATATTTCAGATAAGTTTCAAATTCCCCAAAAACTCTATGGACGTGAGGCGGAAGTTGAAACCTTACTAACAGCATTTGAGCGTGTAGCAGCACACACTGATTTTGAAACGGATGCACGGATTAATACAGACAATCCCCAATCCAAAATCAAAAATACTCAATCCAAAATCGAAATGATGTTGGTGGCGGGTTATTCCGGTATCGGGAAGTCAGCACTAGTGCAAGAAATTTATAAACCAATTACCGAAAAACGTGGTTATTTCATCTCCGGCAAATTTGATCAATTTCAGCGGAATATTCCCTACTCTGCCGTAGTAGCCGCTTTTAAAGACTTGGTACGACAAATCTTAAGTGAAAGTTCTTCTCAACTTGACCAATGGAGAGAAAAACTTTTAACTGTATTTGGTTCCAATGGTCAGGTAATTATTGATGTAATTCCCGAAGTGGAACTGATTGTCGGCAAACAGCCTGCCGTGCCAGAATTAGGAGCAACTGAGTCGCAAAATCGCTTTAATCTCGTCTTTGGTCACTTCATCCGGGCATGTTGTACAAAAGAGCATCCCTTAGTTATCTTTTTGGACGATTTGCAGTGGGCAGACTCCGCCACTCTCAAGTTGATAGAACTGATGATGACCGATGCTGATACCGAGTATTTATTTTTGATCGGGGCATATCGGGATAACGAGGTCAACTCTGCTCATCCTTTAATGATCACCCTTGATAGCATCCGCAAGGAAGGGGCAACTGTCAACTGTATTACCTTAGCACCTTTACATAGCGAGCCTATCACGCAACTGATTGCCGATACATTAAACAGTGACCTCGCATCAGTAAAACCCTTGGCAGAATTGGTAGTGCGAAAAACCGAGGGGAATCCTTTCTTTGTCAATGAATTTCTGAAAACTCTGCACACTGAAAATTTACTAACGTTTGATTTTGAGTGCCACATCTGGCAATGGGATATTTCCAACATTGAAGCCAAGGGCATCACTGATAATGTGGTGGAGTTGATGATTGGCAAAGTCAAGAAATTGCCAGAATCTACTCAGCAAGTCTTACGCTCGTGCGCTTGTGTGGGTGCATCCTTCGACTTAAATACCCTTTCTATCATTAGTGAAAAATCATCCCACCAAATTTCTTTTGAACTAACTCCGGCAGTTCAGTCAGGGTTAATTTTGCCCATATCTGAGATAGATGAACAACTCTTAATTCAAAATTATAAATTCCTGCATGACCGGGTACAACAAGCAGCTTATGCCTTAATTGATGAAGAACAAAAAACAGCAGTTCACTTACAAATAGGTCGCCTGCTGTTGCAGAATACCCCATCAGAGGCGTTATCAGAGGAAATATTTAAGATAGTCGATCATCTCAATCTTGGTATAGGGGCAGGCACGGAGGCACTGTCCCTACTGACTTCTCAACAAGAGCGATCGCAAATCGCTAAACTGAATCTGATAGCGGGTCAGAAAGCGAAAGCAGCAACGGCTTATGGAGCAGCAGTTGGATATTTGAATGCGGGACTTAAACTCCTGAGTGCAGATAGTTGGCAAAGTTCCTATGACCTAACCTTAGCACTGTACGAAGAAGCAGCAGAGGCGGCGTATCTTAATGGCGACTTGGAGCAGATGGAACAATGGGCAGAAGTCGTATTAAACCATGCCAGAACCGTGCAGGACAAAGTAAAAATTTACGAAACTAAAATTCAAGCGGCTGGGGCACAAAATAATCTCAAAGAATCCATAAAATTTGGGCTTCAAGTACTCAAGCATTTAGGATTGATATTACCAGAAGAACCTACCCAGTTGGAGATTCAAAGAGTACTGGGGGAAACCATTTCGCTTTGTGCGGGACGGGAAATTGAAGACCTCATTCATCTGCCAGAAATGACCTCTCCTGAACAACTAGCAGTCAGGAATATCCTGATCAGTATATCGGCTGCTACGTTTATTGCTGCTCGTGAACTTTTCTTGTTGACAGTGTTAGTACAGGTTAAATTATCTATTGAATATGGCAACTCACCTTGTTCAGCAGTTGTTTATATTGGTTATGGACTTATTCTTTGCGGAGTAATTCAAGACATTGAGTTAGGTTATAAATTTGGCAAATTGGGTTTAAGTTTGGTAGATCGGTTAAATGCCAAGACAGTTAAATCTAAGGTATACCACTCTTTGGGAGCCTTCATCACCCATTGGAAAGAGCATTTTAGGGAAACACTACCAATTGTTATTGAGGGCTATCAAAGTGGTTTAGAAACTGGAGACTTTCAATTTGCTGGTTATTGTGCCTATCATATATGCAAGAATTCATATTTTATCGGTCATGAACTTACGACTCTAGAGAAGAAAATAACGCTCTACAGTAAGGCTATAGCTCAGATCAAGCAGCAAAGTGCCTTGAATTTTGCTCTAGTATTTAGGCAGGCAGTCCTTAACTTGCAAGGATTAGCTGAAAATCCCAGTCGTTTAATGGGTACTGCCTACAACGAGGAGCAAGCAATACCCCGTGCTATTAGAGAGAATGACCGAACAGAACTTCACTTGATTTATCTGAATAAACTTATCCTCTGTTATCTGTTCGGTGAGGCTCATCAAGCTGTACAAAATGCTGTTTTGGCAGAACAGTATTTAGACGGTGTAACATCGACGAGCGTTGTTTCGATATTCCATTTCTACGATTCTCTGGCACATCTAGCTGTATTGGTTGAGGCGTCAAAACCTGAAGAAGAGGCTTGGCTTAATCGAGTTAATAGTAATCAAGAAAAAATGCAAAAATGGGCGCATCATGCCCCAATGAATAATCTGCATAAATTTTATCTAGTAGAGGCAGAGAAAGCGCGAGTTTTGGGGCAAGTGCTTGAAGCCGAGGAGTGTTATGAGCGAGCCATTAAAGGAGCCAGAGATAATGAATACATTCAAGAGGAAGCCTTAGCTTATGAATTAGCGGCAAAGTTTTATCAAGCGCGAGGCATGGATAAAATTGCTCAAACGTATATGACCGAAGCTCACTATAGCTATGTTCGCTGGGGAGCGACAGCAAAGGTCAAAGATTTAGAACAAAGATACCCAGATTTATTGGCTAAATCATCGACGGCAACTCGCACGATAGACACCCGCACGACAAACAACAGTACCACAACTGGCTCTCAATCAGCGTCAGCTTTGGATTTAGCTACCGTAATGAAAGCATCCCAAGCAATTTCTGGTGAAATTGTCCTCGATAAGTTACTTGCTTCTTTGATGAAAATTCTCATCGAGAATGCTGGGGCGCAAGTTGGCTACCTGATTTTAGAAACTGAGGGGAAACTGCTGATTGAAGCGTCAGGTGCAGCGGATTGCGATCGCATCACCGTGTTGCAGTCAATCCCAGTCGGGCATAAGGCTTCCGTGCCCCTACCAGCAACCCTCCTCAATTATGTTGCCCGTACCCAGGAAAGTGTCGTCTTGAATGATGCCACAAGCGAGGGCAACTTTACGAATGACCCCTACATCAAACAGCATCAGCCTAAATCTGTCTTGTGCGTACCTCTGATCAATCAAGGCAAGCTCACCAGCATTGTTTACCTGGAAAATAATCTCACAACTGGAGCTTTTACACCTGAGAGATTAGAAGTCTTAAAAGTCCTCTCCTCATCGGCCGCTATCTCCATCGAAAATGCGCGGCTTTATAAGGATTTAGCCGAGTCCAACCGCACCCTAGACGAGTATAATCGCACGCTAGAAACGAAAGTAGAGGAACGCACTGCCCAATTAGCGATTGCTAAAGAAAAGGCGGAAGTAGCAAACCAAGCCAAAAGCACCTTCCTCACCAACATGAGCCACGAATTGCGTAGTCCCCTTAACGCCATTCTCGGCTTTTCCCAATTGATGATGCGCTCTCCAAACCTTCCCTCCGAACACGTTGAAAATGCTGGCATCATCACCCGCAGCGGCGAACACCTGCTCACCCTAATCAACCAAGTCCTCGACTTATCCAAAATTGAAGCAGGGTGTACCACCCTCAACGAAAACAACTTCGACCTTTACCGCCTGCTGGACGACTTAGAAGATATGTTCCAGTTAAAGGCGGATGATAAAGGATTGCAGTTGATGTGCGATCGCGCCCCCAATGTCCCTCGCTATGTCCGCACCGATGAAGTTAAGTTGCGTCAAATCTTGATTAACTTGCTCAATAATGCGATTAAGTTTACACAAGAAGGTGGTGTATCACTGCGAGTGGGACTGGGGAATCGGGAAGACGCTTGCGGACTCGCTACCGCTACGCTAACGGGAATCGGGAATGAGAAAGATAGTTCCAATGCCCAATTATGTTTTCAAGTGGAAGACACCGGACTGGGTATCGCGCCAGAAGAATTAGATAGCCTGTTTGAAGCCTTTGTGCAAACCACTACCGGCAAACAAGCCCAAGAAGGTACCGGATTGGGCTTGCCGATAACGCGAAAGTTTGTGCAACTGATGGGCGGTGACATCATTGTAGAGAGTTTTGTGGGTAAGGGAACGATCTTCAAATTTGATATTTCTGTCGGCCTGGTTGATGCTACCTCCATCGAAACCAAACAATCTACACGCCGAGTCATTGCCCTGGAACCCAACCAACCGCGCTATCGTATTCTGATTGTCGATGACAAACCCATCAATCGCCAACTGTTGATTAAACTCCTCAACCCCCTTGGTTTTGAACTCAAACAAGCAACCAACGGTAAAGAGGCAACTGAAATCTGGGATAATTGGGAGCCGCACTTAATCTGGATGGATCTGCGGATGCCCATAATGGATGGTATTGAAGCCACTAAACAAATTAGATCCACCACAAAAGGGCAAGCTACCGCCGTCATTGCCATCACCGCCAGTGCTTTTGAAGAGGAACGGGCAGTTGCTCTTGATGCCGGTTGTAATGATTTTCTGCGTAAACCCTTCCGGGAAGATGACATTTTTAGCTTAATGAACAAACACATCGGCGTGCGTTATGTCTACGAGGAACCGACTGCCCATACTGCTTTAACCAGGTTCAAGAGTGATATCCGAGATATCTTGAACCCAGAAGCTTTTGCGGCTGTACCCACCCAATTGTTGGCTTCTTTAGAACATGCCGCAACCGTAGCTTTTATGAGTGATGTTGAACGCTACATTGAGGAAATCCGCCGTTACAATGCCTCTGTTGCCGATGCCCTAGCGACATTTGCTTTTAATTTTGAGTACAACAAGATTGTCACCTTAATTCAAGAAGCTAACATGAGGTAACCTAATATTCATTATCACAAATGAATAATTGTTCAAGTTACTGTTTCAACGTAACCACGCTCTAAGAGAAGTCACTCCGGATAGACTAGAAACAGTACGAGTTCTCAGTTGTATAGAATACACTCTTATGGTTAAAAGCACTGCTTGCTCGCTTGTTTCTTCTTAGCGATGAACGAAAAAAGTTCAGGAGATCAGAATTTTTTGAAGAGTCCACAAACGTTTAGACAAGTGTTAGTGTGTACGAACCGAAGCTGTCGTAAGCAAGGTTCAGCAAAGGTTTTGGCAGCTTTTCAAGAGTTATCAGTGACGGATGTCACTGTGAAGAGTAGCGGTTGTTTGGGAGAATGCGGCAACGGTCCAATGGTACTGGTGACGCCCGATCAATTTTGGTATAGCGCTGTCCATCCTCAAGAAGTACCTGCGGTCATCGAGCAGCATCTACAAGGGGGGCGTCCTGTGGTGACAATGCTTTACCCTAAATATCATCGACCTGCCAGTGGTCTAAGTCACAATAGTAAGTGAACGAGCTAAAAGTCATGAGTTAGACGCAACATTCTTGAGTCAGCATTGACGGTAAATTTCCGGCAAAGCACTAGGAGTAGTAGGGTGTATCTTTAATCAACGCTATATTGAGTAACTATTTCAATCCTGTGGGGGCTACGGATAAGAAACGTTACACCAGGCTTGAGTTAGGCTCAGCTCAACTCTGATGGTTTTTCTGAGTAGAAATACTTAGAATACTCTCAGGAAATCGCCAATCATCGTTACGCTTTATGCAATACCTGGATAAGAGTGACACCCGCCTGAAGCTAGCGTTGCAGGTGGCCAATATGGGTATGTGGGAGTGGAATCTCCTAACAGGTAAAGTTGCCTGGTCGAAAAACATTGAACAGCTGTTTGGTGTAGTTCCAGGAACATGGCAGGGAAATTACAGGGACTTACTCAAGCGAATTTGTGAAAAAGATCGCCGAGTGGTCGCTGGATCGATCGCTCGTGCCATCAAAAAACAAGCTAATTATCAGGTTGAATTTCGCATTGATTTGCCGGATGGAACCAGTCGTTGGCTATTTAGTCAAGGTGCAGTAGAGCCCGATGAGAATAATCAACCCATCAAAATAATTGGGTTTTGCCGAGATATTACGCCAGATCAGCAAGTTAAAGCCGTGCGCCATCGAGACACATCAGGTTATTTGCACCTTAAGCAACTCGGTCTCACTTCAGATGCCCTCTTTCACCTTAATAAAGAGGGTGTCTTTTTAGAAGTGCATCCCAGCGAAAATGTTGAACTGCTTGTCCCCTCATCGGACTTGATTGGCAAATCTTTATCTGCCGTGATGCCTCCAGAAATTGCTCAGCAGTTCCAACATTATTTACGGCAGGCGCTGTTTACTCACCAACCCCAAATTTTTGAATATTCCTTACGGCTATCGGGCCAGCTTCAGTATTTTCAGGCACGAATGGGAGTTAGGGATAGCACTGAAGTACTGGTTGTTGTCCGTAACATTACTGAATACAAGAAAACTGAAGCAACGCTGCACCTTTCGCAACAACGGTTCAGCACCATTCTTAACTCTTTAGAAGAAATTATCTGGTCAGGCAGTGTCGATACGTTGGAACTTCTCGATCTCAATCCAGCCGCAGAGGCAATCTACGGGCGTCCAATTGTTGAGTTTTTCGAGAATCAGGACCTTTGGCTAGAAATCATTCACCCAGAAGACCGTTTTCATGTATTAGCAAAACGACAGAAACTGTTAGAACTCGGTAGTGCCGAACTGGAGTACCGAATCGTTCGTCCCTGTGGGGAAATTCGCTGGTTGCGCGATCGCATTCGTGTGATTTGGGATGCGGATGGGAATCCGACAAGTTTAGAAGGCATTGCTACAGATATCACCCGTCAGCAACGCCTAGTGGCGGCCTTTAAACAAACAAGTGCCGCACTCGATGTCTGCCTTTCAGAACACCCTACAACAGTGGAGCCAGTTTTAGAACAAATGCGCTGTGCGATCGCAGATTGGTTGCACCTGCCGCCAGAAAGAACGCCCCGTTACTTAGAAAATTGTGAGCTTGAGTCTATCTCAAACTTTACCTTTAGTGCCGCCTCCAACTCATTCCCACAAAACCTGCTGGAAGATAGCGACGAAACACCCTGGAATCAAGTATTGCTGAAGCGCAATGGAATGGGGCAAGACTCAGTTCAACGTTTCCAATGGGAATCGCTGATTCAACAGTCGTCTGACTTAATTATGATGGTCTCGGACCAAGGCAGCATTCTTTACACCAGCCCCTCTATTGAACGCATTCTGAGATACTGCCCTACAGAATTAGTCGGACAGTCTGTAATTCAATATGTCGCCGCTCAAGACCGTGAAGCGATCGCTAAAGCGCTGAAAAAGTTGTTGGAAGTAGGTTATGGTGTGACTTTAACGCCTTTAATCTGCCGCTTTGTAACTAAAGATGGGTCATGGTGCTTTTTAGAAGTAACGGGTACCAATCTTTTGGCGGATGAAACTTTGAGTAGTATCGTGATTAACGCTCGTGATGTTACTGAGCGCTTCAAGGTTCAGGAGGCATTGCGGCAAAGTGAAGTGCGTTTCCGAGCCATCTTTGGCGGTGCAGCCTTAGGAATTGCTTTATGCGAACCCTCTGGAGAACTACTCGTCGGCAACCCTGCCTTACACAAAATGTTTGGCTACAGCGATATCGAGCTACGCCAGCGAACGATTACCCATCCGGATGATATCGCGACCGACTTCAATCTTTACCAACAATTATTAGCTGGCTCCATTGCCTCTTATCAAATGGAGAAGCGCTACTTCCACAAAAGTGGTCGCTTGGTTTGGGGTCGGCTGAGTGTTTCCCTGGTGCGAGACAAGGCGGGAAACCCTCTGTTTATCGTGTGCATGGTCGAAGACATTACTGCATCTAAACACATCGAAGCTCAACTCCTACGCATCGGCAAAGCTGTGGAAAATTCCAGTGATGCTATCAGCATTGCTGACACAGATATGTCAAGGCTAAGCTACCTCAATCCCGCATTTTGTCAATTGTTTGGCTACACTCTAGAACAGTTAAACACAGTTGGTGGTTATTTCGTCCTCTTCAGTGACCCCCAAACCATGCAAGAAGTGTTTGCCATTGCAGCAAAGGGCCACTCCTGGCAAGGGGAAATTGAAATGCTCGATTGTCGGGGTTGTGTAAAGCAGATTGCCTTACGAGCTGATGCGATTAAGGATGTTAATGGTGAGGTTGTCGGTACGATCGCAATTCATACCGATATTACAGAACGCAAGCAGGCAGAAGTCCAGTTACGGCGTTCCTACTATCGCGCTGAATTACTCAAGCAAATTACCACCGAGATTCGTTCCTCACTGGATTTGGATCAGATTTTTAATACCACAGTGATGCAAGTTGGGCAAGCTTTGCAGGTTAATCGCTGCATGATTCTTCTCTATCAAAAAGAAGTACAACCCAAGCTCTGTGTAGCGGCTGAGTATTTAGAATCGGGGTACTCCTCAATGGGAGCCTTTGAAGTGCCAGTGGAGGGGAATCCTCATGCTCAGAGGGTGTTAGGCACCGATCAAGCGATCGCATCAGTGGATGTGTATGCTGAACCGCTTTTAGTACCTGTAGTACATCTGTGTAGAGCGATGGATATCAAATCCATGGTGGCTATTCGCATTTCTTATCAAGGCGAACCCAATGGTATTCTCGGTCTTCATCAGTGTGATGTGCATCGTGATTGGGAAAGTAGTGAAATTGAACTGCTCGAAGCGGTTGCAGCTCAAGTGGGTATCGCCCTCTATCAAGCTCATCTGCTAGAAAAAGAAAAACGTACAGCCGCTAAGCTAGCAGAACAAAACTTGGCTCTACAGTTATCCGAAGCGCGGGCGAACAGTAAAGCCAAGGAGTTAGAGCAAGCACTGCACGATTTACAGCGGACTCAAGCTCAGTTAGTGCAGACTGAAAAAATGTCCAGTTTAGGGCAGTTAGTGGCTGGTGTCGCTCACGAAATTAACAATCCTGTGGGCTTTATCATCGGTAATATTAACTACGCTTGTGACTACATTCAGGATTTACTCAAAATCGTCACTCTATATCGGCAGCACTATCCTCAACCTCCTGAAGTGATTCAATCTGAACTGCAAGCGATCGAGGTAGATTTTTTAATCAAAGATCTGCCGAAATTGTTGAAGTCGATGAAGGTGGGTACTGACCGCATCAATCAGATAGTGCTGTCGCTGCGGAATTTCTCTAGAAGCGATGAAGGAGAAATGAAGGCGGTAGATATTCACGAAGGCATTGATAATACCCTTCTTATTTTGCGACATCGCTTGAAAGCTCAGGGAGAAGACCGAGAAATTAACGTCATCAAAGAGTATAGTTCGCTGCCCCTTGTAGAGGGCTATGCAGGGCAATTGAATCAAGTGTTTATGAATTTGTTGAGTAATGCAATTGATGCTCTAGAGAGTAAAAGAAAAGAAAAGAAGAGAAAAATTTTTAAAACTAACGTCGAAGCCCAGGAACAAATTAATCATTCTTCTATTTACTCACCCACTATCAAAATTTCTACTCTAGCTCATAGTAATAATCGAGTTGAAATTTGTATTCAAGATAATGGTCCAGGTATGACGGACGAAGTCAAAAAGAAAGTATTTACTCCTTTTTTTACAACGAAACCAATAGGTAAAGGTACGGGGCTAGGTCTTTCAATTAGCTATCAAATTGTAGTGGAAAAACATAGTGGAGAATTCCAGTGTTTTTCCACGCCAGGGGAAGGAACTAAGTTTATTATTGAGATTCCTATCCGACAAAATTTTAACTGAAATTTTAGAGATTTTGAAAGGTTTGGGAATACTTCAATAATCTATTAGCTGAATACACATAGTTGTAGGGTGGCAAATGCCCACACTCAACCAAGCAACCTTGAAAAAACTTGTGTCTACTCAGATCTTGTACCACAGGCAAGGACGGGTGTCCCGCCCATGCCACAATCACTAATTTTTCTTGTGGGGTAGACCGGAAAGCCTGCCCCCGCTTCCCCAGATACTACGATTGAACGCAAGTTAGGCACCATGAGCTTTTATCTCACAACGCTCATAATGAAAATCACTCTCTCCGGAATTCTGGCTTCTGACCAAGCCCTTTTGGGGCGGGAACTCCTGAATAGGGAATGGGGAACGGGGGGGGACATAAGCCCCGAAGAGCAAGGATGCAAGCCCCTGAATTGATTAATGGAGAGGAAAAAATACTTGAAACGTTAGCGAAGCGGGACGAAGTCCGGCAGCTTGATGCGATGTTTCAAGGCGTCCTCATCCAAATCCCCTACTTTTAAGTAGGGGGATTGCCCGTTCCCCGTTCCCCGTTCCCTCTTAATCCTATTTTCAAGACATTATCACGATTAATTCAGCGTAAATCATCGCTAGAGCCAGAAAAAAGCCACTTATGGAAGCTTACTAGAGCCTAACCCTAATAACTTCTATTCCTTCAGGATAATCACTTATAAAGCAAGTTTATCTCTTGAGAGCGATCCGCTATAAAGCTTGAAGACCCGACAATAACCCTATCCACTACGACATCTTTCACCTTTTGTAAAGGTTGGGGGTTTTATGGCAAGCTCAATTGAATTTAAGTTATTTGCTCCCTACAATCAAGGAGCTTCATTAAAAGGAAATTTTTCCAATTGGGAAGAAATTCCAATGGAGAAAGGTGAGGATGGTTATTTCCGAACTACAGTTGATCTTGAGGATGGAGTTTATCAATATAAATTCCGTATCCAGTCCAACTCCTGGTTCTTTGAACCTAATCAATGGGTAGAGATTACTGACCCCTACGCGACTGATATTGATAACCCCACCCAAAACGGCGTTGTACGGATAAAAGATGGTGAAAAGATAGTCGATACCTACGTCTGGCAGCACGACGATAAACCCCTGCCTGCTGACCATGAACTAGTCATCTATGAAATGCACGTCGCTGATTTCTCGGGTGGCGAGGATGACCCCTATGCAAGAGGGAAGTACAAGCACGTTATTGAAAAATTAGATTACCTCTGCGAATTAGGGATTAATGCTATTGAATTGATGCCAGTGAAAGAGTATCCCGGAGATTATAGCTGGGGTTATAATCCCCGTTACTTCTTCGCTACTGAATCTAGCTATGGCACAACGGATGGATTGAAACATCTGATTGATGAGTGTCACGCCCGTGGAATTCGCGTCATTATGGACGGGATTTACAACCACTCAGAAGCCGAAAGCCCTTTAACTCAGATTGACCACGACTATTGGTACCACCACTCTCCTCGTGACCCTGATAATAACTGGGGGCCAGAGTTTAATTATGAACACTATGACGAAAAGCTAGATGTCAAGCCAGCATGGGAATTTATCGGTGATGCTGTACGCTTCTGGATTCAGGAGTATCACATCGATGGGATTCGCTATGATGCAGCACGGCAAATTGCTAACTATGATTTTATGCACTGGGTTGTCGAGGAAGCTAAAAAAACAGCTAGCATGAAGCCGTTTTACAACATTGCCGAACATATACCAGAAACCACCAGCATTACTAATTTTGATGGACCAATGGATGCCTGTTGGCACGACAGTTTCCGTCATGTAGTTACTGAACATATTTGTGGTGATACGTTTGATTTAGAGCAGCTTAAAGATGTGATTGATGGCAAACGGCAAGGCTTCATGGGGGCTACCAATGTGGTCAATTACCTAACCAATCACGACCACAACCACATCATGGCAGAATTAGCCGATCGCGAGATTTTTGATGAAGAAGCATTCAAGCGAGCTAAGCTAGGAGCAGTCATATTGATGACGGCTGTGGGCGTACCCATGATTTGGATGGGAGAAGAGTTTGGTGAGTACAAGTACAAAACCATCGAACAAGCTAAAATTGAATGGCCTTTATTAGGGAATGACTTCAATCGCAGCTTATTTGAATATTACAAGGGTTTGATTCATCTACGTAAACAAAATCAAGCACTCTATACCGAAAATATTAATTTCTTTTATGAAGATGCAGAAGCTCATGTTCTCGCTTATGTTCGTTGGAATGATGAAGGTTCTCGTATCGTTGTAGTCGCCAATTTTTCCGAAAATTTCTTAGCGGGTTATACGATTCCAAATTTTCCGGAAAATGGCACTTGGCACGAGTGGACAGGTGATTATGATGTGGAGTCTGGAGATCACAACATCATGATTGATATTGGAGGATACGAAGCCAAGGTATTTGTCTGGCACTAAGAAAAGAAATGAATTGTCTGTTGTAAACATCGGCTGTAGGGGCTTGGGTCTCATGCCCCTACACTAGAGTAGACACCTTTAAGAATCTGCTAAAGTTACGTAAATTTAAATCAAGCCGTAGAAAGTGATTCCTCAGAGAAAAATTAATAATTTTGACAAAAGCGATCGCTCTCCCCACAGTGGATGTTCTGCTCTCAAGCTTGATATAGAAGAGAGATTAGCCGCATAAAGCTACAACCTCTTGCCTTTCCATTTTTTCTGTCCTGCTTTCTGACAAAGATGGACGTAGACACAGATAAAACAGTGGACCAAACACAGGCACCAGCGCCACTGCCCAGAAGATACGAGAATCGTAAATACCTCGCCTTGCCATGTCATCATCAAACAAAGAGGTTAACGGAAATATCAGGCACATGCAGCAAAAATCTAGGCTGATGAGGTGAACAAAGTGCCGGGTTTGGAACTGCTGAACGTAATTTTCCCAGTCTCCAGCTAGGATTGCATAGACAAGTAAGCCAATTGTGCTTAATAGGAGAAAAACTCCCGTCGAACGCCGATCTAAAATTCTCAGCCACTTATCCTTTTTCCCATAAAATTCTTGATTGCGTTGGCGCAAAATTAAATAAGGCATGAGACAAATCACTCCTGTAAAATTTGACCCAAGAAAATACGGCCAAGCACGAAAATGTTGCATTCTGCCATCGGCAAACATCAGGCAAGCATAAATCATGGGCCAAACCCCCATCATCCAGAAAATCGCTAGGAGAATGGCATTAATGTCTCCCCACTGAAGGGTTAATAGCTTTTTTACCAAAGGCCATGTATCAGATTGATCGAGTGGAGCTAGCCATAGGGTATAAGCGACGAAACCAACCCAGATCGAAAACAGGGCAATTTTTCTTACCATAATCTTGACCTATCATTTTACTCAACAAGAGCTACTTCTATCTAATGTGGAGATGGAATAGCTTACGTCTGTCTTTGGTTAAGTACCAGCAATCTTAATGCATTCTCGCGCTCTTCAAGAATTTCAACTTTAATTTTTATTTACAACAAAGATGTTAGTGAAATGTTCGGAATAACTGTTGTACTTTATAAGACATTCTAAATTTACAGCCATTATTTCTTAATACATAAATTATCAATGCTACAGCCGGAATGTAAAAAGAAAACCTCATACTAAATTTATTTCCTTAGCTAGATATATCAAGTAAGAAGAAATATATAAAATAGGAATCTTCAGATTTGAAATTCAATTTTTAATTAATCATTGATGGCTAAATTAGTTGAGTTTGAATTGTTTGCTCCTTACAATAAAAGCGCAGC
>CBKWLJ010000040.1:0-30812 GCA_966675205.1 uncultured bacterium
CAGAAGGACAAGTGCTTTGGATGCGTCAGCAGCGATTGGGGAAAAAAAAGTCTCGGATACGGGAATTAGCACTGTATCAAGCTCGCGAAAAAGCGAAAGCTCAGCTAGCACAACTTTCTGTGGGTTGTCCCCAAACGAATCCTCAAAATGCTTTGGCTCTGATCATTGATGATGGCATTGCCACTGGGATGACAATGGCGGCAGCAACGCAAGCTTTAAAAGTCAGAAATCCAGCCCAGGTTTGGATTTGTACCCCAGTAGCACCAGGCAGCTTAATGAACTGGCTGGCTCAATGGTGCGATCGCGTGGTTGCCCTGAAAACACCAGAGCCATTTTTCAGCGTTAGCCGTTTCTATCAAACGTTTCCTCAAGTTCCCACCGAGGAAGCTCTAATCAACCTCAAAGAACACAATCATCGATTCATGAGTATTGAACCCAACATTGACTCTTGGAGGGGTAGCCAAACTAGCAACACTGAACTATCCTAGCGAGTAGCCCTATCCTCAGCCTTGGGTTATTGGTTGAAAATTTTTCCCTTACCTATTTATCACTAAACAATGAGATTTTGGCAATTTTGGTGGCGCTCATTAGTACTCTCCACCCAGTACAATCCACCTGAGTTTGTCGAGCTGCTGATGACTTCATTAACGATGGCTTTGCTGGTGAGTTGGGAATTGACAAGAGCTTGGCCTTACCTAGTACTCAGTTCAAGTTTAGCGATCGGAGCGGCAGTATCAATGTGGGTTAGGGAAATTGTTATCCCATCCCCTCAAAGTATCATGGTCAAGCTATTGGGGGTTTTATTATTCATTTACAGTATGTATGCCTTTGCTGATCTGGCTCCTTATTTGTAACTTTTTAGCCGTTGTGATTCCGGCAATATCGGAGGCTTTAGCCAGAGTATTATCTAGCCTGGTGCACAATTAAGCGATTACCCAGTGGGTCGTAGGCATAAATTTCTCGACCGTGAGAGGCTGCGATTATGTCTCCAGGGGGAGGATATCCCATGGCGGTTAAATGAGCGATCGCTTCTTCTAAATTTTCCACTTCCAAACATAAACTCATGCCACTTTGAGCAGAATTCTCAAACTCTTGCCAGTGGTTCGGCTTCGGCTGAAAGATGCCCAAACGCAACCCAGAAAGCTCAAACTCAGCATAGACATTCGGAATGTATGGGTTGGGTTCTCGCTCAAGCAGCTTAGAGTAAAACTCAACTAAAGTCTCGGCATCAGCAGCAGCTAGAGCAACGAAGGCGTCAGTGTAACGAAAAGGCATAGGGGGTTCAAGGTTGAAGGTTAGAAGGTTGGAGAGTTGAATCAAGCTGAAGAAGGCAGAAGAGGGAAGGCAAGAGGCTTTAATGTTTCGTTCAGATCAGGATTCCGACTCCACCTGAACAGGAGCCACCCAACAAAGTTTGGAGGGAGATTGAAACCCTTACTCATGAAAGTGTCTTGGACTGCATGACGAAGGCATTCATAAGAGCCTTCTGCCTTCTGCCCTCTGCCCTCTGCCTTTTTAGAGCCTTCTGCCCTCTGCCTTTTTTAGTCAACAGATGCGCTATAGGGAAAGAATCTCCAATTCCTCCTCGCAATTTCCTAAAATGTATCGTGTGATTTAGTAAAGAGCTAAGAGCCTGAGTATGGCTAAAACCGTTGCCGATGTCATGAGCCGTGACCCTATCACGGTTAAACCACAAACCTCGATTAAGGAGGCAATCAAGATACTTGTAGAACATCACATCAGCGGTTTGCCGGTGGTGGATGACGCAGGCAAAGCGGTGGGCGTTATTTCAGAAACAGATTTGCTGTGGCAAGAAGCGGGAGTAGAGCCGCCACTTTATATCATGTTTCTGGATAGTGTGATTTTTTTAGAAAATCCAGCTCGTCATGAGCAAGAACTCCATAAAGCGCTGGGACAAACGGTGGGAGAGGTGATGAGTAGCGATGCAGTTACTGTTAAACCCGATCAACCTTTGCAGAAAGCTGCGAAACTGATGCAGGAAAAATCAATCCGGCGGCTGGCGGTAACGGATGATGACGATAAGGTGATTGGTATCCTCACCGCTGGGGATATTGTACGGGCAATGGCAGCGGAGTTTAATGAGCAGTTGAGCTAATTTTCCGCTAGACCCTCACAGTAGCCTCAAGTGCTAGTGCAAGGAGGCAGGAGGCAGGAAAGCTTGTGCAGTAAGCTTTTTAACCTTTGTGAACGGGTGGGTTATTTCCGTCACGCTGTATTAGCTTCGCCCCTTACCAGTGAGGAGTTATGTCAGCTTTCATTTCTGTATTCAGCGGTACTTAATTCTCGATTCTCCTCACACTTGGGGAGAAATTCCTGGTTTAATACAGGGATAAGTGCAGTGGGTAACTTGGTGTTCAACCCAGGTTTTCTGCTGTTTCGATCAATAACAAATCAGTAATAAGAATCGATTACCAATGAGCGTTACTCGTGAATCTGTCCAAGAGCTGCTGAGTTCTGAGGACTTTGGCCAGCGTATCAGTGGGGTTAACCAACTGCGCCAGCTAGAACCGTCTGTGGCGTTTGAGTTAATTCAGCCTGTCGTGAACGATACCAATACCCGTGTTCGCTATGCGGCGGTGAGTCAGTTGGATACCTTGGGGACGCAGGATTTACAGGCAGCGCTGACAATTTTGCGCGATCGCATGATCAATGATTCAGAACCCGATGTGCAAGCTGCGGCGGCTGATGCTTTGGGCGCACTGAAGCTCACAGAAGCGTATGAAGATATGCTCCAACTTTATCGTAGTACTCCTGAATGGCTGGTTCAGTTTAGTATTATTGCGGCGTTGGGGGAACTGGGCGATCCGCGATCGTTTGATTTGTTGCAAGAAGCGCTTAACTCTGAAACCAGCTTGATCCAGACGGCGGCAGTTAGTTCTTTCGGTGAATTAGGCGATGCGCGTGCAGTACCACTCCTGATTCCTTTTGCTACAAATCCAGATTGGCAGCTGCGCTATCGGCTAGTGCAAGCGCTGAGTAAGCTAGGAGGTGCCGAGGCGCGTGCAACTCTGGAAACGTTGGCACAGGATGAGAAAGAGGAAGTCGCTAGAGAAGCGCAGGCGGCATTGCAGTCAAGTTGAAGGTTGGGACAGGTTGTTCCAGTATTTTGTCCAGATTTGGCACAAAAATAAGCAGTATTCTTCCTCGTACTGCTTTTTGTGCTTTTGGCAATCTTCTTCAATGGCAAGCCACAGGAAGTGCAGTTGTTGACAGGTTGAGCAATTTTGGATCTGATAAGCGACTGCATTGAGCCATTGTCGCAATTTTCGATAGCTGATGAATTGTCCACCTTTGTCTTGACGGTGGACGAATACTATGTATTCCCAGCATTCAAAGCGCACAATTAGGTGTTTGGGAATGTTTAGGGCTTGTGCGATCGCTCCTACAGTAATGCGGAATTTCTGAGCAGGTTGGAGGCGGCGAAACAGAGGAGTCATGATCGGTTTACTCTATTGGGTTAACCTTTCTCCCAGTTCCTCTCGATTCCCTCTTGCCCTCTTTAAAAAGGGAGGTTGAAGAAGGGAGTTTTGCTTTTCTATCGCCTGGTAGGGAAGGTAGGTTAGGAGGCGTTAAGTCTTTTAAGTCTTCTGGCGTGATGTCGAACATGATTTGATAGGGAACGTTTGGCATCAGTCGCTTGAGGACTTGTAGATGTCCCTCTGCATCGCTGCGGTTGCGGAAGCGTCCGACAATTTGAACGCGCATATTGGGAAAAGGGCGAATGATGCACCAGGGATAGAGTTGAGCTTTGTATGTCATGAGACTCTCCTTGGGTTGTCTACGGGTTGAAGAACTAATGTGCTGTGAATAATGTTCAGCAGGGTTTGGCGGTTGGGGTTATCGCTTTGGGGATGAAGTATCCAGGCGCTAATGGGGGCGGGTTGATAAGTAAGCTTGTAACTCTCATCGGGAGTAAAAATAGTCCAAGCGGCTTGTCTGGGTTGTTTGCGGATGGTGTAGCCGTGTTTTTTGAGAGCGGTTTTTATGGCAGCAACTTCTGACGCGACTCGCAGTGCTTCGGCCGCTTTGGATTTTTTCATGGGTATTTGATTATGATGAGACACTGGAAAGGAAAGACCAGTGAGCCACGCCATATCCAGACGGAGCTATTCAATCGGCTGGTCTTTTATGCTGTGCTGATAAAAGGAAGGCAACTCATGAGCTGTCAGGTAGCTTTTCAGTTGCTTACCCTTTGTTGTTGTTCTTAATATGCCATCGTGTCATGTCTAGATGACTCTTGTCAAGATGTCATGTTGACATGGCAATAAGCGACACCATGACCAAAAAACAGCCACCGGAAGGTGAGTCACCGTTAAAGTTACTCAGAGAAAAACTAAATTTGACGCAAGAGGAGCTATCAAGGCGATGCAGTATTCCTCTGCGAACTTATGTACGTTGGGAGACTGGAGAAGCAACACCTAGACCAACGATTCCGCAAGTAAAAGCGTTATGTAGAGAGTTGGGTATTCCGATTGAAGCATTGCCGGATGAGTTTGGGCCAGTGCGATCGCAATCCGAAGATGATTAGGTTAAGTGATAACGTTCCACCTACTCGCATTACATCCAACGTGCTGGTCTTTCGACATTCTCTGGCAGAACAGTTGTGCTATCTCCGAATGCGGACGAAATTTTCTGTGAATCGAGGTTTTTGGCATTCGTAAGGTCTGCTCCTTGAAATTTTGTTCCTTGCAGCTTAGATTCAGCAAAGTCTACCTCCTGAAGGTTAGCTCCCATAAAATTTGCCCCTTGTAGGTTTGCTCCTTTAAAATCTGCTCCTTTAAGATCTGCTGCTGTCAGGTTAGCTATGGTTAGGGATGCATTTTGTAGATTTGCTCCCCGGAGGTTTACTTCTTGCATAATGGCGTTTGAGAGAATTGCTCTTTGCAAATTAACTGCCATGAAGTTTGCCTTTGGAAAGTGAGCTTTCCAGAGGTGTGCCTCTTGCAGGTTGGTGTTATAAAAACTTGCTTCTTGTAAATTGGCTTTTTTTAAAATTGCCCCTTGCAGATTAGCGTGATCAAAATTTACACCTTGCAGGTTAGCTTCTCTAAGGATTGCCCCTGGCAGTTTAGCTTCACTGAGGTTTGCACCTACAATATCTACCTTGCTTAAATCGAGTTTCTGTTTTTCGGGATCTTTTTCTATGTCACGCCGTCCAATAACAGTAAGGGCTGCTTGAATATCTTCGAGAAGTTTTGGTGATCGCTCCTCGTCTCTTTCCTTTCGACAAGTCCTTATTCTAATAAACTCGGCCAATTCTTCCATGATTGCCCAGTGTTCAATTGGGTAATCTTTTGCAATTCTTTCTAGTTTACGAATTCCACTTATACATTCACCGATGTCTTTACTCCAAAGTTGATCAACTGATTTAAAACGCCACTCTCGGATTGAATTGACTTCGATGTTGTGAGATGTCTCTAAAGTATTCTCTTTTTTGTCCGCTAAAGGATGACTGGGTTGAAATTGCTCAGATACCTGAATTTTGTATCCAGCTTTCTCAAGGAAATCTGATACGTCGCCCCAATGCCTAATTTTTTTCTTATATTCGAGCAGTTCTTCGATATAGCAATACAAAGTTTTTGATAAGGCATCGTTGACTGTACCGAATCCAACTCCACGTTCATTAGCAATTTTTTCGGGGCTATAACCACAAAGCAATCCTCTCAGATGGCACTTCTCTGTGTCTGTCAGTACCTTTCTCTTTACAAAGCCGCTTTGTTGCTTTGCAGCCTTCAAATCTTCATACAGCTTTTCTAGATTCCAGTTTTTCTCAGCCTCGGTAAATTTCGTTTTATCGTCTTTTGAGCGTTTTGATTTGGATGTCACGATAGTCCTGAAAAAATCCCTAACTTAAATCCTAATCAATTTCCTATAGGCTATAGGATGTTCATCTGGAGACTACAATCACTCATCCCCATATTCTGGAGGCATCGAAATAAAAGAAGATAAAATTTATGGTGAACCGAGCTGGCAAACCCTATCCCTCAGTCATTAACCCAAGAACAAACGACCCAATCACATTTCCAACTGGAGATTTAGTTAAAGTTCCGAAGTCCGACAGAGTGGCGTGGGGAAGGAAAGAGCGTGGGGAGTATATTGCAGAATGGTATCGCAGAGGTTACGAGACTCCTCCCGGAGGCTGGAACCTATATGATATCCACCACATCAAACCCAGAGAATACGGTGGGACAAACGATTTCGAGAATCTTGTCCCCGTTTTGAGACAAGTTCACATCGATGAATTCAATGCCTTCTGGCGGGACTGGTAGCTGTTAATTATGGAACAACAAAACATCGATAAATTAATCCATACCATTGAATCTATAGGCATTATCGATTCTCCAGATGTATGTATTCCAATGCCAATGCATTGCCAGGTTTTACCCCCCCAAGCTTGGGATAAAGAGGCATTGGAAGAGGTATTCGGAATTAGTTTACCCTTGGCTGTCACCCACCTCTGGAATCAGACATCGGAGTTACGCTTGTTTGAAGATGTAACCTATGGGCAGTGGGGACTAATATTGTGGTCTCCAGATCGAGTTATTACCGAGCAAGACAAACGAATTGCCCAAAGGAGAGAAGATTTCCGCCCTGGAGACTTAATTATTGGGGAGTTCTTGGGTGATGCTGACCTTTTAGTACTCAACTGCGATGCGACTTCTCCAGACTTCGGCAATGTGATAATTGCACTCCCGTTGGATTCCCGTGAAGAATGGTATATTGCAGCCCATTCCCTAGAAGGTTTCTTGAGCCAGTATATAGCAGCTCAAGGAGACAAATTTTGGGAAAACCAAGCCCAACTTACAGCTTGAGTCACAAATATTTGCCTCTAACTAGACAAGCACATCAAGTTAACCAAAAGTAGGCTAGTACCTCATTCAACTCACTACAAGGTGAAACTGCGATCGCTTATTGGTTTTGCCTAAAACTGACACCGCTTTGTCGTTAATCTTGACGAGAATCTTGACAGGACTCTAACCAAGCAGTGAGATCGGCGGGTTCAGAGAAATCCAACAGAGCCTCACCCAAATCTTCTAGTTCCTGCTTCGTTAGCTCTCGAATTTGTGCTTCTAATTCAGGCTCCACTGTCCCAAGCCAACGCCTCAGTAGGCGAATGGTGTAGGCTAGTGCCTCTTCCCGCTTTCCTTCTTCTCGTCCTTCTTCTCGTCCTTCTTCTAAAATTTCTTGGTAAATCACAGATTCCCGCATAATTCCTCCAGAAAAAAGTTGGCGAATTAAATCCTTGCTAAACCTTAAACCCGCCAGTAGCTGGGTACAGTTGGAAATCACCTGTCGCTGTTCTGGTTCTTCTATCTTACCGACCTCCTGTGCGACTCGACCGAGCAACTGTTCTGAGTCCTCAGCCGCACAGAGAACCGCCATCGGCAACAGTGCAGTATCTCGTAGCAATGGCTCTGGGTTTTGTTCCCACAATCGCACCACATTGTAGCCATGCCGTGTCTGTTCAAGGTAAAACTCATTCCCCACTTCCGCAGCAGCGCTTGAGTATTTGAGCATTACCAGGAATTGCGTTACTGGGAGTCGATAGCTGCGGTGCAGCCGTACCCAATAATCCAGCATCCGCAGTGATAAAGGTGGGTCTGTTTCTCCTTTGACTTGAAATTCTATATGCAAAAGCCGTTGCTCTGCGGGTAAGTGCGCCACAAAATCGGCACGAATTGGCTCAAGACTCAATTCTGTTTTCAAGACTTCTATTGATTCAGGAGCCGTTCCAAATAACCAATTTACGAAGCTGTCAGGGTAGGTTTCTGAAAGATATTTGCAGGTATTATCAAATGGCATGGTTATCTTGTTTCATCGAAGCTACTTTATAGCGTTTCTCAATTGGATGAGGTACAGGACTGATGGTTTTAAGGCAGAGGGCAGAGGGCAGAAGGCAGGGTTAGATTTACTCCACTCAATCGAGAACCGCTATATCAGCTTTACTAACTAGACAAGCACATCAAGTTAACCAAAAGTACGATCGCACTTCATTCAACTCACTACAAGCTGAAAATGCGATCGCTTATTTTTTACTTCAGCAATGACACGATATGGCGCAACATCTAACTGGATTTCACTAGTGCAGCGCGACGAAAATAACTCACCAGTCGAAAAAGGTTAAAAGGCTTACTGTAGAGTCTTTCTTCCCTTTTGCCTCCTGCCTTATATCTTCTGCCTTCTTGCACTAGTTCTACAAAAATCGAAAAAAAAGACTACCTCCTAAAGGAGAGAAGGATTTCTGGGAAGAGTGATAGGGTTGGTAACGAAAAACTCAAAAACTGTGGTCAACACCCTCAGCGAAAGAATGAGGGTGCTTTCTCTTTCTTGGAGAACCTATCCAGAAAACGATCCAAACGACCACGTACCAGTACTAAATATAAAAGCCTTCTGTCTCCTTTGCCTTCTGCCCCCTGCCCTCTGCCTTTTGAAAATTGCCGGATAGCGATCGCAATCAACTCTATGGAAGAATTTCAACAGTTCTTAGAGCAAGCGATCACAGGAGCAATCAGCCAATGAAGCACAAAGTTGCCTTTCTCGGACTCGGCGTTATGGGTGGCTACATGGCAGCAAACTTGGCGCGAGGGGGTTACTCTGTCAAAGCCTGGAATCGTACCTTCAATCGCCCTAGCGTTGAAGTGGCGCTGCGTGCGGGTGTAACAGTGCTATCCTCTATTCGCGAAGCCGTTGAAGGCGCAGAGGTAATCTTTTCGTGTGTTGGTGATGTTCCCGATGTAGAGGAAGTCATCTTAGGTAGCGGAGGCGTTACTGAGTCTGCTAAACCCCATACTTTAGTCATTGATAGCAGTACGATTGGCCCCGATGCCGCACGGAAAATCGGAAGTGAACTCAAAAAGCACCACCTACGCTTTCTTGATGCCCCCATTTCAGGAGGAGACATTGGGGCGAAAAATGGCACGCTCACGATTATGGTTGGAGGTGAAGCCAGAGACTTTGAAGAAAGTAAGCCTCTGCTGGATATTTTGGGCAAAACCATTCGCTTGTGTGGCCCTATTGGTAGTGGGCAAGCGGTGAAACTGTGTAACCAAGTGCTTGCTGCCCTTCACATGGTAGGACTGTGTGAGGCAATGCAACTGGCCCAGCAACAGGGAATCGACCCTAATTTAGTGGTCGAAGTTTGCAGTACGGGGGCAGCAGGTTCGTGGGCGCTGTCTAACTTGGGGCCGAAAATCATTGAATCGGATTTCCAACCCGGTTTTATGATTAAACATATGCTCAAGGATTTAAGGTTGGTACAGGAAAGTCTTCAAGCTTCAGGTCAACAATTGCCGGGGGTAGAAATTGCCGATCGCTTATTTAAACTCGTAAAAGATATGGATAACGGTATGGGGAACGAACAAGGCACCCAAGCCATGATTCGTGCCTACCGGGATACATTAAATTATGAATTGTAAATTATGAATTATGAAATAATTTGCAATTTATAGGGGGGGAAGAAGCTTCCAATAAAAAATTATTGGTCTACATTTAGGGGAGTCTTGCATCTCCTTCTCAACGCCTGAAGGCTCAATTCATAATTGCTGCATTCATAATTCATAATTTAAGCATTGAACTTCATGATTGAATCTCTCTTTACCAGCTTCCCCGACACCACTCAAGACTCGATACCCCATCGCCGTCCTCGTAAAGGCGTCATTGTCGGGGCGGGACAAGTTGGCATGGCTTGTGCTTACTCGATGTTGATTCAGAATACCCTAGAGGAAATGGTGATTGTTGATGTTAACGCCGAAAAAGTCGAAGGGGAAGTGATGGACTTGTCTCACGGGCTGCCCTTTGTTGAACCGACGGTAATTCGTTCAGGGACATTAGCCGATGGTGAAGACGCAGATATTGTCATCATTACGGCTGGAGCCAAGCAAAAGCCCGGAGAAACTCGTTTAGATCTGGTAAATCGCAATGTAGAGATCTTCAAGAATTTAATTCCACAAGTCGTCAACTGTTGTTCCCAAGCTGTTTTACTGATTGTCACCAACCCAGTAGACATCATGACTTATGTTTCGCTCAAATTATCGGGGTTGCCGCCCTCTAGCGTCATGGGTTCGGGGACAGTGCTCGATACCGCTCGTTTTCGGTATCTGTTGGCAGAAAGATTTCAGCTTGACCCCCGTAGCTTCCACGCCTATATCATTGGAGAACATGGCGATAGTGAAGTGCCAGTTTGGAGCAAAGTTAATATATCGGGAATGCATCTCTTTGAAGGAGAGAGTAGTCAGTTAAAAGCCACTGATGATATTAAACAAATTTTTGCACAGGTTAAGAATGCGGCTTATGAAGTGATTCAACGGAAAGGAGCGACTAGCTACGCCATTGGATTGGGAGTTACTCAGATTGTACAGGCTATTTTACGCAATCAAAATCGGGTACTTACCGTCAGTACACTGATTAATAACTTTGAGGGAATTGAAGATGTTTGCCTGAGTTTGCCTGCGGTGGTGAATCGTCAAGGAGTGAGCCGAATTTTGAATCTAACGCTCACTCCCACAGAAAAACAGCAACTACAGCAATCAAGCCAAGTTTTACAGGAAACGATTAAAAAACTGAATCTTTAACCCTCGGTTTTACTGCACTTTTTGAGAGAAACTCAAACTTAAAAGGAAAAGAGGTAGATATAAAAAATTTCTACCTTTCTTTCTCCAATTCGCATTCCCGATTCCTATTTCCGTAATGATACTATCCCCAAATGTAGCTATCGTTGAAAAATAGGATGAGTCAGTGAGTGGGGAGCTAGAACATAGCGACCTATCTATCTTTTACATTGTTATCAGCACCGATAAAAGAATTCATCAGGTTTAGTGCTTCTCCCTCATCCATCTATGTGTTTTTACCTTGCACCAGGGGAGTAGACTGTTCGTGAAATTATCCGTGGAGATTTGCAAAAAAGGATTGACAAATTTTCCATTATTAGCATCAATATCTAGCTTAGTAGCCGTGTTATTGACAGTGGCACCAGCGCGATCGCAAATTACACCTGCTGCTGACGGCACCCAGACTATTGTCTCCCCCAACGGCAACCAAATTGACATTTCAGGCGGTACCCCATCCAACGATGGCAAAAACCTTTTCCACAGCTTTGAGCAATTCGGGCTGAATTCTGAACAAATTGCCAACTTTATCTCTAATCCCCAAATTCGCAATATTTTAGGTCGAGTTGTGGGTGGCAATCCCTCCTTCATCAATGGACTAATTCAAGTCACGGGTGGGAGTTCCAACTTATTCTTAATGAACCCTGCTGGAATCGTCTTTGAGACTGGCGCAAGCCTAAACGTTCCCGCATCCTTTACCGCAACGACTGCGACAGGGATTGGTTTTGATGGGAATCAGTGGTTTAACGCTTTCGATACGAATGACTACCAGAATTTAACAGGTACTCCCAATCAATTTGTGTTTGATGGTTCTCAACCGGGCAGTATTGTTAATGCCGGGAATCTTGCTGTACGCGAGGGAGAGAATTTGACTGTTTTAGGTGGCAGTGTTGTTAATACTGGGCAACTGAGTGCACCTGGAGGAATGATTACCCTGGCGGCCGTTCCGGGGGAAAATTTAGTCCGGATTAGTCAATCCAATCATCTGCTGAGTTTAGAGATAGTACCGCAAACCGCAGATGGGCAGATTTTACCAATTAATCCAGTTGATTTACCCACGTTACTCACAGGCACGGCAGGAAATGGAACAACAGGATTAAGTGTTTCCCCAACCGGTACTGTACAGTTAACTGCTTCTGGGACAACGATTCCCACTGAAGCGGGAACGGTTATCAGTTCTGGCAGTATTGATGCCTCGACTTCTGCCGCAGGACAAACGGGGGGAAGTGTATATGTTTTAGGCGACAAAGTAGGACTGATAGGGGGCAATATTAACGCCTCTGGCACTAATGGTGGTGGCAACATCCTCATTGGTGGAGATTACATGGGACAAGGAACAGTACCGAATGCTTCTCGTACCTTTGTTAGTTCCGATACAGTGATTAATGCCGATGCCCTACTTAATGGTAATGGGGGCCGCGTTATTCTTTGGGCGAATCAAGTGACGGTTTTTTTTGGGAGTATTAATGCTCGTGGGGGCAGTAATTCCGGTGATGGTGGATTCGTAGAAGTATCGAGTAAGCAAGACTTATTTTTTAATGGGAAAGCTAACCTCAGTGCCGCCAATGGTCAAGTTGGCACATTGCTGTTAGACCCTACTGATATCATCATTTCCAATGCGGATTCTTCCCCAGGAGTTGATGCTCAACTGATTGCTACAGGTCAAATTTTACAAGATGATTTCTTACCTGAACCTGGAATTATTACCATCTCCCAGACGACGCTAGAGAATTTGGCAAATACGGCAAATGTGCTTTTAGAAGCGACGAACGACATCCGGATTGAGACGCTAATCGGTAATCAGTTAACTTTTGCTCCTGCCCCGTTTGATAATTCTAATGCTGGAACGATTGAGTTTAGGGCAGATAGCGATCTGAGCGGAGTGGGATCGTTTTTAATGAACCCAGGAGACACTATCCAAGCTATTGGGCGATCGCTCACGATTTCAGGAGCTAGTATAACAGCCGGAAACATCAACACATCTAAGTTCGCTTCGGGTTACGGCCCTGGAGGGGCGATTACCCTAACCGCAACTAACGGTAGCGTTGTTACAGGGAATCTCACCACACTCGCTCAATTTACGCCCAATGGTTTAGTCGTAGAGCCTCCAGTTGGCAATGGTGGAGCAATTACGATTAACGCTACAACTGGCATTACTGTAGGGAATTTAGATACCCGTTCTCAGAGTGATACGGGTGTTGGTGATACTCAAAATGGTGGGAATATTACCCTAACAACCACCAATGGCAGTGTCACTACAGGCGAGATTTCGACCCAATCGATTATTAACGCCGCCAATGGGAATGCGGGAAATGGCGGCAGGGTGGAAATTAATGCAGTCAATGGCAACGTCACGGTTAACGGTAATATCGTTTCTCGCTCAGTGGGTGGGACTACTGTCGGCAATTCGAGTAATGGTGGGGCAGTTATCTTCAATGCTGGCGGCAATATTACTACAGGTTTTTTGGAGTCTTATTCTCTGAGTAACTCAGGGAGTTCTGGCAATGGTGGTGCGATTACCCTAGCGACTACGAATGGCAGCATCAATACGGGGTACCTGAGAGCTTATTCTGACTCATTTAATGGTCCTGCTACTGCTGTCGCTGGTGATGGGGGGGCAATTACGGTGACGGCAACTAACGAGATCACGACAGGTGATCTTTTTTCCTATTCTGGCGCTAACCCTGGTAATGCAGGGAAAGGGAGTCCGATTACCCTAGCGACTACCAACGGCAACATCATTACAGGCAACTTATACTCTTATTCCGGTGCACTCAACGGTAATGCCAGCGATGGCGGTGAGATTAGACTGACGACGAACAACGGTGTTGTCACTACAGGCAACATCGATGCTCATTCTTTCGCTGCTTTGGGTACGGGTAACGGGGGAAATATTACGCTTACAGGTAGTGTCGGAATTATTACTCAGTCGATTAATAATTTTCCGGCTTCATTTGGTGCTCAACCTACCAGTAACGGTTATGGCAATATCAGCTTGACAGGCAACGGCATTGACTTTTTTGGAGGCAACAATTCGGTTGTGAGCAATGGCAACATTCTGATTCAACCGTTTACTCCTAACCAAAATATTGTCCTGGGTGGGACGGGTGATCGCGGAGGCAATATATTAGATATCAGTACGGCGGAGTGGAATGCTCTAGCGAATGGATTTCAATTGATTACCCTTGGACGGGCTGATGGCAGTGGAACCATTACCCTAGGGGATAATCTTACTTTAGTTGACCCTTTAATTCTTCGCTCTCCCAATAATTCTGGTTCTATCAATACTACGGGCTTTACACTAACAGGGGGGGATAATGCCACCCTTACCCTGTTAGCCAACCAAGCGATTACTACTGGTGATATTCTGAATCGGGGTCGAGAGATTACGATTACAAGTACTAACGGTAATATCGATACCAGTGTTGGCACCCTGGATACCAGTTCAACGACGGGCAACGGAGGAGCGATTGCTCTCAATGCCAATACCGATATTAGGGCCGGGAATATCTCCACCCAATCCAGCGCGGGTGCTGGTGGCGAACTGGGTTTAACGAGTACAACGAGTAGTATTACAAGTGGCAATTTGAATGCATCCGGTGCAACGGCTGGGGGAACAATTACGGCTGCGGCTCGGACAGCGCTGACTACTGGTACCGTGAATACAAGTTCTAGTGCAGGTGCTGGAAGTAATATAACACTGACCAGTCAAACGGGAGCGATCGCAACCAGTAACCTGAACTCATCTGGTGCGACGAATGGCGGCAACCTGCAAGTTGATGCTAGTACTCAAATTAGTACAGGACAAATCAACACGAGTAGCACTTCTGGAAAAGGGGGAGATGTTACTCTCAAAGCCTCCGATAACACTCAAGTGAGTTGGATTAATGCCCAAGGAGGAAGCCAAGGGGGAATCATTGACATTACAACTCAAGGATTTTTCCAAGCGACGGATACTTTCTCTACGACGAATACGAATGCAAGTATTGCGACTACGGGGAATCCGATTACAATCCGGCATGGAGGTAACGGAACGGTTCCCTTTATGATCGGGAATGCAGCGACGAACGGAACTCTCGGTGAAATTACCAATAAAAGTTTCACCATTGCTCCCCCAAACTCCTATCTTTATACCCATCGAGAAGGGAACATTCGCTTGATTAGTGTGGATGCCCCCCCCAATCCACCATCGAATCCCAACAACCCCAGCAATCCCAACAACCCCACTACACCTTCCATCAATCCTATTGAACTTACTGTTCCTCAAAGTCAACCTGTCTCGCAGCCCATTCAAAACAATACATCCCAAACCTTAGAAAGGGCAGTTGAGACAATTGATGAATCAGCCAGCAGCGATTTTCAACAATATTTAGGGCTAGGTGAAACGGCAAACTTCAATTTAGAACAAGCTCGCAATCTTTTGCGCGGTATTGAGAGCGCAACGGGTATCAAACCGGCTGTGATTTATGCCTTATTTGTCCCGGAAACTATTACCCCAGCCATTGAGGAAACTGAAGGATTGGATGAAAATTCGGCTGAATTGCTTCTGTTACGTTCCTTAAAGCCCAGTCCGAGCGATCGCTTGGAGCTCATTCTCCTAACTGGAGAAGGCAAACCGATTCGTAAATCTTTGGATGTGACTCGCTCTGAAGTCACATCAATGGCCATGCAATTTCGGTTCACGGTGACCAATAACCGTGATTCTCAAGGATTTCTTGCCCCAGCTCAACAATTCTATCAGTGGCTGTTGGCTCCCTTGGAAACCGAGCTGCAACAGCGAGGAATCAAAAATTTGGTTTACATTGCTGATAGTGGCTTACGGACTATTCCCTTGGCTGCCCTTCATGATCGCCAAGGATTTATTGTAGAACGATACAGTGTGGGGTTGATGCCCAGTCTTTCCCTCACGGATACCCGTTTTGCTAATATCCAATCGGCTCAAGTCTTGGCGATGGGGGCGAGTGAGTTTAAAGATAAAAAACCTTTACCGGCTGTTCCCTTAGAGTTAAACGCGATTACCCAAACTTGGATTGGTAAATCTTTTCTCAATCAAGGCTTTACTTTAGAAAACCTGAAGTTGCAGCGATCGCAAACGCCTTTTGGGATCATTCACCTTGCCACTCATGCCGAATTTATCCCAGGGAAACCCAGCAACTCTTATATTCAGTTACAAGACCAAAAAGTAGCTCCCATGCAGTTGAAGTCGGTGGAGTGGGCGAAACCTCCGGTGGAATTATTGGTACTCTCTGCCTGTCGCACCGCCGTAGGAGATGAACAAGTGGAATTAGGCTTTGCCGGGTTAGCCGTGCAAGCTGGAGTAAAATCTGCTTTAGCCAGTTTATGGTATGTCAATGATGAAGCGACCTTGGGGTTAATGAGTGAGTTTTACCAGAAACTGAAGACAGCGCCCATTAAAGCGGATGCTCTGCGAACAGCACAGTTAGCAATGATATCAGGAAAAGTGCGAATCCAAGGTCAGCAGTTAATCACTAGTGAAGGCAAGTTTCCCTTACCAGCCGAGTTAATTGGAGCGGCAACGAGAGATTTGTCGCACCCCTACTACTGGAGCGGCTTCACGATGATTGGTAATCCTTGGTAAACAGTGGCGTCTCTTGATTATTTTTGCCTTATTTTTGGCAACAAACGATACGCTCTAAATCTAGAGAGTGATTAAAAGATTGTTAAAGTGTGTATCAGCTTCGCTGGACTTGGATTTTACTGTTGACGTATTAAAAAACTGTGCCCTACACTTGTAGGGCAGCGAATAAGATGAAAACTCATCAATTACAAAGGGGGAAATCTAGAACCTCGCTGTTACAGGTTTCTAGATTAATTTTTTATAAGTAGATCAACTAGGCGATCTACAACCTTTGATATTATTCTATTTTCCAACTGAGGTTTAGCCTAACATTCAGGGAATCTACAAAAAGTTCAAAAGTCCCCATCGATCTACATCATCTGCTATTATTTCATCTTGCACGCTCATTGCGTTTCAGGCATCAGGGAATCTACTTAAATCGACCCAATGATCTGACAAAATCTGTTACCTATTCTGCTGCTATGAAAAATAGTTGATAGGGAGCATCTAAAAAATCTATCCAAGGGAGTAATTTCAACAAATTCCCCTAGACAACTATCCAGAAGGTTGATAGTTGTTGAGTTAATCTATTCAACGTAAAATATCCCGCAAACCTGGTAAAAGGACATTCCGCATTACCTTCAAGGAAGTAAAGCTTGTTTCATAATTTATGACAAGCTTCTGCTTTAAACTATGAAAACCCAAATCGAACCTGGGGTGCTATTTTCTGATGAAATTTCCAACACAACAGTTGGACAGATACAAGCTGCTCTTAACTGTTATTCTGAATGCATTCTACCTCGTTGGCGCAGCACCAATTGCCGCCGATGAAATCAAAAATACCGCCTCAGCATCGGGGGATAATCTTCCAGATGTTGTTAATTCTAATGAAACCGTAGTAACAGCCGGTCAAGCCCGTCTTTCCTTACTTAAAACAGCAGACCGTGCGGCTGCTGAACCGGGTGATACAGTAATTTATCGCCTTGCCCTGAGAAACACTGGAGACGCACCCGCGAATAACATCACCCTGACCGATACGTCGCCGTTGGGTGTGCGATTTTTGCCAGAGTCCTTACAAGGTTCAGTGACAACAGGTGCTACCACAACACCAGTCACTTTACCACCACCAGTGGTATCGGGGAGGCAAGTTACCTTTACCTATCCCACTCTTGCCCCTCAAGAAACGCTAACCATCGTTTATGCCGCCGTGGTGACACCTGACGCCATTCGTGGAGACGGCAGAAATGTTGCCCAAGAAACGCGTAGTAATCTTGCAAGTTATCAACTGAGAATCCGCCAAGGAATTTTATCAGACTGCGGTACCCTCGTCGGGCGGGTGTTTGTGGATAAAAACTTTGATGGCCAGCAGCAACGGGGAGAACCAGGAGTACCAAATGCTGTCATTTTCATGGATGACGGCAATCGCATCACCACCGATGCGAATGGTTTGTTTTCCTTAGCCAACGTCATTTCTGGCAATCGCGTCGCCACTTTGGATTTGAGTAGTTTGCCAGGATACAGCCTTGCTCCAAACATCAAATTCATTGAAGGCAACAGTCAGTCGCGCCTCGTGCGGCTTGAACCCGGTGGAATGGCTCGGGTTAATTTTGCGGTGACACCTGCGTATGGCGAAAGGGGGCAGCTACCATGAAATGCGATCGCGAAAATCTCAAAACTTGTGAACAAAACCCATTAATCTGTGCAGAGGATGCAGCAAAAATCCGCTCCTACCCAGATAAAACGCTAAATTTTTCTATCCCTAAAGGAATTGCGGTTTACCTTCTACTATCCAAGGGCTGGTTTCCTTCCATCACCCTGAGTTTGCTCACAACCGTATTGGGAGTCATCGGAATTCTCCCAATGGCTAAGGCTGACCCCAATAATTCGGAATTCGGAATTCGAAATGGACTTCGTCCCGCTTCGCTAACGGAATTCAAGAGGGTACAAGCTTCCACTGAAATCAAGAATTCAGGGGAACAAAAGTTAGGTGGAGACGGCACGATCCCTTCTAAAATAATTCCGAATTCCGTTAGCGTAGCAGGACAAAGACCATTAGCAATTCCGAGTTCGGTTGACGAATTGCCAGAACAACCCAATCTCAGACTGGGTGACAAGGCGACAGACTGGGAACTGACTACCGAAAATCCAATCCCGCAATATTCTCTAACCACTCCAATTGTGAAACCGCAACAGGATGAAGCTTTCCTGGGGAGTACTGATACCAAGTTGGGTTTAGAGAGAGTAGACTCTCTTGACGAGGAGACTTCCTTGGCAGGGAGACGGGAAGAGGACGTGGGAACGCACAATACTTCCGACGCTGAGAACAACGGGGAGCAATCCCCCCTTTTAACGGTAATGACGACTGCTGCTGATGGATTGAGACAGGAGAGGGAGGCAACTCAACTCTCACAAGAGGGACTTGTGCACAATACCTTAACCCAACCCTCGGTAGGGGAAACACAAAAGGCTAAGGAGCAAGAGAATCAACCCCTTTCCCCTCCAATAACTGCACAAGCAGCACCCGACACGGAAACAGAAATCTTACCGTCCAACACCTCCCAACCTGCCAATCCAACAGCAGCACTCGCTTCTGGAGAAGTCCGCATCCTCACGCCTCAAACAGGCGTTACCAATAATGACTCTACGAATCTAGTCGTTCAGTACAACGCCAACGACCCGATTCAAGTCAGCGTTAACCAAAAACCCCTCGATGCTTCCATCACCACTCAGCAGAATCGAGATGAGGCACAAAACATCATTACTCAGGCTTGGTACAACATCCCCCTAGAGGAGGGAGAAAATACCATCACCGTTCAGGCAGGGAACGGAACACCTGCTAGCGTGCAAGTGAGTGTGAAACAGACTGCACTCCGCCTGGAAATCGCGCCAACGGGAGACCCGCGTGTGGCTGCCGATGGTCGTTCTACCATCACCCTGCAAGGTCGAATCACCGACGAAAATGGTCAGCTTTGGAGTGAAGAAGCCCTAGTCACCCTAACCGCTAGTGCGGGTAAATTTGTGGGTGCTGACCAAGACCAAGACCAACCCGGTTTCCAAGTCCTGGCAAGGGGAGGACAATTTACTGCCCAACTTCAATCTAGCTTAGAAGCCCAAAAAGTTCAGATTCGTGCAGCGGTAGAAGGAACGAGCGATGCAGAGGAATTGGGTGCGGGAACAGGGAAACCTACTCCGACAACCTTCTCTTTAGTCCCAGACGCCGACTCTTTAATCGAGGCGTACACCCAAGTTGAGTTTATTACCAATTTGCGTCCGTCCCTCGTTTCCGGTGTCATCGACTTGCGGATTGGGCCGGGAGGAACGAATTTCTGGGGGAGAAGGGCAGACTTTCTCGACCCCGATTTAATAGACGATGGCACCCAGATTGATTTCAAAGCAGCCGTCTTTGGTACGGGGAAAATTGGCGAATGGCTGTTCACGGGTGCTTACAATAGTGTCCGCAACCTCAACGAAACCTGCGACGGCATTACCCGATTATTCCGAGGCCCGCAGTTTTGTGAACAGCAGTATCCCGTTTATGGGGATAGTTCTACGGTTGATTACCTAACCCCCTCCATTGATAGCGTCTACCTCCGCTTTGAGCGCACCTCCCGCTTTGGGAAGGAACCGGATTATGTAATGTGGGGCGACTACAACACCCTAGAACTTGCTAGGGAATCTCAGCTTTATAGTGGTGTTACCCGCTTACTGCACGGATTCAAGGGCAATTACAACCTGGGGAACCTGCAAATTACTGGGGTGTATAGCGGTAACATTGATGGCTACCAACGAGACACCATCGCACCCAATGGGACTTCCGGTTATTACTTCCTGTCCCGACGCCGCTTGATTCCGGGAAGTGAAGTCATCTTTATCGAAACCGAAGAAGCCAATCGTCCGGGTACAGTTGTATCTCGTAAACTCCTCACGCGGGGGACTGATTACGAGATTGATTACGATAGAGGAACGATAATGTTCCGCCAGCCAGTTCTAGCAACGGAGTTTGCCTTTTTTGATACGCCGGAGACGGCATTAGAGGGAGCTCCAGCTTTTGTCGGGTCAACCTTACTCGTGCGGCGCATTGTCTCCTCCTACCAATATGAAGGCAGCGAAGGAGGAGACGACACGCATCTGTATGGCGGGCGCTTGCAATATAATTTTTCCCAAGCGTTTCAGCAAGAAAGCTGGATTGGTGCCACTTACCTGCGTCAAGATCAGGGTCTTCAAGATTTTGAACTGTATGGTGCAGATTTCCGTGTCCCGTTGGGAACTGATGGGCAGATAGTTGGTGAATATGCTCATTCTTACGATAGTTTCAGAAATGCCACGGGTTCTGCCTATCGCTTGGAAGCTCATGGTCGGATTTTTCCAGGTTTTACGGGACGGACGTATTACCGCTCGGTTGAGGAAGGGTTTTCTAACGATTCTACCCTTAGTTTTACACCAGGACAGACGCGATATGGGGCTGCGATCGCATATTCCATCACCCCCACCACAACCTTCCGTGCTGGCTACGACTTTGAAGAAAACTACGGCATTTCCCCAGGAGTCCGCACCGATTTATTAGATTTATTCAACCCCGGCCCAGTCGCCCCCTTGGGCAGCGCGGTGAATAACACTCTAGAAACCATTAGTGCTGGAATTCTACAGGAGTTTGGCAGAGGCTCTGTAAGCGTTGATTTCGTTCAACGCAATCGCGAAGATCGAGTTAGCGACTTATTCAGCGGCAGCGCCTCCCAACTGGTTTCCCGCTTGGGATTGCCCTTAACTGACGCCCTCACCTTCCGCGCCCAAAACGAACTCAGCTTCGGAGACAACGACCCCCTCTACCCGAACCGCACTACATTAGGTTTAGATTGGAAAGCCTATCCGGGAGTTACCGTGCGCCTTGCCCACCAATTTTTTGACGGAGGCATCCTGGGCAGTGACTCGCTGACAAGTCTTGATACGATTTTGTCTCACAATATCGGAAAAAATACCACACTCACCGGTCGCTACTCGGTGCTGAGTGGTTTTAATGAACTTGTCGGCCAAGGGGCAGTTGGAATTAATCACCGTTGGGTCGTTACTCCCGGACTACGGGTAACTTTGGGTTACGAACATACCTTCAGCAATCGTTCCATTCCCACTGCTGCCGGAGTCCGCTTCCTGCAACCTTATGCTGTTGGCCAAAGTGCTTCCTCCCTGGCATTGTTAGGCGGAGATGTCTACAGTGTTGGAGTGGAATACACTGATAACCCAGACTTCAAAGCATCGGGTCGGTTTGAGCATCGCACCGGTTCAGGCAATAACAATACCGTATTTTCCATTGCTGGTGCTGGGAAACTCTCACCCGCGTTGACGGTTCTAGCCCGATACGAACAAGCTAATTTTGCCAACCAGCTGATTGAAGGGTTGAAAGATACAGCAAACCTCAGGATAGGTTTAGCGTATCGTGACCCCAATAGCGATCGCTGGAACGCATTGTTACGTTACGAATACCGTAAAAACCCCTCAACCATTCCCGAAACCCTGCTGTTTGGTAGCGGCACCGGTTCGAGAGAACACGTCTTTGCCGCCGAAGCCATTTACGCCCCCAGTTGGCGATGGGAATTTTATGGCAAAGGGGCGGTGCGCTACAGCAACACCGAATTAGCCAATAACTTCTCCAATGATTCAACCATCTTCCTCGGTCAACTTCGCGCTGCCTACCGCCTGAACTATCGGATGGATTTAGCTGTCGAAGGCCGTTGGATTGGCCAAGACTCACCCAGCTACGATGAAACGGCTTTTGCGGTGGAAACCGGGTATTACCTCACACCCGATTTACGCATCGCCGTAGGCTATAGCTTTGGTGGAGTTGATGACCGAGACTTCACGGGTTACCGCTCTGAAGGAGGGGTTTATTTTGGCGTAACCTTCAAAATTAATGAGTTATTCGGTGGCTTTGGTCGGCAAAAAGTTGTGCCTCCCCAAGAACAACAACCCTCCACTAAACCCGTAGCAGCTAATAATCAACCTGCGGCAATTCCTACACTCATTAACACCAATCAGAATTTACAACCTGGATTTTAGGCGGAGGAAATTTTCTGGGTCTTTTTCTCCCAAAAAACTCCTCATGGGAAAATGATTAGTTGTGCTTTGATTGAAAACTACAGATTGTGTAGTCTTTCAATGAATCAAAATTATTCAAAACTAGAGCCTATCGGCAAACCACCGTGGAAGTAAAAAACTTTGTCTATCTCTCTTCTGTGTTTTCTCGCCTGGAGTGTTTCGTTAAAAATAGACGATTCAACGACAGTCTAAAAATCGAAAATACAACAAAAAAAAAGCATGAAAATTCTGTAATAGAAAGGATGAAAAATGAATTAAATTCTGGGACAAATCCCTCTTCTTTTATCCTTTTGACATCAGCTTGTCTTGGTGTTTTCACCTTACCCAAGCCAGCAATGGCTCAGCCCACTAATGCTGTAACGGTAGTGGTCAATAGCAACCAAGATGGCCCAACTCAACCTGACGATGCTTTAACCCTGCGAGAGGCCATAGAAATTGTTAATGGTCAGCTCACTCTCGATCGCCTCAGTGCAGCCGAACAAGCCCAAGTTCGACCCGTAGCAGCCAATGCCTCCTCCCGGATTGAGTTCAACTTGCCTCCCGGACAAACCACCATCAGCCTGCAAAAACTGCTGCCGCCTTTAGCAACTCCGGGAGTGGTGGTTGATGGCACCACTCAGCCCGGTTATGATGCAACGCGATCGGCAACAGCAGAAATAGAAATACCGATTCCCGTGGTGTCTATTACACCCGAACCCGGTCAAGAAGTCTTGCGGGGGTTCACTATCGTTGCCGATGGCGTTACCGTTCGGGGGTTGAGTATCTACGGCTTTAGCAAATTAGGCGGCTCAACCCTCAATACCCCACCCGCCGATATTTTTATCGATAGGGGACTCCCACCTCCAGATGTCACCATTCGACCCCCCGTTAATAGTTTTGACTTGCGGTTTCCGGAACAAGACATCAAGCCAACGGAGGACTGGGGTTTAGAATCCCTTGGTTCCCTTCTTCAACAACGCACCAATCCACCGAAGGATGTAGTGATTGAACTCAATTGGTTAGGGATGCCGCCAGATGAGCAAATGCCCAATCAGTTATCTGCCTTTGGAGTATCGGTGTTTGACGGGTCTGGTACCATTCGACGCAACCGCATTTCCTATCATGAGGGTTCCGGCATTATTACCTCAAAGTTCGCCCAAAATTTGCTGGTGACGGAAAACATCATCGTTGGCAATGGCATTACTGGAATGCCTGATGGCATTCGTCTAGAAGGCGAAATTGACAACTCGCAGATTACTGGTAATTTGATTTGTGGTAACGATGGCAGTGGGGTGTATTTGTTTAAACCGACCGGGTCGGTACAGATTCGGAATAACCAAATCACCTTTAATGGCAGACGCTTGGCAACGGCAGCCGTTTACTTAATGGGAGACAATCACCAAGTCCTCGACAACCAAATTAGCAACCAACCGGGGTCGGGTGTTGTGGTGACGGCTTATCCCAAGAGTGACGGCAACAGCATTGTGCAAAATCGCTTTGCCGACCTGGGAGGGTTAAGTATTGACCTCAACACGCAACAAAATGTCGGCCCGGTTGATTATCGGCAGGGGGATGGACATAATCCCCTCCGCAATTCTCCCAATCGGCGCAAAGAGACGGCGAATGCAGCAATCAATCCTCCTCAGTTTGCCTCGAATGAATTCTTTATTTTGGGTTCAGCCGTTCAGGTTTTTGGTCAAGCTGATCCAGGGTCAACAGTAGAAATTTATCGAGTCAGAGAAAATACTGCCATTCCCTACGGCCCTCTCAATCAACCCCTAATCACTGTGTCAACGGATGAAAAGGGTGAATTTAGCGCGACGCTGGATAACGTACAGCCAGGGGATGCTGTGAGTGCGATCGCAATTCACCCAGAGTACGGCACCTCTGAACCCGCACTCAACGCTCAAGTCGTGTTTCCCGATGGCACTGCTCCTGTAAGAGAATCGGACACTCGATCATCTGCAATTCCTCAATGCACTACCGCACAAGCACCCCCACCCAAACCCGAACCCGAACCCACACCAGCCCCGCCCGAACCCCTAACCCTGCGGGTGCCGAGGAATGTTCATTTTGGACTCGACCAAACCGCGATTATTCCAGAAAGTGCCGCCATCCTCGACCAAATTGTTGAGGTGATGCGTTCCTATCCGGTGCTAACGGTGGAGATTCGAGGCCACGCTGATCCGCGTGGGAGTAGTGCCTACAACCAGGCTTTAGCCAATCGTCGAGCACTTGCCGTGCGAAATTACCTCTTGCGTCAAGGCATTGAACCCGAACGCATGACAATTCGTTCCCTCGGAGAACAAGAGCGTCGATCAACGGGGACTGATGCTCTAGATTATGCACGCGATCGCCGTGTCGAGTTCATCTTCAAAGATGTAAGAGGATTAGACATCATTTTTGAAACCCAGGAACAAGACTTACAAATAGAACCCACGGGAGGGCCACGTTAGTGCATCGCAATTCCCTCCGCTTCCGGCTGCGGATTTGCCAAAAAAAAGCCCGGATGTTCATCAGCTTGCTCAAAACTGTAGTAAATCAAGTCCTATCCTACAGAAGTCCTTTGAATGCCTTTCACGTCCAAGGCGCATCGTTCTTATCACGGAAATTTTGGTATGCACTGATTAGCCTTTTGACCTTTTTGATCGTAGTTGTGAGCAATTCTCCAAGAGCCTTGACGCAGGTAGTACCAGGAGGGGCTTTTGCTTGCGATCGTACCCTGTACATTAGTTCAGGAAGACCCTCTACTCGGTTAGACCGAGTGAATACAAATCCGTTTGGGTTAGATAATCTTGGTACTACTGCTCAGCGGCAGTATAATGCGATCGGCTATAACCCTATAGATAACTTTATTTATGGGATGAATCCCGAAGTGGGGGTAAATACCCCACCAGACCCACCTGGGGTAATCTATCGAATTAGTAACAATGGTCAAGCTACTCCAATCAGTGGAGACCCTCCAACCCCTCCCACAGGCTTGCCCGCCATTCTACCGGGGATTTTTCCTTTTTCAGGAGATATCGATAGAAATGGCTTTTACTACGTCTACCTTACGGGCATTCCTGCGGGTCAACCCAACTTATTTCAGATCAATCTAACAACCAATAGTGTCGTCAGATCGCTAGTGGTACCCAATGCTAGCTTTGCTGACATTGCCTTCAATCCCACAGATGATCAGCTCTATGCATTTGACAATGCCCAACGTCAATTGGCTCGCATCAACCTGACGGATGGCAGCGTCACCTACTTTGGCCCACTGTTCCCTGGCGACCCGGCAGAAGATGTAGCGGGTGGCTCTTTCTTTGATGCGTTTGGTAACTTTTATGCCTATTTCATCAGCCTTACTGCTGGGCAAAGGGGTATATATCGCCTTAGTAATGTCAGTAATCTGACCACGACTAGCACCACCTTTGAATTCCAAGGAAATATTTCGCAGGAAGTTGAACGATTAGATGGTGCTTCCTGTGCCTTTGCACCGAACCTACAAAAGGTTGTTGACCCAACGCCAGTCGTGGCTGGTGGTGTAGTTACCTACAGATATCGTGTAGTGAACCAAACCGCAAACAACTTTACCAATTTGGTGTTTAGGGATGAAATGTCTGACGGACGAACCTTTGTCACCGATTCACTGATTAATCCCTTTGGCGGCACTCCCAATAGCTATGGTGGAAGCTCAGTCTTAGAAATCTCTAACCTCAATCTGCCAAGCCAAACCCCTGTAACTGAAATCACTGTTCAAGTAAGGATACCGCTCAATGCAACGGGCATCCTGAATAACCAAGCAACACTGAGTCCGCTTCCATCCAACACCACTGACCCCCGTCTTCCCTCTGATTTCCCACCGACAGGGACATCGCCCGACCCGACTCCCCTGCAAGTCATCCCCGCACCGCCAACTCCTAGGCTTGGTTTAGCCAAAAGAGTTGTGACACAGGAAGACATTGGTGGCGGTAATTTCCGAGTCACCTACGAACTGGTAGTCAGGAATGCAGGCAATGTTGCCCTTAATAATGTCCAAGTGACGGAAAATCTCACCACTACCTTTGCTAACGCCACATCCTTCGAGGTTCCTGCTAATAGTGTCAGCAGTCCGAGTGGCAACCTTACACCCAATCCCAGCTATACTGGCCGAGGCGACCCTCCTGCTATTAATCTCCTCTCAGGTACAGACACTCTAGCCATTGGCGAATCCAAGACAATTAGGCTAGTCGTTAATGTCACTCCCGGTGCCAACCTTGGGCCGTACAACAACCAGGCAACAGTAACAGGTCAAAGTCCTGATGGCACCCAGGTTAATGACCTCTCGCAAAATGACGTAAACTCAAACCCAGACCCCGATGGTGATGGTGATCCAACCAATAATAGCGTCCCCACACCCGTCAGTTTCGCTGCTAACCCAATACCAGCTTTAGGTGTTGCTAAGGAAGTTGTGTCTATTGTCCCTGCTGGTGGCGGAAACTTAACCGTAACCTACAGAATTCGTGCCCGCAACTACGGTCAACAGGATCTCACCAACCTCCAGCTTACAGAAAACCTCACGACAGTCTTCGACATACCATTTACGATTCCTCCCAATAGTGTCACAAGTCCGAGCGGTGACCTCACTCCCAATCCCAACTTCAATGGTCGCACTGATATCAATTTGCTCGCTGGTACAGATACTTTAGCTATTGGTCAAACCAAAGTCCTGGATTTGGTCATTACTATTACCCCTGGAAACCAAACTCGTACCTATACAAACCAAGTACAGGGAACGGCTCAAAGTCCTTCTGGATCCGTCACTGACCAATCGCAAGCTGGCATTAACCCCGATCCTGATAATGACAATAATCCAACCAATAATAATGACCAAACCCCATTAGATCCAGGACCAGATTTGCTCTTGGTAAAACGCATTACTAATGCGACGAGAGGCGGTGTGCCGATTGGTGGAATTAACTTCCAAGGCTTTGCTGATGACCCCAATGACCCTAACGATAATGCCTCAGGTTGGTCTCAACTTCCGGGTGGCATTTTGCCAGGGGTTGTCCTAATTGGTGCAGATAGCCTTTTACAAAGTGGAGACGAAGTCGAATATACAGTTTACTACCTCTCTAATGGTGGTCAACCTGTCACTAACGCCAAGATTTGTGACCCGATTCCACAGAGGACAACCTTTATTCCTGACAGTTTTCAACCCGGTCAAGGAATATTGTTAAATCAACGAGCAACAAATACAGTCCTAACGAATGCTCAAGATGCAGATCAAGGAACCTTTTTCTCTCGTTTAACTCCTGTCACTTCTCCTTGTCCCAACCTCAGCAACGCCAACGGTTCAGTCTTTGTTGACTTAGGGAATTTGCCCATTACTGCTCCTGATAACGTTGGTTTTATTCGCTTCCGCGTCAAAATTGACTAATTCTTTCTCGGTGTTGTCGAGAATTTAGTAAGTGATGATTCTTCAATCACACTGATCAAAAGAACCAGCTAGTACTGACTAGCTGGCTTTTTTTAGAGTTATTGAGTGCAATACACATTGTTTGTAGGGGTACGGCATTGCCGTGCCCTTACTCTATTTTATGATTGCCAATAACTCCTAGCAAAACAGTATAAGAAAGATAATCCGAGCCATAACAGCGAAAATAGTGTTCCTGCGTTGGAATCCTCATCTGTACAGAATTAGCCTCCTTATTTGTATGAATTTGACAAAAATTGTTCAATATCATGCTGTTTTATAAGTATTTCGATTGAATATTAATTCTTGCTTTGACAAAGACATGGATTGGCTAAAAAAAACCTATCCTAGTAAGGCAAAAATTCTTGGCATCAGAACTCTAACTATGTTACTTTGTAATTTTTTTTTCACTAAAAGAGTAACAATGAGGCTTGAAGCAAATGTACCGCAACTTCCGCCCACCTTGGCTTCACCGATGGACGAGAAATTCTCGAATCTTCATTAACGGCGCTATTAATTCTGCCTATAGAGTGATGCTTTCTTTTAATTTTTGGACTAAGTCTCTTTTGAAGAGAGCATCACTATTTTCAGCAATTTATCGATATGGACTGATTAGCGGCTTAACCCTTTTAATCGTTGTTACCAGCTACTTTCCAAGAACACTAGCACAACAGAGTACTCCTTTCGATTGCGATCGCACACTATACATCAGTCAAGGAGAACAGAGAAGTACTCTCAACAGGGTCAACACAAGACCTTTTGAACTCAACTCTATTGGTACCGCCGATGTAGAGTACAACGCCATAGGCTTCAATATTCAAGATAGCTTTATCTATGGTATGAGTCCCCAATCCGAAGGTCCCACCCCGCCTATCATTTATCAAATTTCTGCAAATGGAACAGCGACGCCACTAGGTTCACCGACTAATTTTCCTGAGATACCAACCAATAGTGGAGAGTTTGTTTTTTCAGGGGATATCGATAGAAATGGCAACTACATCCTATACGTCACAGGTCGCCCAGTAGGTCAACCCAATCTCTTTCAAATCAATCTATTAACCAATTCTGTGGTCAGGTCGCTGGTTCTAGTAGACACTAACTTCGCCGACATCGCTTTCAATCCTGTCGATGACCAGCTCTATGGCTTCGACAACACTCGCCGTCAGCTAGCTCGCATCGACCTGACTACAGATCAAGTCGATTACTTTGGCGAGCCGTTAACCGATAACGCGGTTGTCGGTGGCTCTTTCTTTGATTCATTTGGTAACTTTTTCGCCTACGACGAAACGGGTACTCTGTTAGTCGCTCGTGACATCGCCAATCTTGCCAATCCCAACCGAGGTACATTCCAACGCCTGGGAAGTGTCAGTCCAGTGGAAAGATTTGACGGCGCATCCTGTGCCTTTGCACCCGCCATGGAAAAAACCGTTGAACCTGAAACAGTTGTTGCTGGAGGTACAGTAACCTACAGCTATCGCATTGCTAATGGGCGTTCTACTCCCTTTTCCAATTTGACATTTAGGGACGAATTACCTGGAGATGGACGAACCTTCGTCGCTGGAACGCTCAGCAATTCCTTAGGCGGTACCCCTAACGCTTTTGGTGGGACTCGAACCTTAGAAATTGCAGGATTGACTCTTCCTGCTAGAAGCATTGCTGAGATTACGGTACAAGTCCAGGTACCGCGTACCATTAGCCCTGGTACAATCTTCAATCAAGCTACATTAGGTCCACTTTTCCCCAATTCTAATCAGCCAAATCTTCTATCTGATTATCCTTTTCCACCGGGTGATGAAGTCCCTGACCCGACCCCCTTACAAGTCACTGGCAATCCCACTATCGGTGTAGCTAAAGCAGCCACTTCCATAACTGATTTGGGTAACAGTAACTTTCAACTCACCTACAATCTTGTGGTGCAGAATCTGGGGAATGTTGACCTCAACAATCTCCAACTCACTGAAAATCTGTCTAATACCTTTGGTAGCACACCATTCACTGTTAATCGCGTTAGCTCCTCTCCAGGTAATCTCACTCCCAACAGCAATTTTAATGGCACTACGGATACCAATCTCCTCTCAGGGACAGATACCTTAGCCGTTGGTGAAACAAAAACGATTGAACTGGTTGTTACGATTACTCCTGGTAATAACCTCGGTGCTTACGAAAACCAAGTTGAGGCAACTGGTCAAAGTCCTGCTGGCCCCACTAGCGACACGTCCACCACGGGTCTTAATCCAGACCCGGATAATGATGGCGACCCAACTAATAATAATGACCCGACTCCGTTGGATTTATCGACACCTCCAGCAACAGAACCACGCTTGCGCCTCGTGAAACGTATCACGAATGTAGCTCGTGGGGGTGTGCCACTGAGCGGGATTGATTTCAATAGAATTGTGGATGACCCAAATGATACCCATGACAACGCTGCTGGATGGTCTCAGCTTCCTGAAAGGCTTGTAGGTGTTCCCCAACTCGGTTCAGAAACCTCTTTACAAAGTGGAGACGACATCGAGTACACCCTTTATTTTCTCTCTGATGGCACCCAATCGGTCACCAATACCCGCATCTGTGACCCCATTCCCCTCGGAACTACATTTATCCCTGACAGTTTTGAAGTCGGGAGCGGGATTTTGTTATATCAAAATGGCATACAGACACCCCAAAGCAATGTATTGGATGCAGACCAGGGAACATTTGCCCCATCTCTAACTCCTGTCACCTCTCCTTGTCCTAATCCAAACAACCCCAACGGATCAGTGTCATTACAGCTAGGAGATATCTCCAACACTGCCCCTAATAATGTGGGCTTTGTTCGCTTCCGCGTCAAAATAAATTAAAGCTCACAACCAAAGGCGGTCGGGAAGGCTACGTAAGAGTGGGATGGAACGACCGCCCGACCTAGTACAGCACGACGGAAATAACTATCCAGTTGAAAAAGCTAAAGCTTACTCTACGAGATCTCTTCCCTTAGAGCCTCCTACGTCCCACCTTGGAGTCCTCTTGTATTAGTCTAAGGCCATACGTCATGAGTCAAGCAGTGACGCTGACTAAGCCCCTTTGGGGCGGGAACTCCTGAATAGGGAATGGGGAACGGGGGGGG
>CBKWLJ010000041.1:0-30701 GCA_966675205.1 uncultured bacterium
TAACTCCAGGTTCATCCAATCGGTTACTTTACACCAAGAGCTCAGGACTTACGCAAATTTACTGTTAAACCGCCATTTGTAGGGGCGATTCATGAATCGCCCCTACTATATAGGGTATCCATGCGTAAGTCCTGAGCTGCTTAGAACGCCGAGATTTAACAATTTCAGGAATATATCATCTAGGAAAAAGATCTTTTCCGCTCCGACTTGCTGCGCCAGAGATAACCAGTCTCCTTTTTCAATCCCCTGCGTTAGCAAATCACTGCTTGAGAATTTCGACACGATTGGGCATAGTAGAGGCACGTTATAAGTTAATCTCCTAGGCAGTGAATCCCTAGAATCCACCCTAGGAGACTTTTTTACCACCTCTGGGTTCACTGCGATCGCCCCTTAAGTCAGTGCCATTCAGCTTAAGAACATGATTATTTTTGCTGTTGTTTTTAATGTACTGCTCTCGCTTGTATGCCTATATGTGGCTTGGCAGTTGTGGAATTTACGTCGAGCCTTAGCCATAACGGCTGATGTTGTAGCCCTCTTTGAGCGCGATACTTATAATGCGTTACATGGTGCTCCTCAAGCTATTTCCCAAGGGCAGTTAGGTGTCAGTAACTTAAGATCTAGTTATCAGCAACTAGAAATTCAGCTCAAACGAGTGCAGCAAATTCTGGCATTATTCAGTCTGGCACAAAGAATTTTGCGAATTGCTGTTCGTTCTTCGACTATGCGGAATCAGGGCAATCAAGTGGATAGGTTAGTAAGGCGATCGCAATTACGACGATTACGGCGTCAACGGCGAGTCAGAAAGTGAGTGCAATGAGAGTCTAATCTTTTGCCTATCCTGCTAAGGTATAAATCCGTTGTATATTTGCCCAACGTGTGTCTAATAACCACACTGCATTAAGCTATTAAGGGAACATTGACAAAGCTGATCGCATCTTAAGGATGTTAAATGCTCAACGCCTAGTAGATAATAACTGGGCAACAACTGTCAGCTTGCAGACAACTCAGGCCTCAGCTAGCACTTCCCCTGAGCAAATCTGCATAAAATTGGTGTAGGGAGAGAGACGAAAAAATGTCCAAGAAAAGTGCTGCATCATTTATTAGTGGTTTGTTACTCGGCAGTGCCATGGGAACCGTGGTAGGTCTACTGATTGCTCCACGCACAGGTCGAGATACGCGGCAGTTGTTGAAGAAATCCGCAAATGCCTTACCTGAACTAGCCGAAGATCTATCGACGAGCGTACAACTGCAAGCCGATCGCCTTTCAGAAAGTGCATTACGTAACTGGGATGGTACATTGGCTCGACTACGAGAAGCGATCGCCGCAGGGATTGAAGCATCTCAACGGGAGAGCGTAGAACTCAAAAATCCAAAAACTGAAGTGGCGACTGACTCTCGCCCATCAGTTCCTGACCACCAACTGTAGGCAGCTATTCAGTGATTGACCCTCTATTTTGGTTAGGACTGTCCATTCTGTTGGTAGCCGTCAGCTTAACGGCTGTTTTAGTCGCCGCACTACCCGCCTTGCAAGAGTTAGGACGGGCAGCTCGCAGTGTGGAAAAATTAGCTGATACGCTGCGTCGAGAACTGCCGCCAACTCTGGAAGCTATTCGCCTAACGGGTTTAGAAATTAGTGACTTGACCGATGAAGTGAGTGAAGGCGTACAAAGTGCCAGTCAAGTCGCTAAACAAGTGGATCAAAGTATCAGCACGGCTAAAAATCAAGCAAACAACGTACAGCTCAACACGCGCAGTGTGATGGCGGGTGTTAAAGCCGCCTGGAAAACTTGGAGACGTCCTTCATCAGGACGGCGAACGGTGGATCGCTTACCCCCATCACAAAGAACACCTCTAGACTTTGGAGAGCGTGAGAGTACCGATCCAATGGATGAAACTTCGTCAGTCGATAAGATGCATCGAGGGCGCGATGCTGACTCTAGATACAGCGACTCTACCGCACCGGATGCTTCCTATCAAGATGCTAGTCGTGATGCTCCATTCCTAAGGCAACAGGAAGATTTAGAGTCGTCAGAGGACTACACAGATTATTAAGTCAGACGCCCGTGTGCTAAGAGGCTGTCTCTAAAGCTCACAACGAAAAAATGAAAAAATCCCTCTCCTGAATTCTGACTCTTGAATTCTAACTCCTGAATTCTGGCTCCTGACCCCTGACCCCTATTTTCAGATTAGTGGCTTGTAGAAGCAAGGAAAATGAGAATGCTCAGTGTACTTCACTGATATTCTCAGGATTCTCATATGATTTCTGATTGTTGCTCCTGCCCATTTTTCCGGCAGAGTAAAGCGTTGAATGGATGAGGATAGATATAGCAAAAGGCAGAAGGCAGAGCGCAAAAGGCTCTTGTGTTTATTACCGATACATGGTCGTTTGGGCTGTTAGCTCTGTCCTAACCTTTATGGCGACAGCTATAAAGCCTACTGTAGAGGGAACTAGGGGATCGAGTTCAGACGAACAAAAGCCCCTGCGTTTAAGTGTGTGTCTAATGATTAAACTTAGTGGATCAAGGTTTTGCGATCGCCCTTATTATTAGATTAAAGTAAACAAGTGTAAAGAAATTCTTACTTTGACCTAACTTGTTGATTAAAGCATCCGTATAGTGTCCACGCTTGAAAGTTTGATAAGATACAATATGCAGCACTTTTTTCCAAAACGATTTCTGGTATCTCTGGCAGCGTTTTTCCTTGCCGTTTCAGTTTGGGCGATCGCACCCGCTGCACAAGCTTTCGATAATCCTGAATTACTACCCAACACGCAGACACCCATTATCGATCTGGCAAACTTCCTCCCAACACTTCAGGAAGAAACACTCATCAAAGATCTAGACACCTTTGAAGCGGAAACAGGATGGAAACTCAGAGTTTTAACTCAGTATGACCGGACACCGGGGCGAGCTGTCAAAGATTTCTGGGGACTCGACGAAAAAAGTGTTTTACTCATTGCTGACTCGCGAGGCGGTAATCTGCTGGGGTTCAATGTTGGCGATGATTTGTATCAATTCCTGCCTCGCACCTTTTGGATTGAGTTACAGACACGCTTCGGCAACCTGTACTACATCCGTGAACATGGCGAAAATCAATCTATTGTTAAATCCTTAGAAACCATTAAAACTTGCCTGCGTCAGGGAGGGTGCCAAGTCGTGCCCGGTCTTCCTCGAGAACAGTGGATTCTGACTCTGGTGACTTCAGTCTTGGGTGGATTCATCTGTGGATTTGCTGCGATTCCCCGCAAAGAAGGACAGATTTTTGCTTGGCAGTGGGCGTTAATCTTCTCACCTCTGTGGGGTATGTTGTTTATCGCCTTCGGAATTGGTCCGGTAGTGTCGCGCACCTCGGAGTGGTTGCCGCTATTTCGGAATGTTATCGGCTTCATTCTCGGTTTTCTAGTGGCTTACTTGTCACCCATCGTTAGTCAATCTTCTACATCTGAAACCTAAACTCAGCGATTCCACTATTTAAATAGGTCCTGTTGGGACGGGCTGTAAAGCCTGTCCCTTTGCTCATGCTGAAATAGGGGATAATGAACCTGAATTTGGTATATAGCTATCGCCATAAAGGTTAGGGCAGATTAACGACCCAAACGACTACGTACTACTAATAAACCTTCTGCCCTAGAGCCTTCTGCCTTTTGCTATAATAGCCAATTCGTCTAATTAGCCATAATAAAAGTCTCTCTTCGTGTCCGGAGCCTCCCCGCCTAAAGTTATTGGGATTTAAAATCGACTAATTATATTTGGATTGAGAGAAATGATGGAATGGCATGCAACAGATGCCCAAAGTTTGGCAATTATTGACCGCGAAGTTGGCGAACATATCTTTACAGCGGCAGAGTACGAGATTGTGCGCCGGGTCATTTACGCGACGGCTGACTTTGAATATCTGTCTCTAATTCGTTTTTCTGAGCGTGCCTTACAAGCTGGAGCTGCGGCTTTGGCGGCTCGTACCACAATTGTGGTGGATGTGCCGATGGTACAAGTGGGAATTACACCTCACATACAAAATACTTTTGCCAATCCTGTGTATTGCAGTATGGAAGCGCTGACGCGACCCCAAAAGGAGAAGACACAAGCCGCTTGGGGCATTCAAACGCTAGCTAGGCGCTATCCAGAAGGAATTTTTGTGGTGGGTCAGGCTCAAACCGCGTTGACAGCACTGATTGAGTTAATCGAAGCTGAAGAAATTAAACCCGCTTTAGTGATTGGCACACCTGCGGGTTTTGTCGATGTTGATGTTGCTAAAGACCGCCTGAAAGACTCTTTAATTCCTCACATTCGGATTGAAGGTCGTAAAGGGAGTGCGGTGGTGGCTGCTGCGATCGTTAATGGATTGGTAGACTTAGCTTGGCAAGCATATGGTCAGGACGCCACGGGTATCAGTTAATCAGTTAAAAAGTACGGATGAGGGTTTATGGTTTTTCCAAAAAACTTACTCCCTCCCCAGCAAAAAAATTGCAGAGGAAGACCGGGAGTAAACAGACAGGAGCAAAGTTCTGCAAAATTTCCCACAGTTCAACGTCTACGGCGCTTGGGTTTCACGCCACTAGCGGGATAATCTTCTTCTTGGGCTTGACTCAACCTCTGGCTTACTTGAGCAAAAACTTCCCTTTGTAGGTAAGGATAATCACTAACCCAACGGTTCAAACTGGGAACATAGATGTCAGTGGTTTGAACAATGTTTCTCAAATCGGGTTGATAAGACAAGACCAACATCTCCGCCACTTGACCCGGAGCAATCCCCTTGTGGATGCGACGCAGTGGTACTTGTAGGTTTGTGCCAAACCCAGTTTCGTCCTCAACTTCCACATTCAATCGTCGCTCCCGGTTTTCCACAATGACAAGCTCACCGCGATTGTTGACGGTTTCCTCTTTACCAATCAACTCTTCTGTGATATATACATCTACCACCTCACCACGCCAGAAGCCACTGTAGGGGTGGCGGCGTATCTCCAGGTTACGCAGCGTTGCCCAGTAGATGGGTCCCCAAAGCCAGTACAGCCCAGCAATAATGCAGAGTAACAAACGCAGCCCATGAAACTGATCCCCAAAAAAAGAGTTTAAAAGCAAAACGCCAACGACAGCGATTACAGAAATCAAGAGTCGTTTTAAGAAATCTGGAAATTTACCCCAGAAATAGGCGTATTGGGGACCAGTGGCAATGATGGGAACGAGTTGCTCAAACTTCTGGCGGGTGATTGGAATTAGCATAGTTGGCGTTTAGAGGATTTTTTCTAATCCGTAGACGAGGGATTTGAGTTGAGTAATTTTGCGAATAGAAAGCAGCACTCCTGGCATAAAGCTGGATCGATCTGTAGTATCGTGACGCAGAGTGTAAATTTGACCTGAAGAACCAAAAATGACTTCTTGGTGAGCAATTAATCCAGGTAGGCGAACACTATGAATGCGAACACCTTCATCCGCGCTGCAACCTCTAGCACCTGTTAATTTTTCGGTTTCTTCAACAATAGCTGCATTATAGGTTTTTCCCAATTCGGCTAACATCTGGGCGGTTTGAATGGCAGTGCCACTGGGCGCATCAGCTTTTTGGTTGTGATGTAGTTCAATAATTTCCACATGATCAAAATATTTAGACGCTTGTATGGCAGCTTGCTGAAGTAGTACCATGCCAATGGAAAAATTGGGAATAATTAAGCAGCCGGTACTGGCTTTTTCAGCAAAGTCGGCGAGTTCTTGAATTTGCTCTGGACTTAAACCGGTGGTACCGACAACAGGACGCACCCCATAGGCAATAGCGGCTCGCACATTCTCATAAACGCTGTCAGGGTGAGTAAAATCAACCATGACTCCCTGTACTTTTTCCTGGGTGGCAAGTACCAAATTCGCTTGCAAGTCGTTCAAAACCGGAATTTCCAGAGGGCCGCATCCAATAATCTCTCCGACATCTTGCCCAAGATAGTTGGGGTTGTGATCTATAGCACCAATCAAGGTCATATCCTCGGCTTGGGAAACCGCCTTGATGACCTCGCGGCCCATTTTGCCACAAGCTCCATTGACAACGACTGGGATGGGAGATTGATTCGACATAATTACAGGATATCCTTGGGAACAATCAAGCGAATTTTATCAAGTTCCTCAACTGATATCTTGCACCAGTCTCAATAAGCATGATTCATGTAAGGTGGGCAGTGCTTTGAATACCCTTGGAAGGTAGCAATATGTTGATAGGGACTGCCCACCCTACGCTTAATGACAATGTGCAAGATCTGAGTCAAGCATCCCATGCTTCTCATCTTGGATTCAATCGCTGGAGGAGAACAGGGAAAAAACTATCAACAATAATTCGTAATTATAAATTCGTAATTCGTAATTAAAGACGGGTCTCCAGTCCCCGATGTCTGAGGTCGTCTACTTTTAGGTGGGGCTTAAATCCCCAAATAACAAGTCAATTACGAATTACGAACTACGAATTGTTAATGTGCTTCTGGTTTTTGCGTAACTGGAGTTTGTTCCCCAGCGCGAATCGAGTATAGTCGTCGGTGTGTGGCTTGCATGGCTTCGATTAACTCGGGATAGGGACGATCTGTAGTATCAACTAGACCAATGTTGAAGTTCTCACCATCAAAAGAACGCCCAGTGCTGGGTTGATCTGCCCACTGAAACCAATGCGTTCCTACTATTTCAGGCATTGTCGCTGCATTTTCCACATAGTAGCGATAAGCAACTCCCCGCTCCTTGTAATCCCGAACTTGTCTGATTCCAGCAGACATTCCTCGTCCCGGCACTCCGAAATGAAATTCACCGATGAGGATTGGGCGTCCGCTTAACTGAGAAAACTTCTCTATCTTTTCCTTGTTCAGGCTAAATGCATAGTCGTTTAAACTGAATATGTCAAAACTGTGTGATGCTCTCACCATTTCATCAGGAGCTGACCCAGCAAACCGAAGACCGAGATTGAGGTGATTCGGGTCATGCTTCCGAATCGCGGCATCAATGACTTCTAAATATTTCTCGTAAGCGCGGTAGAAAAATGCCTTGCGACGTTCTGGTGTGTCTCCTTGAGTGAGATCCTGCTGTAACTCACGACGAGTGGCTGTATCGGGGCCAGCTAAGATCATTTCAACAATCCTGAGTTCATTTCCCGGCCAAGGCGGCTCGTTATTGATGAAATATCCAATCAGATAGGGGTCATCTTTGCGGGGAGCACATTGTTGTGCAGCAGCAACATCAGTGCTGCGGACGAACTCCTCTGAGTAGACATCTGGAAGTTCTAGGTAGGTGACTTGAGTCTCCCAATTCTTTTCTCTCAAACGCAAGGTGTAAGGCAGGCGACGAGCGTCGTTGAGTTCTGGAGCGGAGAGGTTGCCAATTGTGTTTAATCCCCATGCCTGCATCCGGCGAATGGTCAAATCGATCCAAGGTTGAGTCAAGGGTTGACCCAATCGTCGTGCGATATTCCACAGATAAAAAGACACTTCAGGTGAGGCATCGATTGAGATGGCGGGAAGCAACTCTTCAGGTGGCAGTTTTTTATAGATAGAAGTGCGTCCTTGAACTGGCGTTCTGTTGCTTGGGCTGATTGTGTTGATAATGTTGACGCCAGTGGAAAAAAACAGGTGTCCATCCGGATCGATAAGCCACCATTTTCCATCCATCAATTCAACGCGAAAAAATCCTGTGGCTGTGGTTTTTGTCTGGCAATAGCCCCCATATCGGCAGTAACCGAAGTCGCCCGGTTTTAATGCTTGCTCCTCTTGCCTCCAATCTTTTTTTAACTGTTCTAGCGTTCGGACTTTATCGGGCCAATCCTCTGGAATCCATTGCCCAAACTCATCAACAAGTGATTTTGGATCTAGCACGTCATTGCTAGGAAAGTCCTTGGTTAACTTAAGCGATCGCAATTCCAGGGTTGGTTCTCCGACTGGTTCTTGCATTGCGATCGCAATGGCTTCGATATTATTAACAGAGACATCAGGCCCGGTGTCAACCATAATATGGCTGGGTTGTATCGAGTTCAAAAATGAGGGCTGACCAGGATTATATCTCGGCGTATATTTGCCAAATATTTCTAAGGGTAGTGCTACACGAATCCAGGCATTCTGGGATGGGTAAATGTTTACTCCTGCCATTTTTTTTTGCGTATACAGCCTTAGCTGAAATTTCTGGGGTGAGGAGGCTTTCATCTCCATAACCAGAAACCGAAACGATGACCAATCTTTGGGAATAGATGGCTTCAACTCGTTCAGGTTCCAGCGAAATTCAGAGAGTGTTTGCGTCCTATCGAAGACAATGCGCTGGTTTTCAAGTCCTTCAACCTCAGTCTGGAGCCTAACCTCTGATTGGAAAGAAATAATGAGGAACAATGTTACCAGAAACGTGATGACTAGCTTGCCCATCTTCGACATGATTGAGAAATGCCCCTTAGTTTTCAACTTGAAGCTGCGATCGCAATTATCCGTTATGAGTTTACAAGGTCGTTGTCTATCGCTGTATTAAAATCACACTTTTTTTCAGTCACCTCAAAGAGGCGAAAGACATCAAGGAATAGAAGATTGATCGCCTTCTTGCATTCCTCATTCTTCAATAGGCTTAAATCAATAAAATACCTCCGGAATTATTGATAAATTCCAAAGGTATGAATCAACCCATTTCCCTCAGATAGCGCTTCCATACAGAGCGTGTGTAACTGGCGATACTAGGATAGCGCCGTCCATTACTGTACTGAGGACGGGTATTATTCCAAAGATTGGGATTACCGCTGTACCAAGTTGAAGCAACACGCCTAATTGCTAGTTCTTCATTTTTTCCACCTGTATAAGCTAATTGGCGCTTGAGATACTCATTGAGCTTGTGGTCAATGGTTTTAATTTGTAGCTTAGGATTAGCCAAAAATTCTTCAGGTGTCAGCGCCCGTCCTAACGCTGCCTTTGTCCAAGGTGCAACGTTTACTCGTAACAACTGGCCATATCCCAAAGCGCCTGAGTCAGGATTGACTAACCAGAACTTCCCTGCGCTTTCTTGGCCAATAATTGCCCGCCTCAGTGCTGTCACTTTCTGGCTGGTAGTTTTACCAGTTGGTGATTGCGAGGTTGGGGTTTTAATCACCTCAACGCTTGGGGGTTTGAGTGAGGGTTTCGGTGAGGGGGGTGGTTCAGTTTTTAGAGGTGGTGTCAGTTCAGGGTTGTTTGGTATCGTTGGAGCCGAGGCGCGAGGCACAACAGGTATGGGTGTAACAGTTGTGTTCGGCACGCCAAAATCCAGTGCAATGGATTGGGTAGCGTTTTCCCTAATGTTCACTGAAGGATTGATTACTTCTAGAGTGTTAGGTACTCTTGTCTGAGGTGGGGTAGATTGAATTGTCCCACCAACGCCCAACGATTCAGCGCTTACATTTGAAGGCTGAGAATTAAAGGCTTTTGGTACTGCTTCAGGAGCGCTTTTTACAGCAGGGGAAGCGAGTACAATATCAGCCTCCGGAACCGAGAAATCCAGCCACACCTCATCCGCTTGAGCCGCCTGCATGGTTCCTGATACCATGACAAACAAGCTGGCGACAAAGTTAATTGCAATTTTGAGATAGTGTTTCATGGCTGTTTTACCGATGAATTGGGTAATAGGTAATAGGTAACTTTGAATTTTGAATTACCCATTACCAGAAATAAAAAGGCAAAAGCCATGAAAAAATAGAATAAAAAGTGCGTTTTGCTTTTGCCTTTTTCTGAATTATCTCGATGTGTTTGATAACTACAATTAAGCGGTATCGCATTCACCGAGATTTTCACGCCACCACTGTTATCGACCGAACAGTGGCAGTTTTAACGGGGCTGTAACATTTGCTCCAAAATTCGTTTTGAAGGTTCAACTAACGCCCACAGCCCATCAGGACGCTTGTTAAGGATGGCGAACTGCAACGTATCGGCTGTGCCGATCGCTTCCCCTGCTCGCCGTTGTCCAAACTGCGGGTTTTTCACTCCACAAAGACGTAACAGATAATTCGGTACGTCAGGGCTGGAAAACACTGCACAGCCTGGTTTGTTGGGTTGCAACCGGCCATCATAGGGAGCGTAAATTTTATTTCCCTGCAATGCGATCGAAATATCACCGAGTCCTCCCGATACTGGAAAACTTGCGACAACATCTCCCGGTTGCAACTCCCAAGCTTGGTAAAGCTGCACGTCTAGTGGTTGTTCTACGACGGGTTGTGGGGTACAGCCTGCGATCGCAAACAGTGTTACCACTACAGAAAGTGCAGCCTTAATCCCGTTTAAATCCATATCCCACATAGCTGTCTCCTTCATAGGCAACGACTAGCCACGTTTGCGGATCAGAAGCCAAGGGATAGACATCGCGTTCCGTCGTGGCTCCAGCTCGGATGTTCAAACTCGGCATCTTACAATAAGGCTGCTTTACGAGCGCCTGCACTTTGGCTCGCTTATCCCGCTCTGGAATAGTTAGAAGTTTCGCTAACTGTTCGCGAGTGACTGCGGCTTTTGGCTGCACAAACTCCTGACAAAACTGATTGGGATCGATTCCCTGCTTGGGCGGTGCAAACTCAGGCTGAGTAACGGCTAAGCCAATAGCGGCTATTACCGCACCACCGAATAGAAATTGCTCTATTTTGATTCGTGGCAATTTGAGTTGCTTGAGCCATTGCATCAGCGACTTTTTTTGTGCTTCTGGTGGTGTCATCAGCTTTTCCTCCCTTGGAAGTAAAGTTGGTGGTGGCATTTTTTGTTCCTCCTTAAAAAACATCAACATTAAACAAAAAAATCAACAGCGAATCTCTGCAAAACAGAGAAGCTTATTTCATTCATCTCAATAATTCATACACTTAATTAAGACCAATAATGCTTCCGTTCAGGATGCATATTGTTCTAGGATATAACCTTGATAAGTGTGGAATTATTAAGAGTAAACTCGCTCATTTCGCTGTGGCTTTAAGAGCGATTATTGAGTGAGATTAAGCTACAACAAATAATAGAATTGCAGTAAAAGTGCCAGAAAATTGGCTATGTCTTTCCCGCCGCTATAACTGCAAAAAGCGGATAGATGAATCGATAGAGAACACTCACAAAAGTAGGAGTGCTGCTAATTAATACAAAATTATGGGAAAATTACTGGAGTGAAAGCGCTGTTGTAGACGGCGGCGGATCAAGTCTTCCTTTCACCACTACCTGTAGTTTGGGGGTCTACGGTGCACCTCCTTAGTCATAGGATAATACATTTTTAGTACATTTGTACTAAAATAAAGGGAGAAATAGCCGAACCTAAGTGTACGGCGGCTTTTACGGTCAATAGGCGTAGTGCCTTCAGGGCGATCGCATTCTGTTTCATTGCAGCTATCCGCTTACCTGGGCTGATTTTACCCATAGCCTGAAATCCCTTCATTGACTTGATTGCACCTGGCAATACTACCAAGACTTAATATCTGCGATCGCGCTTAGATGCAGCCTGTAAGCGCGATCGTGAAGCTTAATTAAGCAAGTTGTATTTCTATCAGGTAACGCTGCCAGACTGAGGCTGTGTAACTGGCGATGCTGGGATAGGGGCGTCCGTTGTAGTACTGAGGACGGGTATTATTCCAGAGATTTGGATTGCCACTATACCAAGTCGAAGCTACACGCCTGACTGCTACTTCTTCTGTACTTAATCGTAGTGCTGGTGCTGAAGCGCCGCTAAGGCTTTTGCTACCGGAGAAAGCTAATTCACGCTGTAAATACTCATTTAGTTTGTAGTCAATCGTTTGAATTTGAGCCTCAGGACTATGCAAAAATTCTTCTGGCGTCAACGCCCGTCCTAAAGCGGCTTTTGTCCAAGGTGCAACGTTAAATTCCATGAGCTGTCCATAACCTAAAGCTCCTGAGTCTGGATTTACTGCTAGGAAGTTACCGCCACTTTCTTGACCAATAATTGCCCGTCTCAGTGCTGTTACTTCCTTACTAGCGGAGGTATAGATGGGTGTAGTTTTCGGGGATTGGAAAAAAGGGTTGAGAGACAGTAGCTCGTCAGCTTTCGAGAATAGCTGTGTCCGATCAAGGTTAGGTAGCTCAACTTTAAATTGTGGTAGAACTGCTGGCTTAATTCCAGATAGCAGGAGCAAAAAGCTTGTGAGAGACTTAAGAATGAACTGGAACATTGTGTGTTGGAAAACGATTTCACCAACTCGCGTTGGGTAGTAAAGGATAAAAATGCACAAACGAACTTGGCATCCCACAGAAACGTTAAATTAGGAATTATGAATGCTGAATTATGAATTAAGGATTCAGGCTTTTAGAAGGAGATTTCGACTCGGCTTTGGTGTAGGTCACTAATTTTTTGGTAGGAACTTCAACTCCCTCTAAATTACAAATCATTTCATAATTCATAATTTATAATTCATAATTTTTTGTGTTTAAGGATGCCTTGGCTCTAAGCTCATCCATTCTTAAAACAATGGACTATGAGCCTAGAAAATTATCCGAACTTTTATGTACGACGATGGTTCTAGTCAATTACAGATTCTGGACTATTCTCCCAGAGGACAATCTGAGCAAAAGAAACAAATACACTTTCATAGGCTTGCTAAGGTTAGTCAACACCGTAGAGAATTGCTGATGCTTTTATCAGGTCGGAAACCAATAAACGGCTTCCTCCAAACGTCTCACTAAATTCCTCACACAAGCTCAGGCGGCTTAGAAATGACAGGCTGGAACAATCACTGAGATTTGACAGCCGAGAGAGCATGGCTATAGCCGTTAATAAGCTTAACCTATTTTTTGTATTTGCTGCGATTGACTAGCCCCGCTTCTACAATCTTTACGTTGCTACTGTGTCGTTCACACTATGACAGGATGGACAGCGCCAACGTCTTTCAGAAAGCTCTAGTTTCTTTAGGACATGACCACAGCATGAGCAAGTTTTACTGGATGGATACCAGGGGTCAATGTAGATGACTTGCTTGCCCTTCTTCTTGGCTACCCATTCTAGAATCTGGAGGAAGTCGCCTAATGCCAAATCATTAACCTTGCGTCCCCATAGACGCTGCATTCCCTTCAAGTTCAAAGTCTCGAAGCACAGTACATCAAACTGGTTGGTCAACTTATGAGCAAGCTTCCAAAACCAATCACGTCTACGATGAGAGGTATTTATTCCGCTTGTGACTGTAGAGATTGAACTTCAGTGTTTTCATGACTGCTATTATACCACCAACAAGCTTATTAGTGGTATTTGCTCGATGAACAAAGACGAACTAATCTCCTATATTCAATCTGTTATCAGCTCAAGATATGCAGGATTGCAGACTGCGTTTGCTCAAGACAACGACTTGTCAGCCGCTTATGTTAACGATGTTTTGCGAGGTCGCAGGGAACCAGGAAAGAAGATTCTTGATGCTGTAGGAGTCGAACGAATTACCGTTTATAAGCTAAAGGAAGGGAACGGCGCTTAAAAGCGCCAACGCTACATCCCACCCTTAAAAGAGGTGGGCTTTGCTTGTTTTAAAGCTCTAATACCTCTTGAGCATTCTTCAAAGCTTCTTCATAGGTATCTCTGAGTATTGCTCGCGTTGGGACGGGCTTTTCGGCTCATCCCACAAGATTTTTGTCAATAACCCGAGATTTACACTTCTCCCAAAATCTGGTTGTAAGTCTTCAGCAAGTAGCTGGGCTTAAAAGAAGTGATGATATAACCTACTGCAACTAGAGTGGCTGCACTCAAGGCAACGGGTATAGCAAAAGGCAAGTAAATTAAATGACGCGGTTCATAGGCTAACATCTTGCTGATGCGATCGCAAAATACTTGTACCTTCCCTTTAAATCCAGACATCGATTTGCGATAGCGAAGCGCTGTTGCGTTTGCGTAACCATGGTGCGGAGCAGCAAAGCGCAGATTGCTATTTTCGGTGATATGAGTTTGAGCAAGCAGAGTGTTCTGCCAGTAGTAATCGTGACCAATCAATAAGAATCGCCAGAACCAGTGCGATAAGCTTGATGGGGGAGCGTGAGTAGCCCTCGCTTGTGGCTGTTTCCAGATGGTATAACCCTGCTGAAGAAGATGATGAGCGTGAATCGCGCAGTTACCGCGATAAAGGGGCAGTTCCGTGGGAATAGTATGTTGGAGCAAAAACTCACGGCGAAACGCCACATTATTGAGGAAATACCCAGAGGTGAGACTCAAACTTTTCTCTCCAGAAAAGGGGGGAAAGATGTAAGCTATCACCATCGCTGTACCATAAACGCCTAAACCTCGTGTCATGGTTTCTCCAGCAACGATTTGCACCTCATTTTTCTGAGTGAAGGGGGTGAGGATGTTCCTCAACCAATTCGTTTCGTAGCGGCAATCGGAGTCAAAGTAAACTACTATTTCTCCTGTAGACAATTCAGCTCCAAGCATTTTAGCTTTGTAGTAACCTATTCCTAATGGCACTCGATGTACTTTAATCCAGGGATATTGCTCACAAAGCTGCTCTAGCAAGTTGACAGGAGCATCCCCACTATCAATCAACCACACCTCATTGGCATTGGTAGGCGAAAGATCTTGACTCGCGAGTGATGCTAAAGAGCCAGACAAACCGTTAAGGTCAGCATTAGCCAAGTTCTCTGTTTCTAACACGATTGAAAAACTGGGTAATGGCTTCTCTCTTGGTTCTTGTAACTGTCTCATTGGCTACTCCTGTTAGTTATTTGACGCAATGTGCAATTTCTTATTAGCCCCATTTTTCAAGGGGGGTTGGGCGGATCTTCCGAGGAGTATCACAGTTGTAGATCCCCCCTAACCCCCCTTAACAAGGGGGGAACAACCTTAAGTCTAAAAGTTGCATACAGCCTGATCACTTATCCATTATCAAAGGTTGTTGCTCATTGTTCTTAGTTAAGTGAGCAAGGATAATTGTTTTCTATTACAAAGTTAATAGTTTCATGAACTTAATTTACTTCCTCTTGCGTTCGTCGTGGAAAATGGTGGCGATCGCAATTATCACCGGATTTTTGAGTGGGGGTAGCAGTGCGGGATTGATTGCACTGATTAGTCATGCTGTAGGAAGCGGCAAGACGGGGGCATCAAACGCGATTGCTTGGGGTTTTGCAGGATTGGCAGGAGTTGCCCTTTTGAGCAGTATCTTGGCAAGGGTAATGCTGATTCGCCTCTCGCAAAATGCTATCTTCCAACTCCAGATGCGCCTGAGTCGCCAGATTCTTGCCACTGAATTAAGTCATCTCGAAAGGTTAGGTTTCTCCCGGCTATTGGCAACACTGACAGAAGATGTACAAGCCATTTCTAACGCGGTTTATGTTGTTCCCTTCTTGTGCATTAACATAGCCATTGTCGCAGGAGGCTTACTCTACATCACCTGGCTTTCTGGGAAAGTCTTTCTCATTGTGGTAGTGTTGTCTGCGATCGCAATGGGTAGTTGCGGTACACTCCTGAAACGAGGGCGGCAATTACTCGCTCTTGCCCGTGAAGAACAAGACCAGCTGTTTAACCACTTTCGCACGATTACCACAGGAGTCAAAGAACTCAAACTCAACTATCAACGCCGCCAAGACTTCCTCAACGAAGATTTGCAACCCTCAGCCGCTAACTTCCGTCGTCATAATACCCAAGGTTTGACGTTATTTGCCACTACAGATAGTTGGGGTAAACTCATCTTTTTCTTTGCCATCGGCTTAGTACTCTTCGTGCTGCCGAACCTCATGGTGATCAATCTGCAAACTCTCTCCGGCTATGTCTTGACGTTCACCTATTTAATTGGCCCGTTAGATAATATTGTCAGCAAGCTTCCCCTAATTGGTAAAGCCAACGTCGCTTTACAAAAAATTGAGGCTCTCGGTTTCTCGTTGAGTAGTTCCACCGAAGGAGAAATAGTTCCCCCGAAAATGCTGTCGTCCTGGCATCGTTTAGAACTCAAGGGCGTAACTCATACCTATTATAGAGGCCAGGACGATATCAACTTTACAGTTGGCCCCATCAACTTGACACTGCAACCTGGAGAACTCGTATTCATCATTGGTGGCAATGGCAGTGGTAAATCAACTTTGGCAAAACTGATTACCGGACTCTATATGCCGGAAACTGGAGAAATTAGGTTAGATGGACAACCGATTCATCAACAAAATCGGCAGTGGTATCGCCAGCACTTTTCTGTTGTTTTTTCTGACTTTTATCTGTTTGAGCGACTACTGGGATTTGATCAGGCAGATTTAGATACGCAAGCTAGAGAATACCTCAAGCAACTCCAGCTCGAGTACAAAGTTAATGTGAAACAGGGAAGACTTTCGACTACTGCCCTTTCCCAAGGACAGCAGAAACGGTTAGCACTACTGACAGCTTACTTGGAAGATCGACCCATTTATCTATTTGACGAGTGGGCAGCAGACCAAGACCCCCCATTCAAAGACATATTTTACACGCAGTTTCTCTCCAAGCTGAGAGACAGGGGGAAAGCTGTGTTAGTCATCAGTCATGATGACCGCTATTTTCACTTAGCAGACCGCATTATTAAACTAGACTACGGTAGGGTGGAATATGACAACTGCTGCACAGGTACAGAGAGCGAGTCCTGAACTCAAACTGCTTCACAAGTCCTACCTGAGGGCTAACGTCAATACATCAGCCCAACTGATAGCTTGTATAGCAAGAGACAGAAGATTTACTACTGTTACATGGTCATTTGGGCTAGTTAAAGAAAGTCTCAACCTTTATGGTGACAGCAATAAATTTACCCAATCATTTGTTCACGCGCACTCACCTGTTCAAGGAGAGCAAGCACTTCTGTGCGCGTCAGCTTTTCTCTGCCGTGGCTGAGTGCATCTAAGGTTCCGTGAGCTAATATTAGGGGAATTTGACAAAAATCTAAAGCTGGCCCTTCTGGCAGTGAGTTGGTGTAAGCATCGGCTAGTGCGAGGTTGCGACGAGCATAGGCTTGCATTTGTTCATTGCTCCAACCCTCTGGAAAAAAGTCCACTCCTCGCGTCAAATCTTCAGCGTGGTTGCGAAGAATATTGACTGCTTGTAACCCCCGTCCAAACCCAACTGCCTGGGTACGATTTGTCTGTGTCCCATCGTACCAAGCCCACAAATCAGAAAGTAATAGTCCGATCGCACCTGCAACGCTAAAAGTATAGCGATCTAAATCTGATTCGGTTTGAATGTTCCAATTGTTCTCGGCCCAGTATGCCATCCGATCTGCCATGGCTGCTGTCGTATCCCAAATCCGAAAGGCAATGTTTTCAGGTGCGAGTAGCGCCCATTCACTTATACGGATAGTGACTTCCGGGAGTAGTTCTTGGTGTAAGCTAAATCCGTCAGAGAAGTCTGCGATCGCAAAATTTTCAGTGGCGGCTTGCAATTTCAGGCTCATCAGTCGCAATAGTTTCGCCTTAGTCGGGTTATCCAGAACCGAATGATCTTCAATTTCATCAATTGCACGCATACACAAGTAAGCTGATGTGACAGCTTCTTGCAGTCCCAAGGGTAAATGACTAATTGGGATGTAAAAAGTCCGACTCGTTTCTGCTAGAACTTCTAAGGCATCTTTAAGTAGAGCCATTTGTTGCACTCCTCTGATTAATTCTTACACCGATTTACAATCCAACATATCCTTTTTTGTCACTTGCATTATCGCAACATTCATTACTCTTCCTGATTAAGATTAGGTTTATCCTACTGAGCCATTTTTACCAAGCCATCTATCATACTTTAAATGAAGGCTGCTTGTTAATTTCACCCGTTTAGTTTTATTTCTCTCCTTCCAGAATTCCCTATGCAAAATAATTACAGTTTGATTGGTGAGGTTTATTTTTATTATTTTTGTATCAAAATTTAACTTAAATGGTTTAAATTGACAGGTCATTCTCAAAATATTAGATGAAAAAATTATCCTCTTGGGTGATTAAATTATCTCCCAACAAAAATGAGGAATTATGCCGTTGATTTATACAACAATTTCGTGAGTAAAACAAGTTGTTTCACCGCTAAGTTCTATGCGGTAGGAGTTCAACCCTTTTTGAAACATCACGAAAAACTCCAAGCTAATGCTCCAAGTCATAAAACTTTTGGTGCAAGTCTGAACCCGTTCTCTACAATCAGAATTCATGGGATTAGAGAAAAAATTGGTTCTGACAGCGCATACAAGCTGCCAGAAAGCTCGCTAGTGCAAGAAGGCAAAAGAGAACAGGAGGCAAAAGGGATATTGTTTGTACAGTAAGCTTTATGAAAAATTAAACTCAGCATCCCAGGAGGCTGCATTAACAGCAGCTTGGTTGCTGCCCAAACAAGTGATAAGAATTAGGAAGCGGATAATAATAAGCGGATTATAACTGACTCAACACAGATTGATGGCGACCTAGAGCAATAAGTGGGAAGTAGTGTTGATAGAAGTGATATTTTAGATAAAAATGACTGGGAAAACCAGTCCCTGTAAACTCTGATTCGTCCCAAGTGCCATTAGCTTGCTGAGTGGCTATCAAGTAGTTAACCCCCCTTGCGATCGCTTCACTGGCAAATTGGCCGGTTGCCTCACCTGCTGCAATTAAACCAATCAAAGCCCAAGCTGTTTGAGAAGCTGTACTCTTGCCTTTCCCTTTGAGGCTTGGATCATCGTAGCTGCTACAGGTTTCACCCCAACCGCCATCCGGATTTTGGCACCTTACCAGCCAATCAGCACCTCGTTCAATACTGCGACGATGGGTTTGAGGGGCGACAAGCGCTAAAGCAGAAAGAGCACCACTGGTTCCGTAGATATAATTGACGCCCCAGCGGCCAAACCAGGAACCATCGGATTCTTGTTCGCGCAAGAGATACGCGATCGCTTTTTCCCTCCTGCCTCGCTCCATCCACAAGTTGCCCAAACCCAGCATTTCTAAAACCCGTGCGGTTACATCCGCTGTGTTGGGATCGATCATCGCTTTCAGGTCGCCATAGGGGATAGCATTGAGCCAATCTTGATTGTTGTCCACATCAAACGCGCCCCAACCCCCCTCTTGGCACTGCATGGAGGCAATCCAATTGACAGCACGAGTAACTGCGGCTTGTTTTAACTTCTCATTCGGCAGTCGTGCCGCATGAAGTGCCATGACTACAACTGCTGTATCGTCCACATCCGGATAAAAGCGATTATCAAATTCAAACGCCCAAGCTCCCGGTTTTCCTTGCTTATTCTTAACCGCCCAATCGCCGTAATCTAAAATTTGTTTGTCTAGCAACCATTCCCCTGCTTGGACTATGGCTGGATGATCGGGTGCAAAACCTGAATCGATTAGTCCCCGCATCGCCCATGCTGTATCCCAAACGGGTGAAATGCAGCAATTCATCCGATAACTGTCCTCGGTTTCAATGGCAAAGTTATCCACTGCCTTGAGTCCCCGATAAACAATTGGATCTGCTGCATCATAGTCTAAACAGCGCAGCGCCAAAAGTGAGTTCAGCATAGCGGGGATAATACCACCCCAATCTCCCGTTACTTCTTGCCGCTCTAAAATCCATTTTTCCGCCGCCTTAATGCCTTCTTCCCGGAAGGGAACAAGATTTAGGTTTTCTGCAAACTTAAAGGCATCATCCAGAGCCAGAAATACATCTGTCCAATCCGACTGGCGGGGTAATGCATACTTGACATTTTCTACGCCTTCTGCATATAGCTCATTCAGAGTAATTTTGGGATTGACTGGAAAGACAGGCTTGCGGTCTAAGACAATTAGTAGAGGAACAGTGCTAGAGCGTGCCCAACTGGATAATTCGTAGATATTAAAGGGGAATTGTTCAGGCAACAGCATCACCCAAGGGGGCAGCGAAGGAATGCCTCGCCAGCTATAGCATCCGATCAGTGCTAAATGAATTTTGGTGAAAATGCGAGTGCGGCTGATACCCCCCCGTTCTAAGATGAAGGCTTTCGCTCTGTTCAATGCTGGGTCGGTTTCGGGTACACCCAACAACTTGAGAGCCATATAAGCTTCTACGCTGGTACTTAGCTCCCCCCCATCCCCGTAGAAGAGTTCCCAGCCGCCATGCTCTCGTTGCTGCGATCGCAAATAACTCTCCACTTTATGCAATGAACGTTCTTGATCAGTTCCCCAAATCTTATGGAGAAGCACGACTTCCGAGGTTATAGTAACGTTGGATTCTAGCTCAGCCCACCAATAACCGGCCCGATTTTGGAGCGAGAGTAGATACTTTTGCGCTGCAGCGATCGCTTCGGCTAATCTCGATGCTGTAGCCTTGTCTTGTGTCTGCATGGTAACCCTTCTGAAAACTCCCCACACAAGGCAGCATCATAACGGAAAACCCTAAAAATTTTCTACTGTTGTCAAGAAGTACGGCTCAACTGAGAGCAAGCGCGATCATCCTGAGAACTTAGCTTGAAACATAGAAGTCAGGAGTCAGAAGCCAGGAGTCAGGAGTCAGGAGAGAGCTATTTTCATTATGAGGGTGGTGAGATAAAAGCTCATGGTGCGTAGCTTGAAAATAGGAGTCAGGAGTCAGAAGTCAGGAATCAGGGGTCAGGGGTCAGGGGCTAGGAGAGATTAGTTTTCATCCATTCGTTGTGAACTCTCATTCATGGATGTCTAGTAGTCCACCACAGTCACTTTGACGGGTGAAAATTCTCCGCGTCTCCCCGTCTCCGCGTCCCCGCGTCCGTCCTAACCCGTCAATTTTGGGTTGGTCGAGTACTAGCTTGAAAATAGGAGTTTGGAGAGTCAGAATTCAGGAGAGGGAATTTTTCATTTTTTCGAGAAAGCCGTCGATGATGTATGGTGCTTTCTGGTGTAAAAAATTCTCAATATGCTGATAGGTAATCTTGGTTTAGGATTGACATTTTTATCCTTATTAATTTGGCTCGGATTGCTAAGCTTTCGAGGGCAATTTTGGCGTACTGATCAGCGTTTAGCAGAAGCAGGAGTAGAGACAGCACTAAATCAAACCGATGAGGCTGGGTATCCATCGGTTTGTGCGGTAGTTCCGGCACGGAATGAGGCAGATGTGCTACCAATGAGTTTGCGATCCCTCCTGAACCAAGACTATCCAGGTTCTTTTTCAGTTATTTTAGTAGACGATCAGAGTACTGATGGCACGGCGACGGTTGCTCAGCAGGTTGCTCAAGACCTTAACAAAAGCTTAAATCTAACCATTATTCCAGGGATACCCCTGCCTGCGGGTTGGACAGGCAAACTTTGGGCGATGGAGCAAGGGATTCGCCATGCTCAAAACCTAACAGAACCTCCCGACTATCTGCTGTTTACCGATGCCGATATCGAACATGACAGGGGCAATCTTCGCCAATTGGTGGCTAAGGCACGGCAAGACAATTTAGACCTCGTTTCCTTAATGGTGCAATTGCGTTGTCAAAGTTTTTGGGAGCAATTTTTAATTCCAGCCTTCGTTTTCTTTTTCCAAAAACTTTATCCCTTCCGCTGGGTGAATGACCCGACTAAAACAACCGCGGCTGCTGCTGGAGGGTGTATCTTGATTCGTCGTCAAGCCTTAAACCGAATTGGCGGAATTCAAGTGGTTCGCCAAGCACTCATTGATGATTGTGCCCTTGCTCAAGCTGTTAAATCCTCTGGTGGAACAGGTGTCTTTGCCTGTCCTCAATTAGAACCTTCAGAAGGCAAAGGTGGGATTTGGCTGGGACTTACGTCTTTAACTCGCAGCTTACGACCTTATCCCTCTCTCGCTAGCGTTTGGGAGATGGTTGCTCGTACTGCCTATACCCAACTGAATTACTCGCCTCTATTGCTATTAGGGACTTTATGTGGTATGGGTCTGGTTTACTTGGTTACTCCTGTAGGGGCAATTTTAGGGGTATTCACAGGAAATTGGGAAGTAGCGATCGCAGGATTTTCTGGATGGCTGTTGATGGCTTTGGTGTACTTACCCATGCTCCGATTTTATGGGTGTTCACCTTGGTTGGCTTTTGCTTTGCCTGCGATCGCTTTTTTGTACACTCTAATGACTCTAGACTCCGCTCTACGCCACTGGCAAGGACGAGGGGGTGCCTGGAAAGGGCGAGTTTATTCGGAAAGTCCTTAGTCATTTGTCATTGGTCATTTAGTGAGTACAGTTCCTCTTAAGTACGGTTTGTCCAAAAATAACTTCGCCATTTCCTTTCTTTGGGCACGGCACATTCATATCGCAGCAAGGGTTGGGATGCTGCTGATGCCGTGTCCCTACAAATACTAATGACTAATGCCTAATGACTAATGACGCATGGCTCACTAATCTAATTATTTACTTTTTCCGTGTTGCCGGACTTAATCCAACCTACTTGCTCACCATTAGCTAAACGCACCTGCTGCCATTTTTGATCGTCGCTCTGTTTAAGAACAATCACTTCCTGATTGAACATAACACCACCAACCCGTTGGGAATTCGTACTCGGTGCATCGCGTAAGCTTAGACCTTCTGACCAGGTAACACGAGCTTGATAAGCTCCTGGTGGCAATTCCTGTGCGGGTGTGGGTGGCTTACTGGGAGTGGAGGCAGGTTGGCTCTTAGGTTTAGAGTTAGAAGCCTGTGCGTTACTAGCTTGCTTAGCTGTTGGTTGTTTTTTCGGTTGCTCCTCGGCAAAAATTGGCTTAGCCGGGGTAATTGAGAGCTTAGTCCAGAAATAATAAGCAGCAGCGGCACCACCAGCAGCCAAAATGAAGATGCCGACAAAAAAACCGATTATAAATTTAGCAATGCCTGACAAACTCATAGAAAGTTGTGAGTTGTAGTGGTTAGCTATTAAAGATTGGGAATTATGAATTATGAATGATGAATGATGGAAAAAAAGCTAACATAGCAGCCCTAAATGATTTGTAAGAAAAATGAAATCCAGATGCACACAGATCACAGAGAAAAGTCTTAACCATCTATTTAGGATAGCTATATGCTCTTAATTCATAATTCATAATTCATAATTCATACTTACTGAAATTGACGCTGAATGCGACTGCTCAAACGACTGTCTCTAGAAGCCATGCGAGCTTTCCCTGCGGCTGCCCAATCTTGCAAGAATTTGATTTGCTCTTGCGCGGTACGAGCCAAGGGAATAATCTGACTGGCCGATTCCAAGACATCATCGGTGGTGAAGTCTCGATTTTGGCTGAAGCCAATATGCATGGCTTCAATCAGAGTTTGCTCGATTTCCGCTCCGGAAAAATCGGGTGTTTCGTAAGCGAGTCGTTCTAAATCATAACTTTTGAGGTTGTGAGGTCGCAGTCGAGATAAATGTAACTCAAAAATCGCTTTGCGTTCTTCTTGGCTGGGCAACCCAACAAAGAAGATTTCATCAAAGCGACCTTTACGCAACATTTCTGGAGGTAGAGCTTGGATATTGTTTGCTGTAGCTACAACAAAGACGGGCGATTTCTTTTCCGCAAGCCAGTTGATAAAGGTGCCGAAGACGCGGCTGGTTGTGCCTGCGTCTCCTTTAGAATCAATTCCAGAGAAGGCTTTGTCAATTTCGTCGATCCAAAGGATGCAGGGAGCAAGGGCTTCTGCTAACTGAACCATCTGTCGGGTACGGGATTCAGATTCTCCGACTAATCCACCAAATAAACGCCCCACATCCAAGCGCAGAAGGGGAAGGTGCCAGTGATGAGCGATCGCTTTTGCGGTTAATGATTTTCCTGTGCCTTGGATGCCCACCAGCAGCAGTCCACGAGGATGAGGTAATCCGTACTGTCTGGCTCGTTCGGTAAAAGCGCCTCCTCGCCGCAGTAGCCAATCTTTTAAGTTATCCAAACCGCCGATATCCGAAATTTTCTCGGTTGCTGGATAAAACTCTAGAATTTGGGTTTGGCGAATGGATTGACGTTTTTCTTCTAAAATCAGTTCTACGTCTTCCGGTTGAATGGCACCATGAGATGCGATCGCACGAGCGAGAACCCGGCGAATCCGCTCTAAGGAGAGCCCTTGAGCAGAACGCACCAATTCATCGAGTATTTTCTCGCTGATAGATTGTGCCGTAGCGGCTAACAAGCGTTGAATTTCGGCTTTGATGTCCGACCCATTGGGTAAAGGAAAGTCCATAACGGTTAGGACTTCCGTCAGTTCAGGTGGAACAGTGACCTGCGGCGACAGGATAACAATATTCTTAGGTTGGGATTTTAGCAGTCGCGACAGATTTCTGAGTTTGCGAGAAATTGAGATATCTTCTAAAAAACGATGAAAATCTCTTAATATAAAGATTGCTGCCGCGTTTTGGGTTACTTTTTCTACAAATTCTAAGGCTTGTAACGGATTGCGACGTCCAAACCCGACATCGTTTGGATTGCCCTGGTAGCCGTCAACAAAATCCCAAATATAGACAGCCCGATCGCCTAAATGTTTAGCCGCTTGTGCGATCGCCGCTTCTACTCGCTCTTCTTCTAATGTCGGAATATAAATGAGAGGGTAGCGGGCACGCAGGAGTAGCTCAAACTCATCATTGAAACTCATGACACACCGAGGTTATAGGCAAGAGAAATAGTCTAGACAGCTCTTTAAAGTACGCCTTGCTCATGGTTTCTCCAGGCGCAGCAGATTTATCCAGGTAGTTGTCTTTTGAGAGCTTCGAGAGCTTGCCAGCGCCGATCTCCGCGTGAGTTACTCTCCTGATCCGAAACCTGAATACCCGGACACTGTTGGTCACAAAGCCTCCGGGGAGGAATGGTCAAACAAAGTTGATCGTATAACCAAGTATCTGGATAAAAATAACCTTCTGGCGGTAGGGTTTCGACCAAATCCTCCAAGGGAATTTCTCGCTCCAAGGCACCAGAATCAAGTTGGTCAGATGATTCATCTAACCAAACCAGTTCTGAGGTGTCAATCGTTAATCGGTGGTTATACTGTTGCAAGCAGCGATCGCAGGTTAAGGTAATAATCGTTTCTGCTTGAGCCGAAACCTCTAGATAATTCCCTTTATGAGCCACCTGCATTCGACCGCGCACTGGGGTCAGCGTCTCTAAACCAGCAATGCACTCATTGAACTGAATTGTCTCGGTCTGCTCTGGTAGTTTGAGCAGCCAAGGAATATGAATGGATTCCATGATGCTTATTCTTCCTCTAATCAACCGTATGCTGCCCCCAGCCGGCGGTGATTTAGGCTTTTCCAGTTTTGGCTCTGGCTATCTCAAAAACTGATTGGAAAAGCCTGCTTTTGTCTAGCGAAGACGTACAACCAAACGCCGATCTGGCTCTTGTCCTCGACTTTGAGTTTCCAAGTCCTCACATTCTTTCAAAAAGGTATGAACTTGGCGTCGTTCTGCCGACGACAACGATTTCATTTCAAATTCTTGACCTGTCTCCCGGACCATCTGAGCGGCGTGAGCAGCTAGTGCTCGGAGTTCCTCCTGACGCCGGAGGCGATAGCCATCAAGTTCTATGGTGTAAGCCGCTTGCTCCTCATCTTCTCGACTCAGATTCAAAATGGTATTAGCCAAGTATTGAATTGCGTCGAGTACTCCGCCATCAGGGCCAATCAAAATCTGGATTTGTTGCGGCGTCAGGTTCGCTTGATCAATGGTTAACCAATAGCTTGGCTTATCGGCTTGCGGATCATCTGTTTGGGTTAATTGCACCTGATCCGGCAATTTCGATAAGCGGAGGAAATTCTCAAGCCACTGCTGACCCCGTTCTTGTGGCTGGTTGTTCATAACTAACTCGAAGCCTTTTTCTTAGAACGTCGTTCAAAAGGCAGTGTCTCTCTCTTGTCTCCAGTTTTTGCCTCTTTTTCCTGCGTCTCCATCATTTTTTGAATGTTTTCTGGCAAAGGTTCTCGCATCAAAATGAAAGTCTGGAGCGTCTGGAAAATGTTGGCAATCACCATGTACATCAATACACCCGCAGGCAAGGGGAAAAATAAGAACATTCCAGAAAATAGGATAGGAGTAATCTTATTCACCGTTGCTTGCTGCTGTGCTGCGGCGTCACTACCACTCTGATTCGTTTGACCGGAGAGCAGTTGGTTGATGTACAAACTGACACCGAAGGCAAGAATCATGCCCACCACATCCAAGTGAATGGTTCCGTCTTCTTCAAAAGCGCCCACACGCCCTAAAGCCTCAATGAAGAGAAATCCCTTATCGGCTGCAATTCCGGGAATTGTGCCCTGGAGGGTTACTTCTCCGGGTTCTAATGCTTCTATGGTGCCATCGTCGTTAATGCGAATATGCTCTGTCCCTTTAGTGGGTTTCCATTTGGGGAGAATTTTTGTCTCTGGATACTCAACGAGCAAGTTTTTGAGAGATTTGCCCTCAACGGTTTGAAATTCAACTTGAGTCTTTTCTCCAACGACTAAACGGTTCCCCCCTGGAACAATAGCGGCGACTGGGGCATGAACCCCGTCAGCGAGGTAAATATTCTGGGGTTTTGTTGCAAACGCTTGGGGCTGTATCAACTCCATTTGCTCTCTAGGGAAGATTTGGAAGTTGACGGTGTAATTTACATCCGAAAACGGTGAACCCCGCAAAGTCGCGAACAGGGCAAATAAAACTGGCATTTGCAATACGACAGGCAAACAACCGGCTAAAGGATTCCCAAACTCTTTGAAGAGTTTGCTCATTTCTTCCTGCTGTTTCGCTGGGTCATCTTTGTACAGCTTTTGAATTTCTTCTTGCCGCTTTTTCATCAGCGGTTGAGTAATTCGCATGCGCCTCATGTTGCGAATGGAGCCAGCGTTCAAGGGAAAGAGGGCAAAGCGAATCACAAGGGTCAGCGCTACAATGGCGAGACCATAACTTGGCACAATCCCGTAAAAGAAATCCAGGATTGGCAGCATGACGTTGTTGGAAAGAAACCCGACACCAAAATCCATTCGTATAAAGTCTACCTAGGCGCTGTAAAGTTTTCTGAATCTAATCTATCTAATACTTTGCCTAAATGCGAGACGGATAACCGTCATGCAACTGACAAAGACCCCAATTCTGCTGTATATAAGGACGCAGAAGTTTGGGGATGTAAGTGAGTTGATGTTTGTTCAATTTGAGTCTAATGGGTTGGGTCTTTACCTACCCCAGAGAAGACTTCACGGATTCAACAGTTCGACCTGTTTTATCAGCTGCTTTTTGAGCAATATAATCATGGATTTCACGGAACCGAGGAATTGCTCTTAGTTCCAGCCGACTTTTATCTTTCAGGGTAATGACAATATCTCCCCAACCGCCCCAGCCTCGAGGAACTTTGATAATTTTGACAACTTCTGAGTAAACAATATCGGTGCGATCGCGTCCTTGCCAACCCCCTGTGATCGAAATTCTACGATCAGTAATGCGATAGCGTAGCCACAAAGCCCGAACAATCGCACCCACGGTTAAGGGCAAGCAAATCACCGTAAACCCCAACAGAATATTAATAATCAAATCGCCTACGTGGGGGCCACCTTCGTAGAAAACTTCCTCTTTAATGGCCATTCAATACCTCTGCTTCTGCCAACAACTGCTTTAATTCTCGCAAAAAATGTACATATTCGCACTCACCAGCTCCAGGACGTACAACTATCACCAGTCGCCAACCCGGTAAGATTTGAGGCAACAACTGGCGTAGCGCTGACCGAATCTGTCGCTTAATTCGATTGCGAACAACGGCTTTCTTGCTAACTTTTTGGCTGATAGAGATGCCAATGCGAGTTGGAGGCTTGTCTTCACTCGACGGCTTTAAGGGATTTGAAGGCGGAGTGTCCACCGTACTGGTACGCTGAGGCAGTCCTCGCAAAGTTAAATGACGCCCAGAACGACGAATTCCTTTTTGATAAACTGCCTGAAAATCTCTCCAATGTTTGAGTCGGTGAGCTTGAGGCAACGCCACTGTTTAACTCCAGTACGAGGACACGACCGACAGATAATGATGGGGAAGGCAATCCTTCCACAACAAAGAGCAACTAAAACTAAACAGAGAGGCGATAACGCCCTTTTTTTCTACGAGCCTTAATTACTTTCTGACCGTTTTTGGTTCGCATTCGGGCGCGAAAGCCAGAGGTTCTTTTTTGTTTGCGGCTGGTACCGCCAAGCGTGCGTTGAGACATAATCTGCTACTTCAAAAAAATCGATTTGGCGCTTTGTCAAAGTGTCACAATCTACTACAATAGCACCTCGACCGAGAGAGTGCGCCTCGATTTACTCCAACCGCTTTTCAGAGAGCGACGTATTTTAACTGCGACCAATACTCAAGATCCAGGTTCCCAGGTAACGGGGCAATGGGATATCGCCGGGAGTTAGAACTTGAGCATTGAAGTAGTACATTCCCCCAAAAGGTGGGTTCTTGACGTTAGAGAAGACTAACTCGACGCTATTGCCCGCCGGAATGGGTTCCTCTAAGTAAATCTGGATGACATGATTTTCTTTGTCCCATTTCACCTCGGATAAAGGCACGGATTTCCCTTTGACACGTACCTCAACTCTTTTGGGATCAAACTTACCGTCGTAATAATCTGGATAAGAAATTGCAAACTGAGCCGCCCCTAATTCCATTTTTTTTCCGGGGATTTTCAGGCGGTAACGATCCCACCCGTTGGGTTGACCGCCATAATCTAAGTAATAGCTCAGTATATTTTCACGAGCGACACCCCCCCATAGGACAAAACCATCGTTGTGCAGTGCAGAGCTAGGGGTGGAACTTCCTGTGAGTATACAACCAGCTACAGCCGCCGCATAAACCAGGCGTCGCATAGACAATTTTTTGAATAACATAGGCTAACGACTCTTCTTTGTAGGTAAGACGGTTCTTTACTAAACTTTACTGTCTTCGACTCGATCAAACTGGTCTTATAGAGAATTATCACGGGTGGTGACGCTAAAGACAGATAGAAAGTGCCCCCTTGCTTGCTATGGAACTATAGAAGATTGTAGTGAGGACTGCAAGCAGGGATGAGGGTCTTCATCAAGGAATTGAGTAAAGGCTCAAACTTTTAGAGTATATTTGCTTATTCTATTACTTTGTTAATAGTTTTTGAAAAATATGTCAAAATATCACGAAGCTTAGAGATTGTAGATTCCCACTGATTTTAAAGAGCGATCGCAGAAAATAACCTATCCTCTCCCTGGCTGATTTGAAAATAGGTAGGGGAACTGGGAAAGATGGGAGAGAAAATTTTCATCAGTTCTGGTGTACGTAGTTCATGAGCGACTACCTAGAATGCTGTAAAGTGTTCAGTTGCTCAATCTGAAATTGCCACTCTTGCAAGTGTTGGGGGATCTCATCAAGGGTGACACAATCAAACAGAAAGCCTCTGTAACGCTTCAAAGCGATCGCATGGGCATCAGGATAATCGGCACAGCAATCTGAGATAACCCTTGCCAGAAATCCCAGTTGAGAAGCAGAGGCTGTAGTAAACAGCACACACACCGAAGTCACTAACCCAGCCGTGAACAAAAATCGTTTATCTTCCGAGTGGAGATAATCTAGCAATTTGGGATTGAGAAAACCATCCTGTGTTTGCTTTTCCATCACCATTTCCCCAGGTTGCTCTTTCGCAACACTCAACACCTCCACTCCCTTGGTGCCTCGAACACAAGGCGCACGTCCGCGAAGGCGATATTGCGGTAGCCAGTCGGAGCCATCTGGATGGAAGACTTCCCTCAGATGAATTACCTCAATTCCTTCCTGTCTGCAAAAACTTAAAAGACGGGTAATATTCTCCTGAAACTTTGGGAAAGCCTGCTCTAGTTCCTCACTCCAAAAGTCCTCCTGAACATCAATCACGAGTAGTGCAAAAGAGTCCCAGTTGTTCATTTCTATAGTTCATTAGCCCTTCATTTAATATTAGAAAAACATTAACAAATGTTGATAACGTATTTATTACAGAATGTTTCATTTTGTTCACTTCAAGGAGGCTAAACTCTACCCTAAGATAGACAAAGAATGATTTTAGGTCAGAGTAGAAAGTGTTTTGAAAAGTGTCGAGGGTTAAGCCAAACTCTGTTAAAGCATAGAAATTAAGGGTAATTGAAGACACAGAAATATTTTTGCGTTTTTTTTACATATATTTTCGTTAGTCAGTAAAGGGTTATTTCAACTGATACAAACGAAATGCTACTATCGACAACAGATGCTTTGTCCAGAGAAAATTGCCATTAACCCTTTAATTGGAAAAATAAATGTAGGTAGCCTTAAAGTTAAGGCTGTGGTAACAGGTAGCCAAACAATTATGTTTGCAATGTCTAGCGAATTTACTGCTCAAAGCGTAGCAAGCGCTTCCAAAAAGACAGGAAATGATTACATCCGTCAGAAGAAAGAAATTCGAGGGAAGAAGCAAGCTGATGGAATCAGTTGCCAGTTAATGCAAGATAGTTCAGGATAGCCCAGGTAAGGGAATTATCTAAGCTTTGAGGAAGAATTTAATCTTTAGAAGAGGCAGTTAATAAGAAATCAACTGGCTTCATTAGCTATCAAGTTGGGTATGATGATTGACGAGAAAGAGGTCTTAGGAATCTGGAGGTTTGCGGCGGCAAAAGCACTGGAATTTTTAAGACAAGTTAAAGATCGTCTTCTGTATGAGATGGGCAGCCTAGTATGCAAGTGAGGGTTTTACTGACATACCCTGATCAATATACGAGGCTTTGCCAAATATGCTAGTCACTCCCTAAGTGCCGCTAGGGGGGGCGCTGCCTCGTCAATCTCAGTGTCTAAATTCTGTTTAAGCAAGTTTACTCATCATCACTAGCATAAGTTAAAAGGAGCGTTCATGAAAATAGCGATCGCGAAAGAAGTTGAAGTCGGTGAGCGTCGCGTCGCCCTAATTCCCGATATTGTTGCCCGATTGGTAAAACAGGGCTTAGAAATTTGGGTAGAAAACGGTGCCGG
>CBKWLJ010000042.1:0-30544 GCA_966675205.1 uncultured bacterium
ATGGGGAGCTGGGGGAGATGAGGGAGCTGGGGAGCTGGGGGAGCTGGGGGAGATGAGGGAGAAAATTACTGCTTTTGATTAGCGTCTTAAGACGGCTTCGCGTTCGTTATAGATGAAAGAAACATACAGACGCTTGTAGGGGCAAAGCATTTGGGCGACTCGCTGAGCTAAAAGCCCAAGAGGTTGGTATCCAAATGCTTCGCCCAATCCCAACGAAAAGTGTTTCTTGAAAGCCTCCCACGGACGCAACCACATCCGTTATGCAAGAAAGAAAAACTTTCCTTATTCCTTCTGCCTTCTGCCTTCTGCCTTGTCTTTCATAGGAAAAGTCTGATGTCATAGTGTGGAAAGGATCGCAAGTTTGATTCCAGCAGGATTGAGCAATAACAATTGGGCGGGGTACACTTGATTCGTCTGAGGGTCGGAGCGAGCCTGGAACGCAGGCAGGGATTGGACTAGCGCCTTACTGCGCCCGGAGGGATAAAGCGCATCTAAATCGACGGCAATCACGCCCTCAACGTTTTGCATGGTTGCGATCGCTTCTGCTGCTGTGACGTTTTGTCCGAACTGCCGTCGAGGGAAGGCAAAGGTGGTTTTGAGGGCGGTAAGGACTTTTTGCTTAACTGCTTCGGGTTGATAGCGGGGGTTAATCAGTAATCGGGCTTCTATGTTGAATAAAATGCGATCGTAGGAATCAATCTGTACTTGTTGCAGTGGATCTCTGGCTTGCTTGATTGCTTCTATTAAGTTGGTATACAGGGAGGATTCTGGGAGAACACTGTCTCCGCCTACGGCTGCGATCGTAATATGGACTAAGTGACTTTCCTCATGCCAAAGAGCAACGGCTTGTGCTTTCCCAATTCCCGCAAAGCCTCGCGCAAAGTCCTCGAAGTCGCGCAGTGATACAATTCGATCCAACGTCCGCACGGTGGGAGGTGCTTTTTCCCGTGCTTCATCTAAAGATTCGGGTGGGGCTGCCCCGGTTGCAGGGATGGGATTGTTCACCTCTACAATCCCTTGGGGACGAGTTTTCAGTAAACTGAGACGAGTTGCGGCAATATTGCCATCAAGTCCAATCCCACTCCGGTAAGTGGCTGTAACATTTTCGTTACCACTAGGCAGACGTGCACCTTTAATGCCATCGCCAAAGGTAACGGTTGTTTTCCCATCATCTTCAATGCGGATAATATAGTTTTGGTCTTGCGGAGTGAGGGGATACAGGGAAGGAACCTCCTGCCACAGCACACCGTTAACCCTTACTTCTAACGTACTCTTGGCACCGCTTGCCGTTGTCGTGGGTACATACGTTAGGGGCGGTTTTTTGAGGGCGAAGCGCTGGTTGGTTTGATGTCCATCGCCACTTCCTAGCACCTCCTCGACGGTTTGACCATGGGTTGCCTGCACGACATTGGCGTAAACTTGTACCGTTGCCGGATCGTAGCTATATTTCAGAGGCTGTTGCAGGGTTAAAACAGGCAATTGTTGCTCGGTGGGAGGCAATTGGATGTTCGCCACTTCACTGACAACCTCACTCTCTGCTGCTGCGGGAAGTAAGGTTAACTGAGGAGAAACATCATCCTCGTTATCGCTACTTTCCACTCCTACCGAGTCGTACTGAGTTGTTGTGAGATGCCCCTGAAATCCATCCTTGTCCATCACCTTCCACTGTTGATAGGGAATTAAGGTATTGGGCAATGAAGTAGGAGGTTCTAGCAGTTGCAGCACATCTCGCCGTTGAACAAGTTTGGTTTCAAAGCCATCTGGGGACAGTAAAATACCGATGCCGCCGACAAAAATGTCTTGAGAGTCTTGAGGAATGAGGATTGCCTGCACATCTATATTGGTAAGGTTGGTGTTGACAGGTGCCCATAATTCACCTTGATTATCGGAATAGAACACACCTCCCTTAGATGTTCCAGCCCACAGCCTCCCATCGGCATCAACAGTTAAACAACGAATCTCCAAATCCGTCAAATTCGTATTTACTTGTTCCCAGCGATCGCCATTGTCTTGAGAACGAAAAACACCACTACCTGCTGTTCCTGCAAAGAGATAGTCTTTAGCGATCGCAACGGCTGTAATATTCCGATTAGTCAAACCCGTATTAATCGTGAAAGCTGTTTCCGGCAGCAAATCGGGACGGAAAGGCTCATTTACTGTGAATGTAACTGGGCTGCTGTTAGTGTTAACAACGTCTATAACAGTACGACTTTGTTCGGCAGCGTTAATAATATCTCCAGGCTGTAGCTGTTGGTTAAAGTTACTACCAATCCAGGTAACTTGGTTGCCATCACTAGAAATCGTGCCCCTACCCTGTCGAATCTCAGTAAATTGCTGCCAAGTGCTACCATTATCGGGGGAATAAAACACCCCGTCTCGCACGGTTCCAGCAATCAGTTCATCCGTGTCTTGCTTCACCGCCAGTGCTTGCACATCCGTACCGATTAAACGGGTTGCTGTCCAGCTTTCCCCATTGTTTTGAGACTGGAACACTCCACCGTTAATCGTTCCTACGAATAGGGTTTTACTTTGGGAGATGAATGCGATCGCACGGATATCGGTGTAAGTCAGTCCTTGCCTTTGATTAATTTTTACCCATTGGTTCCCACCATCGTTAGAGCGAAAAATCCCTTCAGCCGTTCCGACAAAAATCAGCTCCGAATTAGCCTCAATACTCGGTTTTGACAACAACGCCTGAATCTCTTTTTTCTTCAAGGTTTTATTGACGTCCTCCCAACTATCAATCGGTTCCCAATATTCACCGTTATCCAGGGAACGGAAAATCCCTTCAGTTGTTCCTGCCCAAATGACACTTTCTTGAGGATTGATGGCGAGCGATCGCACCTGGGAATTCGTCAAACCACGATTTATCCTTGGGTGCATCTCAAAGTACTTTTGAGAAAGAGCAAGGAGGACAAGGAGGGGAGTATTTACAAGAAAAACATATTTCCAAAAACAGGAGATTTTCTTTACCTTTTGCCATTGAATAGAGCCTAATTTGGTTGCATTACTCCTAGTTAAACGGTACAGACCGCCGATATCATTGAGTTGGACACGCAGATGCTTGCCGCTGACAATGAGGGTTTGATTGGGTTGCAATCCCTGAACGAACTGGTTTAGGAAAACGGTATTTCCTTGAATTGGATCTTGGAAAATTTCTTGTTGGCGATCGCTCACTGTGAGTCGTTCTTTAGCTAACTCCAATTCTTCACTACGATTCAGAACAACCGTTGAGCGCAATTTAAACTTATCTGCATTATCTACTTCTTTATCCGGCTCAATTCTAGTAATTTTGGCAGTCAGACCGAAATCATTGCGAGTAATCGTAGATGTGCTTTTGACTTGGCGTATCGCAAAATTCAGTTGATTGTTCTCTTGATTGATTGAGTTATCCTTATCGAGCAGAACAATCCAAGTTTTCGGCAAAATCTGAGGATAGAGAGTATCCAAATCGATTTGGTTGCTTTGAAGCTTAAAATCCGGCCATTCTTGTTTATTTGTGGGTTGATTTGTGGTATTATTTCCTTCAGTTTGGCTTTGATTGCCAACGTCTGATTGTAAAAACCCTGCAAATTTACTGCCAGCAAAGAGAGTCTTCTGCACCTCATTACAAGTAAGTGCAGTCATGTCTAGCGTTGGTAGGCTCTGACTTGCTAACGCCCACTGAAAATTCTCAGTCGAATTGCTGTTTTCCCTATAAGTTGAACGAAATATACCTTGTTCACTGGCGGCAAAAAGATAAAGGCTCTCATCTTGTTGGTAGGTTGCTAGCGAACGAATTTTATAATTTCCTAAGGGGTTATTGCTATCATCCTGCCGAGTATTGATGGCTTGCCAGGTTTCCCCTTGGTTTGAGGAATAAAAGACACCTGCTTCTGTACCAGCAAAAATTAAATCATCATTAGCATTTAGGGCATATACTGCCAATGAATTTAAACTTGGCTCGTTATTATTATCTATAATTAAACTCCAACTTTGACCCTGATTTAGAGAACGATATAAACCTTTATCTGTTCCCGCGAAAATGCCAGTTCCTTGATACAAGAGAGAATGCACGACTTTATCTGTTAAGTTACTCGCTGTCCAGTCGTCTCCTTGGTTCTGGGAACGATATAAGCCATCATCAGTTCCTACAAAAAGATAGTTTCTATCTACCGGAGTTGACAGCAAAAAAGTGGTTCCTGGATTTAAGCTATTTTTTGTGAAAGGACTATCAATCGTGAGTGATGTATCAGAAATAATGTTTACAACCGTTTTAGTTTGACCCAATGCTGTAATAGTTATAGATGTATTACCGTCTCGCAGCCGAGAAAATTCCGTACCAACGCCTGTAACCTCAGTACCGCTACTGGAAATTGTTCCTCGATCGACCACGATAGAAGCAATTGGCTCATTTGGCTGTGAAACAACAAAGGTTGTAGCGACAAAGGCTGTTCCAGGATTTAAACCTTGGCTGATAAAAGGACTATCAACGAGCAAAGATGTATCATAATCAATTTGTGTAACCTGTTGAGTTTGGCTCCCACCGTCTAACAAAATGGTAATGTTATGACCTACTTTCAGTTCTCTGGTGAATTCTGTAGCATAGCCACTCACTCTATTGCCTTCACTGGAAATCGTTCCTGTGCCAACTAAATCTTGGGTTGTTGTTGTGTAGCTTAAAATTGAACGGACAACACTGTTAGGCAGACTGGTGTTTATAGATTGCCAATTGGTACTACCTTGCCCCTCAACCCGGACATTTCCAGTATTAATCGGAACCCAATTTTCCCCGCCATCTTTGGAACGAAAAACACCACCACTAGGAGTACCAGCAAACATGGGACTGCGCCCATCGGGTGCTGTATAAAGTGCCTGAATATTTAGATTGGTTAAACCATTATTGACAGGTTCCCAATTACTGCCATTGTCCTGAGAACGGAAAATGCCTTTACCCGCAGTACCCGCAAATAAAACGCCATCCCGAATAGCTAAACAAAGAATGTCTGCATTGGGTAACCCTTTACTAACCGCATTCCAGGTATCGCCATGATTCTCGGTGTGGAAGATACCTCCCTGAAGTAAATCAAGCTTACCCTTATCTGCGATCGCAGCCAATTTAATCTCAGCAGGCATCTGTTCCCAATCAGGTGCATTATGCCCGAATAGGTTGGCGCGTTGACGGAACGCAAACACTTTAGGATTGCGAAGTGGGGTGTCAATGGCAGGGAGAGATTCCTCCCACTGCACGAGGGTGTATCCTGCCTGAGAGTTTTGTACGACTTCAGTCAGGGGAAGGAGATAAGTGTGAATTTCTCGTCCTTCGTCAATGAGTAGTAGGAAGTCTCCCGCTTGTAACTGGGTGCTGATGCTGTTGAGATAAAGTTGGCGCGTGTTGCTGGTAATTTTTTGGGGCCGAGTGGAACGCGGTGTTAGGGCATTCCAGTCAGCGTAGGCGGTAAAATTTTCACTGGTTTCAAAGGTTTGGGGGAGCTCATCCTTACTAGGGATACTCATAATTTGAGTCCCTTTGGGAATGGTTGCTACCCTTGGTGAACCAGGCACATCTTCAACACTAAAGGTGAGAAAGGTACTGGCAGCAACACCCGGATTGAGTTCATAACCAATCGCCCGTGCTAGTTCTAAAACTGAAAAGCGTTCGGTTGCGGTGCGTAAATAGCCTTCATTGGCAATTCGTTCCTGGTAAAAGGTTAATACATCAGCAACAACCGCCCAGGCATCTAAAAGTGCGATCGCAGCATCATCATTCAAGCGAGTCGTGAGTTTTTGTAGTCCCCCTTCCCGCGCAGGTAACTGACTCAATAACCAATTCAAAAACCCTCGATAATCGGCAATGCGATAAGCAATCTGCGATAATCCCGGACGGTTTTCTGGCTTTGGGAATGGATCAGGTGTGGAATTCATAAACCGCCCTCCAGGTTAAACTCGATTCTGCCGTTTTCTGGTACATTGGGGGTATTGTCTAAACGGGCAATTTCTAACCGTTCAAACTCAATTCTTCCCGCCTCTAGTTCTCCGGTGGCGGATTGCCCCCAACGCTGAAACCGGGTAACTTTCACGGATTCCACTCCGGATACTTGCATGGCTGCCGCTACCACTGGACTGAGATAAACGGTTTCACCAAAGCTGAAGTGATCGGGATGAAAAAATCCCTCTTTCCCATTCGCTAAAATCTGATTACTAAAGGCATCAATTAAAGCTTTTTTTACGGTACTGCGGAAGTATTCGGGTTTGATTTGTACCGTCATGGCAATATCAAGGGGGACAAAGCGAGGTGCGTCGATTTCAATGTCGTGTCCGGCTAAACGAAACTCTTCGAGAAACGTCTTCAATCCTTGCTGGAATTCGCTATCAACCGGACGCCCTCCTTCTCGATCAACGGTGATAAAAATGGTGTGCCAACTGCCTGTCCAACGCCGTGTTGCCAGCGCTTTGTTGACACCGGGATAACGTTGCGCCATTTCCGCATAGTCGGCTTCCGTTACCGCCCGTCGCTGTTGCCGAAACGCTTGCGGTGCATACAGGCGGACTTGTTCAATGGGTTCGGGTTCGGTGCCCCCTTGGGCAGGGAGGGGATTCTGCACTCCGATAATGGCTGTTCGGATGTCCTCTAGCTGAGGTTGGTCTTCGGGTTCTAGGTTCTCAGGTTGGATTACAATATGTGCGATCGCTTCTGCACCCACATTACCCGCACGACCATTGCCAATGCGGTAACAGGCATACAATGGAGTATCCGATTGTGGCTTCCTCCCTAAAGTATTGTCCCCAAACCGCAGAAACGCCCGTCCATCATCTTCTGCTTCTACCACAAAGTCACGGGCAAAGCGATCGCTGATGAGCAAATCTCGTTGCGGTTCCCAGCGTATACCGTTTTCCCCTACCTGATTTTCCCAAAGTGCGATCGCAGGACGGGCATCTCGCAATTGCCATTGCATTGCCGCACTCGCAGGTGCAGTCGGATCGAAGGCTACCCATTGCCTTTGTCGATCTTGCACATAACCCTGCTGGGTGAGTGGCCCTTCTTTTAAACGAGGGCGTAGCCGTTGCCAACCTGGGTTTTCACGCAAATCTTCTAAAGATAGCGATCGCCCCGCATCCACCAGCACCACATTGCCCCGTGCCACACTAATATCATGAATCGGTTTCCCCTGGGCATCGACGTTGGAAATATACAAATCAAAGGGCAAAGCATCCTCAACCGCCCAAGCAACCTCCACGATTTTCTCGCCAGTGAGGGGATCGATGGTGTCTTCGATTTGAGTTAAACGCACCACATGGCGATGCTGCCGATTGGTATCCTTCTGTTCACCTGTCTCCCATCCCCGCACTTCTTCTAAAACCAGTACACTGTTGCGCGTAAGTCGTTTTGGGAGGAACCCGTCTTTATTGTGTAAGGTGGCTTGAGTTGAATTTTTCGGCAAGTAGCATTGCTCGTTGCCCCAAGTGTAGAAGTGGATGGTATCTAAGGAGTGATAAAGGGTGATGTCATGCAGAGATTCAAAAACTTGGGCACCTGCTTGTAATGCTGTGTTGAATTTATCGGCAGGAAGCACCGCATTGGCTAAAGTCGTTTTGGTTAAAAATCGTACACCCGAACAATTGTGCTGTTGGCTGGGGCCGAGTAATTTAATCCCGTCTATCCCTTTCCTGTGGGATGTGTTGTCCTGATTGTTGAGGCGAATCACCACCCAAGCGCGTGCATTGCAACCCTCGTGCATCAGGTAATCCAGCAGACGAACATGGCGACGCACAGACACCCGTTTCCGTGCAGTCCCCAAATAAGCTTCTGTAGCTACAGCATCTTGGTAATAACTTAAGTGATCGGCAGCATAGGCTAAAAGTTCTACCAACATAATGCCCAAATCTGCCGGGTTGCGTTCCTGCCACTGCGGCATTGTCACCGCCATTCGATCTAACATTAGATGGCGGAAGCTAGCGTAGTCTTTGGCGAGGTAATCAATAACCGGAGGCGGCGGTGCTTTTTCGGCTAAAGGTTCTGGAGATTGGCAGTCAAATTCACTAACCTCCTCCGTCCAAAAGGAAAAATCAATGGCGGCAAGTTGGGAGTCAAACCCTTCAGGAGGAGTTGGGGAGGCGGAAGATTTTACCAAGCGCAAGGTATAGGTAGAAAAGTCACCAACTTGATCTACCCGCACGGTTAAAATATTGGCAAAGGAAGTGACGGATTCAACCTGTACCCCCTGCAAGCGAGTTCCACCGCTAATCACGACATTCTCTGCGGTTAAAGAAGCTAAGTTGAGCGGTACACGATTGTTTTCAGTTGATTCAGCAAGCGGATGGATAAAATAAACGAGCAGTGTTTTGCGATCGGATGCCACCTCTAAGTAATCAATCCCGTTTAAGCGGGGGCGTCCGTTAATTTCTGTTTCTCGGACAAGTGTCCGTCGCTGTTGATTTTTGCAACGGTACTGGGTACTCATTTCAAACCTCGCGAGTAAATTGCGCCACCTGTCGTTGCTGGTTGCGTCGAATCACGTACTGAACCATTACCTCTAGCTTGGATTCCACCGTTTCAATGTCAATGCCTTCGACTTCAATCACATCGCCCAACCATTGCTCTAATGCACCCTGAACTAAAAACTGAGTTGCGGCAGCTAATTCGCTGCTATTGGGTGAAAACAAAAGTTGGTACAACCCACTGCCAAAGTCCGGGCGATTGACTCTCTCTCCGGGTGAAGTGAGAAGAACTTGTTCGACTAACTGACGAATGTGCGTTTCCATATCCGTTTGGGCCACTCGTCCGCGTCCATCTATTTGCAAGGGATAGTTAATTTGCATGAGTTATACCAATCGGGTTTGAGTTTGGCACATATAGCAAAAGGCAGAAGGTAGAAGGCAGAGGGCAGAAGGCTTTTATGTAGAAGGCAGAAGGGAAAAGATTAACGGGTCAAGGTTTCAGTATTTTGCTTTGTCCTAGTCGCCTTGGCGACTGTTATATTCTCTAATTGCTCCCCCCTTGATAAGGGGGGAATGTAAGGAGAGGCTTTTATTCTTGGGGGCTGGAGGGGTGTGAAATGTGCATTGAAAAAGCCACTTGGTATTACATCCCCCTAACGCGAGTTTGAGTGAGAAGCACAGTTAAGGGTGTCCCGGTAGGAACGCAAATCGCCTGACTATCTTGCATTAAAACTGGCATTCCCATTACCCGGACTCGCAGTGCAGCTATCACCCAATTGCCAATAATGCAGGGGCCGACGTTAGCAGGTGGAGGGGGATTGGCACAACCTGCGATCGCATATGGGGGGCCTTGCGTTGTCACCGGCATTCCCATCACCCGCACTCTAGGATTAGGGACGGTAGGTTTTGCCTGTCCTCCATGAGCGCAAATCACTGTAGAACCAACATTGAGTAGAAAACCTGGCATGAAGCACCTCCTTACATCACTTCCAAAGCACCGTTATTCACATTCACGCCAATCGGGGAAAGCTTGATATTGGCAATGGGATAACTCAGTTCAATTCCTGACGTTGCAATCTTGACATTGGCTGGTGTACTCGTCATTTCAATGCCCGACGAGCTAATCTTTGTTGTTGCTGGGGTATTGGCAAGTTCAATCCCTGAAGAAGTGGTTAACTTTACCGTGGCTGGATTGCAGTTGAGTTCAATACTATTAGCCGTCAGCTTAACTTCAATGGCACTTTCTTTGAGTTGGATACTATCCCCCGCAATTGTAACCGTCGAGGATTCTCCATTCTTTAATTCAATAATTTCTGCCATCAGTTTGGCAGTGGTTTTGTTGTTATTATTCAGTTCAATTCCATCGGCATTAAAGACCATTTTTAGCGGTTTATCTACCACTGGCTTATCAACTTCAATCGTTAACCCTTTGTTATTCCCTAAATTGCTTAAAGTAATTGTAATGCCATCAGTTTTAAATACCTGAACCTTAACGGGGTCTTCAACTTTGGCGTTTTTCGGCAATTCATCCTCACCCCAAAAACAACCACTCCAAATCGGATAGTCGGGGTCACCGCCTTCAAATTCCACCCAAACATTGGCATCAACAGGTGGAATCGTAAAAAAGCCAACATCTTTACCCGCATAAGGAGTGCAGGGCAATGCCCAACTTTGGCGTCCCTCTCCAAAAATTGCAGGAACGCTCACTTGAATTCGACCTAAATTTAAAGGGTCTTTATTCTCCGTTACTTTACCGCGATATTTTCCGAAAAATTGTTTCATAAATTTGTTTCGATAACCCCTTTAAATCTCCCTATCTTTTCTCTCCCCAGCTCCCCAGCTCCCCCGCTCCCCAGCTCCCCATCACCCCAGCTCCCCCGCTCCCCCGCTCCCCCGCTCCCCCGCTCCTTTGGGATCATACTGACACCCGTTGTGTTGTGGTTCCGAGTCCTTCGCGGGTAATGGTGAAATTCTGTTTATATTCCCCCTTGCTAATTTTGTGGGTGACATTTTTGACGTAATAGTATCCGTCATAGCTGTGTCCTACCCCTCGCAACCCCACCAGTCCTCGTAATTGCAGCAAGCCCCCGTAGCGCAAGGTATCGAGTTCCCCTGTAACTGTGACCACATCATCCACAGAACGGTCAGTTATCGCTTGGGCGTGGGCGTCTGCTTGAGCGGTTTCTCTGCCGGTTTGGCGAAACTGTCTGAGGCGTCGATGAGATTGCTGAGTGAGTGCGCCTTGCTTGGCTAATTGGGGGCGATCGCTGTTATATTCCTGTACGGGTCGGATTTTGTTCGTTTTGCGGTCTTGAACACTTCCCTCTACGGCCGTCGCGGCTAAGGCATTATTCTGAAAGTTGATTGAGTTCACATTACTAAAGGAACCCATATTCACGCTTAATGCCTTCTGCGCTTGAGCTTTACGCTGTGGCGGCCCCCAGTAGGCGGTGTTAGTCCCAGATGCGGGGCCGGGAATGACATAAAAGACGTAAGCAAAGCGTTGTGCGATCGCTCTAAGATACTCTAGATCGGTGCCTTGCTGGGAAGGAATTCGTTCATTGCGAGTGGGTTGATCTCTTACCGGGGGATTCAGCACTTGGGGAATTAAACCGTATTTAGAATAATTGCTAATTAACAGACGAGCAATTGTAGCTTCATCTTGAGCGGTGTGTTCTACGGATTTTTCCTCTAAATCCATCATGACGCTGACATCTTCACCCGTAATGGTGAACGTAGAACCCCCTGGCGTCATACTGGGTGAAAGCTGCTGATTTGTAATAACGCCATCCATCAAGACTTGAGCATTAGCACCCATTGTCACGATTAAAATCACCCGATTAAACACCTGAAAGAGAGGATTTTTAATCAGTTGATAATCCTGCAAATCATTGCGTCCACCGCGGCCTACTCGAAAGATGATTTGAAAACCAGAAGACCCTTCATCGCTATAAGTCACTTCAACACTTTGAATCGCTTCCATCAGCAACCGAGGAGCAGGTTTAGGTTGATTCGCACCAATTAGTAAAGTGAGATTAATTCCCAATGGCATTGCAACCTCCTCAAACCTGCGGCATTGGGATGCGGATTGTCTCCCCAATTTCATCCGTGAGTTCAGTTGGATTCAGGGTGTTATTAGCATCACACACCTGCCAAAATTGCTCGGCATCACCTAAGGTATTATGAGTAATTAAATCTAAGCGATCGCCTTCTACCACCATAACTTCTTGCAACAGCGGCATCGCTTGCCCTTGCGGTAAAAATCGACGGCGTTTGTATGCAATTTTCCGCCCATCCGGAGCCGTGTATTGCGCCGTTTCTAAGTTGTAGTAGCGGCTAGTATGCTCGAACATAATCTTAAAATTAAGGATAAAGTCAAAAATGAATCAGCGAGCATCTCGAAGACGTTGATTAATATTGACGCCTGTGATAGCAGCGGGATTACTAACACTGCCTTTAACTGCCATTCGTTCTTTACTTTTGTGATGGGCGAGGAATAATTTCGCTCCCTGTTTCCCCCACGGGAAATCGTTGTAGTTCAAAACTCGCAAACTCAGGGATACCTTAGCCCGGATGGGGTTGAGATTAACATCATAAGCTTCTTCCGTAATGCTGAAATCAGTAAGACGGATAGGAAGTACCCGTTTATTCCCCCATACGAGCAACGTCATCGGGGCTTCCATCGGCACCATTTCAATCATGCCCTTCTCTAATTGCTGCATATTAGAAACCACTTGTGTACTTTGGGGATAAATTAGGGTTTCCAATGCAGAGAGTTGGGGATAGATACCCAGTTCAACCGCGTTTATTTGAGCCTTTTCGAGTTGATCGGTAGCATCAAGTTCAACATCAAGCTTGATGGTTTCTATAGGCGCTCCTTCTAAGCGCAAAGCTTCAACTTTTGCACCCTCTTCTCCACCTGCTACTTGCGGCTGAAGGGTTCGTGTTAGTGTTTCTGGATTGTACTGGAATGTGACTGTACTGACGACTCTATTTGTAGATAAATCGACAGCAACGATCGCACCCTTGGGTAATTTGGGGGAACCAGGGAAAGTGGTCACGAGGCACTAATCCTTCGCTTAATAAATAGGGCTTTTATCGTGCTAGAAACATGGCTTGGCAGCACCCTAATCTTTACAGATAATCATCTGTAATCTTTATTTTCTAATCAATTATTTTGGAATTGTCCAGATAAAAGCTTGAACTTGAGTTTGATAAACACTTTTAGACAATGGTGAATCTGAATAATATAACACCTGATTGCTACTTTCACCTATACTGTTGGATTTTTCCCCTTTTTTTTAATATTTTTTCCCAAAGCTTAATGTTAGTTTATTTTACGGAATGATATTGGCGTTTCGAGGAGTGCGTTGCATAATTGGAAGGAGTTGGTGTGGAGACCGGATTATGCCTTCGATTATCTTTTGGCTGATTGTCGTTCCCGTTACTCTGGCATTTTTGCTCGGTTTTACGGCAAATTTATTCCGCACGATCGCAGAGCAAGCAACCAAAAACGCTACAACCCAGGCATCTCCCCCAGGAGAGTCCTCTATGCCTTTGCCCAGTGTTGAAGTGGTTGAGGAAGCTGGGGCATAGTGCGATCGCATTTGGGGAAGATCGAGAAGTATAATTCTTCAGTCTATACCCTTATCTACTTCTAATTTTTAAAATTTTGTTGCTTTTGGATTCAGATACAAGGGATACAATATCCTGCTAATTTTCTTTTTTAGGAAAAATAAAACTTTGGTTTCCCTAGTGATCAGGGGAACATCAATCAACTTATACTTCTAGAGGATTCGTAAAAAAAACAACCACAGATGCACACAGATATACACAGATAAATGATGAAGCTCTAACTGAAATCTCGCTAGCTTATCAATGACTGTAGGGTGGGCTTGCGTTAAGCAACGATAACATAAGCTTTTCCAGTCTTTAGCTCTTGCCCACCCGACCCTCTGAAAATAGGAGTCACATAGTAAGAATGCTGATATAGTCATCCGGGTTAAGGGAAGATTTACATCAGCTAATATTCAAATAAATTTGATATTTGAATAAGAACTAGTCAGCCTTGAGAATATTTAAGCATCAGAGGATTCTTTAGTAGATGCTGGAAAACAGGGAATGTTATCCCCTAATTTAATTCCCAATTGCTCTTCGATGATAGAGCGTACATCGATTTCCGAGGGAAATGAAATCCCTAGCCATTGCTGGAGCTTTTTTTGCGACCAATTGGCGAACAATGCAAAAGGAGATACCACCATAATAATGAAGTGGTAGACCACATTTGTTGCAATAACGGTTTGGTCACTGGGTTGAGCATTTAGCCAATTCCAGAATCTCCAGCCACTGCGGAAGCTAGCAACCCACAGCCAAACAATAGAGGCAATTCCTAAGAGTGCTAGTAAGAAAAGCAACCCCAAAATTCTCCCGATAAGACTCATAGTTTTCCCAATAGCATAACCATAGGAAATTCCATCATCTTCCTGCCAAGACATAAGCGATTGTGTCTTTTGATACGAAGGATTATTAGACTGATAAGGAATAATGTTCATGGGTCAATTTCTACAATCATTTCCTTAGAGTTTAACACCGGATAAATTTTGAATGTTAAAATTTAAAAATATTAATACTAGAAGTACTCTAAAAAATAACAGCACCTGTTTAACAAGCATTCCGTAGGAAAGTGCAGTTAAAGTAATATTAATATGCTAGAAGGTCAACTTATAAATATTGCTCTCGGGCAGTCAGAGGTTTGGAATCAACTTGTCCCTAATTCACCTGTAGTTTCAAGTCACAAAGCCGACTGGAAAACTGTTCACTTAGCTTATCATCGGCAAGAAGCTCACAATCTGCCTGAATGTTGCTTTGCTCAGCATATTATTACCATTTGTGTTAAACCTGTTGAGGTAACAGTAAAGGTAGACGGACATCCGCGAAAAGAATACTATAATTCTGGTGATATCTTTATTTTTCCCGCCAATCAACAGTTTATAATGACTCGATGTCATGGAGATACTGAGTTTATCAATCTTTTTCTGGAAAAATCCACTTTTGCTCACGTTGCTTATGAAGCAGTTGATGCAGACCGAGTTGAAATAATCCCACAAGTCAAAATAAAAGATACTTTAATTCAGCAAATTGGCTTAGAACTATTAAACGAGCTTAGATGGCGTGGGGGAGATAGCAGTTTATATGCTGACTCAATGGCAACAGCTCTTTCAGCTCATTTACTACAGCGATATTGCGTGAAGCGAGCGGTAATTCCTGAATACACCAATGGATTACCTCAGTATAAATTAAGAGAAGTACTCGACTATATAAATGAAAATTTAGACCAAGATTTAAGCTTGTCTGCGATTGCAGATCTTGTTAAAATGAGCCCTCATTACTTTTCTACTTTATTCAAAAAGTCTACGGGATTTGCACCGCATCAATATATAACTCAATCTCGAATTGATAGGGCTAAAAAGCTCTTGGCTCAGCAGGAATTAACAATTACAGAAATACTTCAGCAATTAGGTTTTAAGAATCAAAGCCACTTTACTAGAGTTTTCCGCAAGCACACGGGACGCACACCAAAAGCTTATAGAGACGCCTGCTAAAGTTTTTGGAAGAATAGAACATTTTCGGAAGAACAGGCAAGACAGGGATGAGGCATAAGCAGTAAACTCACTCAAGACTATCCATAAAAGTTGAAGAGTATCCTCACCCAAAGTAAACAACATGGCTCGTTTTCTTATAGGTACAACTCCTTGGGTTGGACACATCAATCCTGCCTTACCGATCGCTCGTAAACTCATTGAGCGAGGTCATGAGGTATGGTGGTATACAGGAGCGGCTTTTCAGTCTAAAATTGAGGAAATCGGCGTGCATTTCGTTCACATCCGCACGGGAGTAGATTTTTCTGACCCTAACAATATCCCCAATTATTTACGCGAAAATCATCGACAACTTAAAGGATTAGCGCAATTCAAATTTAATCTCAAGCACTTTTTTGCGGATTCTGCGGTTTGTCAGGTAAAAGACTTTACAGATATCCTGCAAGAATTTCCAGCAGATGTTCTTTTGTCAGATCTTTCTTTCTTTGGAGCGGGTTGGGTGTACGAATTAGGGGGGCCGCCTTGGGCAAGTTTTGGAGTTACTGCATTAACGAGCAGCAGTGCTGAAACAGCGCCTTTTGGATTGGGGTTGCCACCTGATGCCTCTGTCAAGGGACGTTTGCGTAATAGCTGGCTCAACTGGCTCTTCCAAAAAATACTGTTTAAAGATGTAGCTGTCTATTTCAATCAAGTTCGCTCCAGTATTGGCTTGCCACCTTATCAACAGTGGGTTCTTGATGCTTTCATATCACCTTTTTTGTATTTACAAGGAACAGTTCCGGCATTTGAATACCCTCGTAGTAACTTGCCACCTCAAGTCCATTTTATCGGGCCGTTTTTACCAGAACCACCTGCAACTTTTACACCCCCTGCTTGGTGGGACGATTTATTCATCGACAAGCCAGTTATCCACGTTACTCAAGGAACTGTCTCTACTGCTGTAGACGATTTGATTGTTCCCACACTGAAGGCATTTGCCGATGAAGATGTACTGGTAGTTGCCACAACCGGAGGCGAACCCGTTGAAACTATTAAACTGGATTCTATTCCGAAAAATGCCAGAATAGAAAGATTTATTCCACATTACTCTCTTCTGCCGCATGTCGATGTCATGGTGACCAATGGTGGATACAACGGTGTACATATAGCTTTAGCAAATGGTGTCCCACTCGTTGCTGCTGGTCAAACTGAAGGAGATAAGCCAGAAATCGGAGCAAGGATAGAATGGGCTGAGGTCGGTATTAACTTAAAAACCAAAACTCCTACACCAAAACAAGTAAAAATTGCAGTTAAAAAGATTTTAGCTGAGCCTCACTATCGGCAGAAGGCAGCACTTTTCCGCACAGATATTGCCCGTTACGATGCACCCACATTAGCTGCTAACTTGTTGGAACAATTAGCAACGACCCAAAAAACAGTTGTGAGAGCGACTACTTAAGCCCATTTCCCGGCTGAAGTGCGGAGGATTTTATGTTCATTGTTCATCGTTCATTGCCATGAACAGTTTGCACGTAGAGTACTCATGTAGGTTGGGTAGAGCGTAAGCGTACCCAACAGGCTTTCCTCAAGTTGGGTTTTGTGCCTCAACCCAACCTACAAAGTTGACATACTCCCTGTTCATGGTTTATTGCCATGAACAATGAACAATCCCGCCCATTCCTCTGAGGTTTAAATCTTCATTTGAATATCAATTACGAATTACGAACTACTAACTACGAATTATTAAAGCGTTTCATTTTCAAGAATTGAATTTTCGTGGTTTTGGGCGACTTTCACTAACTTGCCCTCTCGCCCCAATGCTTCATCCGCCAATTCTACAATCCAACTGTTGGGTACAGCTTGGGGTCGAGCTTCTAGCACCATGGCTAAAGCATCCTTTTCTTTACCAGCACCGAGAAGCATGGCATAAATGGTTAACGCGATCGCTGGAGATCGACTAATTCCGACTGGACAATGAATCAGAACATCCCCATCACATTGGGAAATCAAAGACACAAAATCGATGACTTTGAGGATATCCTTCGGTGTTGCCAAGACATCTTCCGGTTCATTCAAAGGCGTGATGATGTCATGAAATTCCAGCCGCAACCGATGAGGCACATGATGATAACCTTCAGGAAGGTCGTCACCAGGGTCACCAATGGAAATTAAGTATTTGATGAAGGCTTCTTGAGTGGTAGAAAGCAGGCGATCGCTCGCTTCGATATAGGACTCGATGAAAATAGTGGGGAGTTGATGGGATTGGGAGGGGCTAGTGATGTCACACTGAGGATTAGAAGTTGCTTGCTTCTCCTGGTTACTCCAATCCATATAATCGGGTAGCAGTCCATCCACAGATGACCTAATCTCAATATGCTTGAGTCCCTCTGCGGCTCTTTCACGCACAAAAGAGTCTCGATCTTTAAGCGCTTGCAACAGCCCCACCACAGCCGCTTCAGTTCCAATTTGCCCCAAGGCGTAAGCAACTCGACCCCGAACATATCGGTCTGGATCGTCTAGTGCTTGCAGTAATCTAGGAACAGCTACCTTACTACCAATTTGTGCTAAAGCCGAAACTGCGCTCCATCTGACATAGGAATGTTCATCGTCAAGTGCTTGTTGCAACGCAGATACAGCTACTTCACTGTGAATTTGCCCTAATGCCGAAGCTGCCCGCCAACGCACCTGAGATTCGCGATCGCTCAGCGCTTGCAATAAACTAGGAACGGCCTCCTCACTGCCAATTTGTCCTAAGGCTGTAGCTGCCCGCCAACGCACCTGAGATTCGCGATCGCTCAGCGCTTGCAGCAAGGGAGATACTGCCGCTTCCGTCCCTATTTTTCCCAAGGCTGAAGTCGCCCATCCTCGAACTTCAGGGTTTTCATCATTCAGCGCTTGGACTAACCCACTAACAGCAGCCTGATGATGAATTTGCCCTAATGCTGCTGTCGCCCACATCCGAACATGGGGAACTTCATGCTGCAAAACTTCTCGCAGTTTAGTTACTACCGCTTCAGAGTCAATTTGCCCTAACCCCCAAGCAGTCCACCGACGCATCTCATAGTTTCCATACATCAACGTTTGCACAAATCCGGTAACGACTGCATCCGTACCAATTTTGGTTAATGCCCGCACTGCACTGCGAAGAACCTGAGAGTCTTCCTGCTTGAGTGCTTGTAGCAGTATCGGAGTTGCTTGATCAGAGTGTGTTAAGCCCAGAAGCTGCATTTTCAGAGGTTGAGGAATGTCCAGTTCGGCAACTAAGTCTACCAGGGCAGGCTGAAACTCCGGTTGGATAATTCCTACAAATTTAGCTCCTAGTGTTAAATTCACTTCTAGAGCTAGATTCACGATTCGTTGTGCCTGAGCTGCGTCATCCAAAATCGGCAAGACTTGCACTAAAGATTCTATGCCTTGCAGAGAATTCAAATACTCGTTTTTTAGTTGGTGATCACTCAGAGTGGGTAGCTGCTGAAGAAGATCTAACGTTTTAGTCATGGTTAGCTTCAAAGAAGGCACTGGCGTAGAGAATCGCTTAGTTTCAGGTTATGCCATCTTTTCATAGACTATAGCTAGTCTCAACGAATTGTGAAATCTTTTGTTTACAGCAAGGGAGGAGGGAGCAGGGAACTTCTTAATAGTGAAGAACGAGCCGTTCCCTCTTTACTGATTGGAAAATCAACAATGATGCAATTCGGTTGAGTTCATGCAAGCATTACTTGGATTCTAGGTTAATCTCCATTGCTGAATTCATACCCATCGGAGTTTCTTGTTGACTTCCAGGCTCTTTAACCGACATTTCTGTATTAGAACGTACAGACATATTAGAACTTACGGGCATCATTTGATTGAATGCCATTTTGACTTGGCCCTTGCCTTCGGACTTCAAAGATTTGAGGTTAATGGATGCCCCTTCAGGCAATCCGGGTGGATTCATTTGTTGTCCCTCAGCTTTCTGTTCTAGGCTAACTTGCAGGGTAGCTACATTATCTTTGAGATCGACTAATTCATAAGTAGCGATTTGGTTCAGATTCATGCCATTGGCTGTCACGGCGTTGGGAACTCGCCATTTAGCCCCCACACCAACTGCTTCAGCAGGAACGGGCGAGGAGATTTGCTTGAAGGAATTGACCATTTGGTCGGTCATGCGTTTGATGTTGGGGTCAAGACTTTCAGGGACGTTAACATCCACCTGTTTGGTATTTCCTTGATTATCGACAATCATCGAACCACTCAAACCGACGATCTTTTTAATTTGCGATCGCATCGCGTTGACCATTTCGGGTGGAGTATTCGCCGCCGCCACGATATCGGCATCCACATAAGAAAAATTAGCGTGAATATCACCGTTTGCATTCACTTTTGTGATATTCGAGTCCATCTTCATCTTAATGGGTGGAGTGGCGATCGCTTGCTGCTGCTGACCGGCTACAGACATAGCCATGTCCATTTTCATCGTCATCTCTACCGTTTGCTTCGCGTTCGCGGGTGGTGCTAAACGAAGTTGCTGCTTGGGCTCAGCTCCCGCGCTCAAGAGTTCTACATTGCTTTGTGCCGCAGAAGAAGTTTTCGCAGACTCCTTAGATTGCTGTGCAGTTTGGGAAGGACTATCCGTTTTAACTGCGTTAGTGGTAGGTTTCGTTCCACATCCAGCGATGAGAAAAATTAGACAGCCAACGAACAACGATTTTTTCATGTAATCACTCCAAAATTTTGATCTTCAACAAATCCTTGCTCGTAAGCTTTTGATCTAGATTTGTATTTGATTATTTCTATGCTAGCAATTGGCTTTTTGGCTAGATTGCCAGACCAAAAATTAATTGTCTCGTGCATTATAACGTGCCCCAGATCGAGCGCTTGTTTTCATAGCTTGAAATCTCCATCATTGGGATTGAAAAACGGTTTCCATTACTGAATTCATGCCCATCGTCATTTCTTGCTGGTTTTCCGCATTTTTAAAAGTCATTTCCATACGGGAACGAACAGACATATCGGAGCGAGTGGGTAATATTTGATTCAATGCGATCATAACTTTACCACTCCCTTGGGAAGTCAAAGATTTGAGGTCAACTGATGTACCAGCAGGAAGTCCTGGTTGGGTCATTTTTTGGGGAGGAGCTTGCTGTTCAATGTTTACTTTTAAAGTGGCGAGATTATCCTTTAATTCAACTACTTCACAGGTCACTATTTGGTTGAATGCCATTCCATTGACGACCAGCGAGTTGGAAAACTGCCACTTTGCACCCATTCCTATTGGTTCAGAAGGCATGGGCAAAGAAAGTTGCTTGATGGAATTGAGCAATTGCTCCATCATTGGCTTAGTATCGGAGTCAAGATCTTCAGGTAAAGTAAAGTTCACCTGTTTGGTGTTTCCTTGGTTATCAAGGATTGCAGAACTCTTCATCCCAGCGAGTTTTTTCATCGGTTCTCGCATAGCGTTGACGATTTCCGGCGGCGTATCCGCACCAGCGACGACCTCTGTATCTAAATAGGAAAAATTAACGTGAATATCTCCACTAGCCTCTACCTTCGTAACCTCGGATTCCATTGTCATCTGAATCACGGGAGGAGTAGGTAAAGAATGAGTCCGGCCCCCGACAGACATTTCCATGTCCATTTTCATTGTCATCTGTGCGGTTTGCTTCGTATTTGCCAATGGGGCTAAACGCAGGGGTTGCCTGGGTTCACTTCCCGCACTCAGAAGTTTTACTGTATTTTTTGGAGTTGAGGCAGGACTGTTGGCAGGTTCCTGGGCCAACTGCGCCCTTTGCTGGGGAGTTTCAGCACTGACAGCTATGGAAGAAAGCTTTTGTGTACCTCCGGCAGCAAAAACAATCAGACAGCCAACGAACAACGCTTTTTTCATATATCACTCCGAAATTTATTTAATCAAGGCTTGCTCGTAGGCTTTCTATTCAGATAGGTGATTAATTGTTTCTATGCTAGCAATTGACGGTTTGGTTTGGTTGTTAGACAAAAGTGTAAGTGCTTTTGGTGCCAGTGTTCCAGACAAATCAAGAGTTTATAAAATCTTTATTTTTCAACTCATTAACAAGGTGTAGCGTTTTATGAATTTGGTATTAGGAATAGATGGAGGAGGAACAAAAACAGTCTGCGTACTCATGGATGATACAGGTCAAGTCTTAGGTCGTGGTGAAGCAGGCGCATCGAATTATCAGAGTGTCGGTAAGCAAGCCGCTTTCTTTTCGATTCAATCTGCTATTACTCAGGCGGTAGCTGTCATGGAAACCGTTCAAATTGATGCGATTTGCATAGGGTTAGCAGGTGTTGGGCGTCCTATGGATATCGAAGTTGTCCAGACGTTTGTACAACAGTTACAAGACAGTGCATCTGTCCCCATTATCTGGGCATTGCAACCTTCTAATGTTGTGATTTGCAACGATGCACTCATTGCCTTAGTGGGAGGGGTGGGATATCCTGTAGGAATTGTTGCGATCGCAGGAACCGGCTCGATTGTTTTTGGGCGAAATTCCCACGGTAACACTCAACGAATTGGCGGTTGGGGGCATCTTTTAGGAGACGTGGGTAGCGCTTATCATTTAGCGGTTTCAGGTTTACGAGCTGCATTGAAAGCTTATGATCAAGTGGGTAGAGCCACAACCCTACAAGAGCGATTCAGAGAGCATCTAGGTTTATCGAACTTAGAAGAAGTGGTAAAGGTCATTTATCAGCAAGGATGGAGTGTCAAAGAAATAGCCGCTTTAGCTCCTATCATTGCTCAAGAAGCCGTTTCAGGAGATGAAGTCTCTCTTAGCATTATTGAAGATGCGGTTAAAGAATTAGTACAAGCTACCCAAGTAGTAATTGATACTCTGTTTAGCCCTACAGAAATTGTTGAAGTAGTAACCGCAGGAAGTGTGTGGCGTAATGCCAAGTTAATGCAAGAAAAATTTGCAATTTATTTGGCTCAAAAAAAGCCTTTAGTACAAGTTATTTTACCTCGTCATGAACCTGCTTATGGTGCGGGCTTATTAGCATTGGATACTCTTAGTAAAGATTAAGTTTTATTCTAGTATTTTGCCTATCTTCGCGTCCATCTGTTCATGATTAATAGGAGAGTTCCTACGGCAAAAGCACTCTTATTCAGGACTTAAAGAGCTTATTCTTAAATATTCTTAATGATTTAAGGGATGCAAGTTGAGTTTTATACCTGTGTCAAAAGATAGAGAAAAAAGACAGTTAATTACTTCCTATAGATACCTCTCCTGGTTCTGACGCTTTTAAGGTTTCACAAACAAGATGGATAGTAGCCACAATACAAGCTCCTAGTAGGAGTATAGAGAGGTAATCAAAATATGAATGCTGATGAACTTTTAACGCGCTACGCCGCAGGAGAGAGGAATTTTAATAAAATTAACTTAAGTGGAGTTAATTTAAGTGGGAAAAGCTTACAGGGAATCAACTTACGTTCAGCTAACTTAAGTGGGGTCAACCTAACCGCTACAGACTTGAGTCGAGCTGAGTTTAATCAGGCCAATCTGAGTCAAGCTAAGATGCAAAGGGCTTACTTAAATGGAGCCTACTTCTGTGAAGCGAGTCTGATTGAAGCTGATTTAAGCGAAGCCATTCTCGATGGAGCGCTTCTGGAAGGCGCAAACTTAGATAGAGCAACACTAAATCGGGCCAGTCTAAGTCATGCTGATCTAAATGGAGCAAATTTAACCAATGCAAATTTAAGGGGAGCTAATTTGAGTGAAGCCATTTTAGATATGGCAATCTTAGATGGGGCTATCTTGGATGAAGCCAATCTCAATCAAGCTGACTTAGTTGTGGCAAATTTGGCTGATGCGAACTTGAGCCAGGCCAAACTCAATCAGGCTAATTTACATGGAGCCAACTTGGATGAGGCCAATCTGAGCGCAGCAGAGCTAATTGAAGCAGACTTGACTCAAGCGGACTTGAGTGAGGCGAACCTCCATCAGGCTAACCTGAGCAAGGCAAAATTGGAGCAGGTAACTCTAGATGAAACAATCCTGGTTGATAGTCCCACGGCTTAAAGCAGGGAAGCGGGTGCAGAGGAATTAGAGCTGATCCGAGCAGTATTAGGTAGGGTGGGGAAAAGCTATAGAGCTGGAAAAGCTTATTTTATCGTTGCTTAATTTTGCCCACCCGAAGAGTGATTGAGAGGGGGACAAAATCTCAGTATTAAGAGAATAGACGCCATGCATGATGAAGCACAAGAAAGGAATGAAAATTCTGATCTCTTCATCCTTGGAGCCTCCTGTCCTGAAGCCTTATTTTCAGAATAGGCACCATGAGCTTTTATCTCACCACGCTCATAATAAAAATAGCTCTCTACTGAATTCTAACTCCTGAATTCTAACTCCTGAATTCTGACTCCTGACTCCTGAATTCTGAATTCTGACTCCTGACTCCTATTTTCAGATTAGGGATAGACTTCCAAGCTACTTGATTTGCGATCGCTAACCAGTAACCTGTAGAGGTAAGCTAACCGTAAAAGTAGACCCTTGTCCAACCCGACTTTCTAGAGTAATGTCACCCCCCATCATCTGGCAAAAGTGGCGGCTAATGGCTAACCCCAGTCCCGTGCCGCCATACTTGCGCGTTGTCGAGGCATCCCCTTGAGTAAATGCCTGAAATAAACGTTGCTGTTGCTCCTGTGAGATGCCAATACCTGTGTCTTGAACTCGGAAGCAAACCCACTCCAAGGAGTTAGAATGACTAAAATGTGTCGGCAAACCGCCCTGAAGGCAACGAACTTCGTCTATTTCTCTGGACTCACAAGTCACTCTCAGCATCACCCTTCCGTCTGTAGTAAACTTGGCAGCATTGGCAAGCAGGTTGAACAGCACTTGCCGTAACTTAGTTTGGTCAGCGTACAAGGTACCAAGCCGCTCATCATATTGAACCTCTAATACATTGCCCTTGTTCTCCACTAGCGGCTTTACTGTTGTCACGATGTCATTAATCAATTGCTGAAGATCAAACGTCTCTGGGTAGAGAGTCATTTTCCCGGCTTCAATTTTAGATAAATCGAGAATGTCGTTGATCAGTTCCAACAGATGCTTGCCGGCAGAATTGATACATTGAAGGTCACCAATAAACTCTTGCTCATCTAAACCCAAATCTCGCGCATCTTCTTGGAGCAGTTGACTCAAGCCGATGATGGCATTTAATGGTGTACGTAACTCATGGCTCATATTTGCCAAAAACTGACTTTTGGCTTGATTGGCTCCTTCAGCCTCTTCTTTTGCCTGTTGCAGTTCTTGAGTCCGCTCGGCTACTCGCTCGATGAGATAATTCAATGAGGTGGCTAAGGAGCCAATTTCATCTTTAGTGGTAACCGGAGCACGGAGATTGAAATTAGATTCTTCCGCGACTTGCTGGGCAACACGAGTGACCGTTACAACGGGTTGAGCGATCGCACGAGAGGTCCGGAATGCCACAACGCCTGCGATCGCGATCGACAGGAGCATACTGATCACAATAATAAATTTTTCAAGTCCTTGTGCATCTTCCCAGACGACTTCCCCTTGTCGCTCTTGCTCTTGAGCCATCGCCAGGATGTTGCTTAATTGAGCATAATTGCGCTCCAGATTTCTGGCTTGTTCCCCGACAATCGTCATCTGGAGTTGCTGTCTTGCTAACTCAATTTTTTTGGGTGGCAAGTTCAACAAATCAATTTGCTCTAAACGTGATTCTATTGAACGAGCGTAGGATTCTAAATTAGTAGTATAAGTCTGCAATAAAGCTTGTAAAGTGGTGGGGTCTGCGGCTAACCAAGTTGGCTTACTCTGAATGAAGCGTTCAAGTTCAAGCTGTAAGTTCTTAGCTTTAGCCACATTCTCACGAAAGCTGGCTTTTTTAGATTGCAGCCGCTCAGAATCTTCCAATAAAAAAACCAGGTGTGAAGACTGCAATTGCGCTGTGACGACAGCATCTTTGAAATTACTCAAAAGTTGTGATTGAATGTGGGCATCCGCAAGTTGCTCTACTCCCTGCCCTTGAAAATAGTCGGCGATGAGCATTCCACTCAGGGAGCCAAAAAAGCCAATTCCAATGGCTAGGAAATAGCCGTAGCCAATTTTGTGGTGAATGCGCCAGGAACTAATTTTTTGTTTCCAAGGAGAAGGAATATTGAGAGTTACCAACTGCGGTGAGGGCTGAGGGATTGCGAGTTGTTGACTCTGTGTGTTTCTATCAGAAGCAGTTAGCTTTTGAGGTCGCATTACCATAACTCATACCACTCCCGCGAAAGATAATTCCATCAGCCCACGTCTCAAAATTAGAAGCCAGTTTGCTCATCCTTAATCCACTACTTTAAAGCTACCGCACATCTAGCTTGCGTAATTTCAAGATCCAAACTCTTCTTCTACAATCTCTTCAATGATGAGCCGCTGATTTCAGGAGCTTAGTTAATCTCCATCTAAGGGATATTCGTATTTTTTTCCAATACCTCTCTGAATAGATCCATTGCTTTCCTCGAAAACGCTGTTTAGCGTAATTTTTACTGGTTCAGCGTCGAATTTCTCCCCGCCATTCAATTTTTTGCTCAGCAGAACGTCCCGCAAACGAACGGATTGCCACCAACTCAATCTCGACAGGTAAACCCGATCGCAGATATTGTGACTCTATGGGTAATTTACCAAGATTCAAAGCAAAACGATTGTTGGTTTGAGTCACCAATTCGGCTGGGATGTTGCCCTCATACCGAGTGCGATAATCATAGTTTCGGCGAAACCGATCGCCTGATTCTGAAGTTTTGTACTTGATGCGGAACCGAGTGGAAATCAAATCAGATTTTCCGGCAGCATCAATCACAGCAAAGATCAGATCAGTGCCACTTCCCGAAAAATCTGCTCGTTTAAGCTGAGTAACTTCTTTTTTGAGGACGACATTAGACGCGATAAACTGAGTCGTATCTCCTTGTTGAGTTGTTGTACCATCAACCCAAACGTCTTCAGGAAACGATAGTTTCACCTCCTTGTCATCGTCCAAACTTACAGCCACCCTTTCACCGGTAAAATCGGTAATCGGGCGTGATGCATTCCAAACAACTTGAATTGTACCTTCCAAACGTTCCACAAACTCGCGATACTGATCGGTCAAAACTGAACCTGGCGCTAACAAAGAGGCTGCACCGTTGCGAGTTTGGAAAATGTTTTTCGATAATCTGAAGACTCGATTCGTCAGTTCCGACATCGCAACCGTTGTTGTCGGGTTATCAGGAGGAAGTGCCTCACTGCGATTAATCAACGTCAGGGTTCCTAAGCTACCATCTCGCCCATCTCGCCCATCACTGCCATTACTGCCATCTGTACCATCTGAGCAAGAAAAGCGGCGAGTTGTGCAACTATAGTCAGGACTACCTGGAGTCCCCTTACAAGTTTTGACTTCCCAATTGCGATCGCGACAATCACACCCTCTTCCACCATACCCTCCCCGGCTGCCTCGTCCGCCCCTACCACCTGGAGAACGCACAGAGATCAGTTTTAAATCGACGGGATTGGTGTAATAAATCGTCACCGAACCGCCATTACCGCCATCACCTCCATTGCCGCCATTGCCACCTCTTCCCCCATCAGCAGCACGTAAATTCGAGTCTACATCTCGCGGTTGTCTGCCACAGTCGGCATCTTCCCCATCTCTGCCATCATAGCCATCTGTGCCATCTTCTCCAGATAGCTCCAAATTGATTGGAGAACCGTTAGCAAAAATAGTTTGACTTTGCCCATCTCGCCCCCGTCTCCCACTTTGCCCATCGGTGCCACTGCGGCCGTCTCGGCCAAAATCTCTGGCTTGGGCACTCCAATCTAAGAACGTACACCGCAGCGATTTTGGGGAGGTAGGTAGGAAGTAAGGAAAGGTGAGGAAAACCAGAAACAGCGACAGCTTGCTCAAGAAACGAACTTGCATCGAATGTAACCCTGTTGATGATTCCGCCAAAGAGGTTGATTAGGTTAGAAAATGACCTTATTTTAGAGGAATTAGTTTCTGTTTTAGCCAAAATAGTTCTTCGCTAATCAATCCTTAATTTTTTTTGAACAAACTTGATTCTGATTGCTCAGTCTGAGTTATACCTTTAAATTAGATTCAGTCTCAAAAGCTAACGGCTTCCGACATTCATAGGACTTACGCAAGTTGAAATTTTATCGCAGATTTATTAGATGATTCGGAAGAGAAACGAACCACAGATGCACACAGATATACACAGATAATTTATGAAATTATTAAAATTCATTTAGGATAGCTATTGGCTCGATATTGCCTTGCCCTAACTGTATTCTCTGCAAACGAGAACTGCTAGAATTACACCAAATCCCCCGACAGCAAGTGCGGGGGATAAACTTGTTTTTTGACCGCAACAAGGGGGAGAAGTAAGGGAAGAGGAAAAGGATGAGGAATTGCAATTTCTTCCATCCCTTTAACTTTTAACCCTGTATCTTTTACCTTTTCCCTTCCCGAAGGGTTTAACCTTATTAGATAGAGATGGGGAAAACCCAGTCTTGATACTTAGCGTCACGGTTCTCTGTAATCGCCGTTAGTTTTTCTCTGAGCTTTTCTGTAATCGGTCGGTTCGTGGATAATTTGTAATTTTCCACCTGTTTGACTGGGGTAATTTTTGCCGCTGTACCACTTAAAAAGACCTCATCAGCGATAAACAGTTCAGATTTATCAATTGGTCTTTCTACAGTTGGAATCCCCAAATCTCTGGCAAGAGTAAGAACACTATCTCTCGTAATTCCTTCAAGAATATCCTGCTCGTATCCAGGGGTAATCAGTTGTCCATTTCTAACAATAAATACATTCATTCCCGTTGCTTCACAAACTTTCCCCTGAGAGTTCATCAGCAACGCTTCATCAAAGCCAGATTCTACTGCCTCGGTTTTAGCCAACGAAGAGGTAATATAAGCTCCACTGATTTTAGCTCTCAAGGGCAAACTGCGGTCTTCTTGGCGATACCAAGAACTAATGCGACAGCTCACTCCTTCTCGAGGCAAATAATCTGCCAGCTCTAATCCATAAACGAAGAAATCTTTTTCAATATTATGGAGGCGAGGAGCAATTCCTAAACCCGATGAGTAGACAAAAGGACGAATATAGAACGAAACAGTAGGTTGATTTTTTTTAACAAATTCAACGATAACGTTCTGAATTTTATCAGCGGGCAAATCGTAGTTGAGAACCTTAGCACTATTGCTTAATCTTTGACAATGACGGTCTAACCGAAACAGTAAAATCTGCTGGGAATTGTTTGGGTCAGGAATTCCTCTTAAGCCCCCAAAAGCTCCTGTGCCATAGTGTAAGGCATGAGTAGCAATGGAAATATTGGCTTCACTAAACGGAACGAATTTGTTTTGAAAGTAAGCAACGGGCAAAAAACTATGCATAGTCAGAAGTTGGCGAAGATGGTTACTAGCAGCTCTTAAAAGAGTACTCCTAATTTCATTAAAACTCCACTTGGAGGGCTACTGCTGGGTTGCACTCCAACTGAAGAAGAGCGCATTAGGTTGATTTTGCTCTAAGTCAGCTAATCGGCATTTAAATTGCATAGCTTGGACGGGCAAGATGCCCATTCCACAAGAAATATGTTGAAGATCAACTGGCACATTAAATGCATAACAGCTTAATTGTTACTGAGTCTGAATCGCTACTGGCCTGCCCTCGACAAGGATAAGTAACATTACATATTAATAAAAAATGCTGCTATTAGAGTCCTAATTTTTCTCGTGCTTGCTGGCGCAGGTTAATCACATCTGGATTGTTCGGTTGCAGTTGCAGTGCTTTATCCATAGATGCGATCGCTTGTTGGTAGCGACCGAGTTCCCAGAGGGCTGCACCTCGGTTAGCCCAGGCATCGGCAAATTCTGGCTTGAGTGTTGTTGCTTTATCAAATGCCACCACGGCTTCAGTTGGGCGACTTAAAGCTAAGAGGGAAACACCTTGATTATTCCAGGCATCGGCAAATTCTGGCTTGAGCGTTGTCACCTTTTGGTAAAGTTTTATAGACTCATCGAAGCGCTTCTGCTGATCCAGGGCATTCCCTTTACTCCACAGCGCTTCTGCATAGTTGGGGTTAATACCAAGGGCTTTATTGCAAGCTGCGATCGCATCTTGAGGTTGTTGGAGAGAGTTGAGGCAGTAGCAGCGCCCCCAGTGCGCTTGGGCCACATCTGGATTAAGTGCGATCGCTTGGTCATACACCTCTAGTGCCTTTTGGTATTGTTTGGCTTCCCGCAATTGATTCGCTTGCTGCAAACGTTCTTCTACCCGGCCTGCTGAAAAAGAAGGCGTAACCGCAGGACTTGCTGCAACGGGAGACGGCTGAGTTGGTGTTGGTGAATCAGTAGGAATAGGTGAGATGGAAGTTGCAGGACTGGCAATCGGGGAACTTTCAGAAGAAGGTGACGAGACAGGACTTGTGCTAGGACTGGGGATTTCGGTGCGATCGGCTGTCTGACTACTGGTTTGGGGCAATAGGAAGGTTTTAGTCAGTACAAAGGTTGCGCCTACAGCACCTGAAACAGCCACAATAAACCACACTATCATCGGCTGCCTCTGGATTCCCCTTGGTGTCGAACTTGTGGGTGTAGGATTGGGTGACAGGTGCTGGGAGTTTTGAAATTGGGCTGAGTGAACTGTCGAACCTGTGTTGGTGACAGGGGGCGGAGGTTGAATGGGAGGAGTTGGGGGTGTCCACCGTTGAGTGGTAGGTTCACCGATTTCCGAATTTGTTGTGGCGGATGATTGAGAGGAGGAAGCTTCTGGAGTCTCCCACTTCTGAGTAGAGGCTTCACCGATTTCCGAATTTGTTGCGGCGAATGATTGAGAGGAAGCTTCTGGAGTCTCCCACTTCTGAGTGGAAGCTTCACCGATTTCCGAATTTGTTGCGGCGGATGATTGAGAGGAGGAAACTTCTGATGATTCCCACCTTTGAGTGGAGACTTCACCGAGTTCCGAATCTGTGAATTGGGCAGCAGGAGATGGGGGTTGTAGTCCCTGTGTGGGCAACTCTCCTATTTGTTCAAGCGAAGGCTGAGAATGGGAGGCAGGCCGGGAACCCGATATAGATAAACTCTGCAAGGCTACAAACGCTTCTGCGGCTGTGGAGTAGCGGGCGCGGAAGTCATAGCAGATCATGCGGTCTAAAAACTCCGCGACTTCTGTGCTAACGTGAGGAGCGTGATGTCGCCAGTTAATTTCTCCCGTTTGCGGGTCTTCGGTTAAGTGGCGAGGATGAATCGTGGTCAAGGCTTGGATGGCAATCATACCCGCCGCATACACATCGCTGCTAAACCGGGGATTTCCGCCTAACTGTTCTTTAGGGGTGTAGCCTTGAGTCCCAATAGAAATGGTTTTCGTGGTTAAACCGGTGGTGCGATCGACATATTGGGCGCTAACTTGTTTGACCGCGCCAAAGTCAATCAATACAATTTTGCCATCTTGTCTGCGACGAATGAGGTTAGAGGGCTTAATATCGCGATGGATGACGTTTTGCTCATGGACAAATGCCAAAACGTACAATAAATCGTGCAATACAGAGATAACTTGAGTTTGTGACCAAG
>CBKWLJ010000043.1:0-30504 GCA_966675205.1 uncultured bacterium
GACTGGAGTGACGCCTAAATCTTTACTCAAGTCATAGCAAGATTGTGCAAAAACGGCACGAACGTGCAAGACTGTTTGCTCATTTCTGACCACTATTAAGTCAATTGGGCGTATGCAGAATTTTCATTCCTCAGCTCATTGCATAATTTTCATGCATCAATCGGATATATCAGTATAGGCTATTTTCAGAAAGCCTTCAGCACTCTCCCCACTGTTGAGATGCTAAGCACCTATCAAGGAGTAAAAGCCATGTTTTCTAAGCCCAAAACTCAAGATATTTTGCCGTCTAACCTGAATATTAATTCATTGCAAAAATGGGTTATAGAATTAGATGAATGTAATGAGCAGTCATTGTTAGGAGGTAGCTTTACAGGTGAAGATAGACTTCACACAAGATTAAAGTCTTCAGACACTCAAACGACAACATCTGGTTCATATTATGGTATTCGTAGTATCCCTACTTTGATGGTGTAAAAAAAGGATTTGAAACAAGATTTATGCATCTCTAGTCAAAAAATCGGTACAACCTAGTTTATCTGGAGAAGAATTACAAACGCTAGTGATGGAATTAGATGAACAAAAGCAGGAATATATCTTCGGCGGAGCTAAGGAAAAGTTTGAAAGATATAAGCCTCATGTGAATATCGGTACTATCAGTTCTTCTAATTCTTCACCTATTCTAGCGCTGTTGCTATTCGCAAATCCCGTTAGCTAGACGTAAACCCAAGGTAAGAGGTCAATGAACATGAAAGTTAGGGTTAAAAAAGTTCTCAGAATGAACGGTGAACTTTGGCAAAAACTGGATGCCCACCAATCGGAAATGATCTCTGGTGGTGGACAGGGACAAGCTGGTTGTATAGATATCAATGAGCTTAAGCCAACCGATCTTCTACAGGGAGGTACTGCTAAACAGCCAGAAGCAGAAGGAAAGATTCGTGGAACGTTAATATTAACGTTTTAAAACCTTTCTCCTCGTTATAAAGTAGCGAAGGGATTGATTAGATACACAAGAAGGCTAATTTTTTCAACGGAGAATAATGTATGAACTTCCCAGCTAAAATTCGTAATCGACAAAACCAAAAAATTGTATCTCTGCCACCCCTCGTTTTGTATTCTGAGTTGAACGATCGCGAACAAGAAATAATTTGTGGAGGAGCGCGAGAATACACTGGCCCTACCGCCGTGCGTTACTGCGGTCCAGATGATATGTGCTATCCTGGGCAACCGCACTAATTACGCCTTTCCTGCTCTAAGAATACCTATGACAAAGGTGGGGGAGAGGAAAGATAGGTAATCTTCTAGCGGGAAGGGAGTAAGAGAAGGGTTGGTAAAAGGGGTAAAAGGTTAAAGGGAGAAAGTAAAAGGTAAAACCGCAGAGAAAACATTTCCCCTTTCCCTCAGAGTCTTTCCTCAAAGCTTGAACAGCTTCCGTTAACCTTTAACCCTTTCCCTTTCCCTTTTTCCCAACAGTCGATAAAGATGCCATGAAAATTGAGATTTACCGAGACTTGTCTAATCAAACCTTACTAAGGAGAGAAAGAATGTTTAATCAAACTCCAATCAATCGCTCATCATCCTCTCCCTGCGATGTAGCTTCCTTACAAAATCTGGTTGTAGAGTTAGAGGCACCAGCAGAGGAGCTAGTATCAGGAGGCACAAGACCTATTCTTATATTTGTATCAGGGACTCTTCATCCAAGGACAGGTTCGGGTGATGTAACGCCTATAGAAGAGATAGGTACTGTAGGTGCAAGATAAGGATGCGAGTCTGGCACTTGTTGTTGAAAAGTATTGCGCCTGAGTAGATGAAACAGTCAAGGCTAGGGAAAATAGTGACTACAGCACTGTTTCAAGCGCAGACAAGCCACATCAATTGTCAGTACTGGCAATAGAGGTTGAGAGATGGTTCACGATAAAGCACAACAATTCTCCACTTATAGTCCCGCTGCTAACCAACAGGACAGTCAGACTCTCAATAACTCGCAACCTTTTGCTGTTGGAGCAAAACCGAATTCGTCATTACCTCTATCGCCAGAGCAACAAGAGAATGAAGACTTTCAACAGGAGCGTTTTGAGGCAACCCAGCTCGAAATCCAAGCTAAATACGGAACCCTAGCACCAGAAAAGCAGGAAAGGCTGGGAGTATTGCAGGCACAGATGCAGGGTTTGTTGCATAGGAGAATGGACAAAGCTTCTCGCTTCGGTCACCACTTTGCTAATGTAGCGATCGCACAACCAGAAAATGCTCCCGATATCGAGCCAATTCAACCGATTCAGATGAAGCTGAGATTGGGACAACCAGGGGATAAGTACGAACAAGAAGCCGACTCCGTAGCCCAACAAGTAATGAGAATTCCCGACTCTGCGATGCGGCAACCTGTGCAACCAGAAGCGCTGCGAGAAGATGAGGCACAACTGCAAACTAAACCTGCCAATAGTCAGGATGGTTGGATACAACGTTATCCTGACACAATCTTAGAAGTCGCTCAAATGGGATTTGCCGAGAGTATACTAAGGTTGAGCATCGACCAGGTTATCAACGAGAAAAAAGACAAAAAAGACCTGATCAATGAAGCGTTCTGGACGGCTTATCCGCAATTGAACGGCAAGAAAATCAACGATGAGAATGTGCCTGATCCAGAGCAAAAACAAACTTATATTCAGGCTTACCTCTACATTCAGAATACATTATATCCCAAGGTTGAAAAAGAAGCCAGAAAATCTGCTAAACCTGTTTCAAACGAAACAGAAACCCCTTTGTATGGCCCTTGGCAAGACCCAAAAGCCTACGAAAATTGGGGAACTCATGAGAAGAAAAAAACTCCCAGTAACGTCGTTGTTCCTAAACCTAACAATACGGGAATTCCCGGTTTGCCAGAGAAGCCGCAGTTAGAGCATCCGGAGTTCTCAGCTATTGCCCAACAAATGGAACAGATGGAGCAAAATCCACTGGTATATGAAGAAAAACACGTTGAAGAAATTGGGGATGAGCGGACAAAACGGGTGGAAAAAATTGCAGAATTGCGTCAACGAATTGCTGCTCTAGGAGAGACTATACCTGATGTTGATGCCAGTCAAATTAAGAACGCTCAGGCATACCTTTATCGACGGTTAGCACCTCTGGCACCTTATTTCGGGCAGATGGCGAATACGAATATCCTGGAAAAGGGAGACAAAGGTTGGGATAGAACTTGTAATGTGACCGTTCCGGCAATGGTAATCGAAGGAATTGGCAAAACCAAAGCTGATTATGATTCATCAAATATTCCATTCCTTAAACGTATATTTAATGCCCTAGAAGGAAAGTATAAACAGCGTAAGTTATACGAAGAAGCTACTGATTTTGATACGTTACGCTTACCCGATTTCATGGCACTGGTTGGCATTGCTCGATGGATGCCAGGAGGTGTAGAAAGTTTATCGGATGAAGAGTTTGTCAATGCTGTATCGAAGGCTCGTCAAAAGGCTGCGGCTACAACCACCGATCATGCAACAATGATGTACTTGATTAACCAATTTGGCGCTTCTTATCAAAAGCATAGCGTTCACTCTAGTGAGTTGAACAAAATTGGCGAAGCGCAAAGAGATTACACCAAGGCAGTGTTGCGGAATCAAAATCCGGAAGAATGGCGTGATTTATATAACGAAGTTACAGCCAAGGAAAAGTCTTTCGATCAACTCAGTAAAAATGAGCAAAAACGTTACCGAACGCTTTGGAAGTATGAGCAATTTAACAAAGAGAAAGCAGATGAACTTCTACCTGTGGACACTTACCGTGAAGCCGTTCTCAAGAAAGTCAATCCCTTGTTGGATAAAGGAGCGCAAATTCTAGTAGGGATGGAGCAGCATTTTATCCGTTTAGATGCCTTAGATCAAGAGACCATTCAAGTCGATGACCCTGGTGAACGAGGCTTTAAAAATCTGCGGGTTACGTGGGAACAGGCGCGTAATTTAGGATATTTCAAAGGTTTCTGGGAGATTACAGGTTAAGAGTATCTCGATCAATGGATTAATGCAAGTAGTGAGTGCGATCGCTAGCTCCAAAAAGATTACATCGCACGCAGACTAAGCTGTCGTGCATTTAAATCACGTATTGTCTATTTCCGGTTAAGGAGTTTTTGTTCCCATGTCTAAGCATCGAAGTGATTTAATTAAAGTTAGTTCTAATCGCCAGCAGCCCAAGTTAATACTTTGGCACAATCTAAGTGAAGATGAGCAGACTACTATTAGCGGTGGTATTTCCCCCATGTTACCTTTGGATCTTATTCGTGGACACCGAAATAAGTCTCTTTCTCCCGGTGAGCTAGATAGGATTTAAATAGAAGTACACAAATGTGCAAGACTCTGCATGACATCTACCAAGACTTGTCTAAATCAAAAGTTACAAAGGAGTGGAAAAATGTTGGGTAAGGTTCCAATCAAAAATTACTCACCCTCTCTACGCTCTACCTTTGAGAGTGAAAATTTCCATCAGTTAATGATGGAGATTGACGAACAGAATCAAGAATCAATTGCTGGGGGACACGTCCCACATCAAGGAAACGTGATTAGGTTAGACCACAATAAGGTTAATTCGGGTATCGGGCTGTTAGCCTACAGCAATACCAATTCAGCTCTTGCTAATCATGTAAAACTAGGCAGTGACAAAGGTATGCTTGTATTTGAGCCAAGCCGTTATTAAAAAATCGTGTCCGCTAGCGTTAAATCTCAGTAAGTTATGGATTCAGAAAATCAAGATGTTCCCCCGGAAGTTGACTTAATTCTTCCGGGGTTCCTGTTAATTTGAGTTCTCCTCGATCTAACAGAACAATCCAATCTGCGCGTTGAATGACTCTGGGACGATGGCTGATGATAATTGTGGTTTTGCCCTGACGATGAGCTAATAGTTTACCCAGTACTTCTGCCTCCGTCACTGGGTCAAGTGCGCCAGTCGATTCATCTAGAATGAGTACAGGTGGATCGGTGACCAGAGCACGCGCGATCGCTAATCGTTGCCGTTGTCCTCCTGAAAGATTCGCCCCAAACTCTCCCAGCACCGTCTGATACTTATCCGGCAGTTCACTGATAAATTCATCAGCACTGGCAACCTGACAAGCATTAACTACTTGCTCCAAGGTGGCATGAGGATAGCTGAAGCGGAAGTTTTCGATAATGGAACGGCTCCAAAAGTGAGCGTCTTGAGGCACGAGGACAACTTGGTGACGCAGGCATTCTAGAGACAAATCCGATTGATTGTATTGCCCAAAGCGGATATTGCCAGATTGTAATTCATACAAACCGGCGATGAGTTTTGCCAGTGTACTTTTGCCACAACCCGACTTACCAATGAGCGCTGTAACTTTGCCGCCAGGGAGGGTGATGGAAAAGTCTTTTAACAAATCCACGCGGCCGGCATGGTGGAAGTTGAGCGTTTTGCAAAGAATGTCAGCATCAGCAGGAATGTCTACCCAATCGCGGGGAGCATTAGCCGAAATCTCTGGTGTAGCGTCAATGATGTCGTTGAGGCGTTGGGTGGCAGTTTGGGCACGGGCGAATTCATCCACAAAATTAATTACAGTACTAATCAGTGCTGTAAAGTTGCGGTTCATGCCATTAAAGGCCAACAGTTGACCAATACTCAGTTCTTGGCGAATTACTAGGATGCCGCCAAAACAAAGGATGGCGAGGGAACCTAGCCCGGAGACGAGGGTGGAGAAGACGCCATTGACAATGCTAATCTGCAATAATCGAAAGGTGACATTGGCTAGCCGACCAAAACGACTTTGCAGTTCATCCCAGGCTTGGGGTGCGGCGTTGGTGGTTTTTAGGGTTAAGGCTCCTTTGAATGTTTCCACCAAAAGTCCTTGATTTTCGGTTTCGGTAACTAAAACATCACGGGTTTTCTGTTGCAGCGCAGGTAAGAAAGCGATCGCAGACAAACTCATTAGAAACGCTACCCCCACAGCCGCAGCAGTCAGTTTCCAGCTATAAATCAGCATGAAGCCCAAAGACACTAGGGCAATGAAGAACTCACTGGGTAGCGTTGTCACCACTTGAGAAACCAGGAGATTAATTTCCCGAATGTCGCGCAGGCGGCTGACAATCTCGCCACTGCGGTGAGCCTCGTAGTAGCTTAAAGGGAGTTGCAAAATTTGACGACCAAATTCCAGCGCTAGTCCTAGTTCTAGACGTTGAGCAAAATGAGCGACTAGATTGGCTTGTATTAAGCGCAGCAGGCTACTAAAGAAGATGGTAGCAGTGACGGCGATCGCTACTGTCACCAGCAGATTCATATCCCCCCGCACTAACACATCATCGGTAAGCACCTGGAGCAACAGGGGAAATGCCAGAGACAGCAGTCCAATCACCAAGTTCAACGGCAAAACTTCTGCAACCAGGGAGCGATAGTGCCAGACGCGACGGAAAAAGCGCCCAAATCCAGCAATCTGGTCATTCGGCTGCTCGTAGAAACGGCTCTCATCCGGCACCAACAGCAGCATTACCCCATTTCCCCAAGACTGTGTCAGTGTTTCGCGGGTGAGATAGCGCACTCCGACACCTGGATCTGCAACAATATACTTCTTCCCCTTGCGCCCATACAACACAACCCAGTGATAACCCTTCCAGTGGATGATGGCAGGAAGTGGGGCTTCGTTGATGCGATCGATTAACTGAGGTGTCGCTTTGACGGCACGGGCGTTAAATCCCAATACTTGGGCCCCTCGACGCAATCCCAGCAGTGTTGTTCCTAACTGCCCAGTGCCAACCGCTTCACGAATGCGGGGAATGGCAAAGGTGCGCCCATAGGATTTGGCAATAGTGGCAAGACAAGCCGCACCACAGTCTTCTTCACTATGTTGGAGAACGATGGGATATTTCATTGAGCCACTGAGATCATCGCTCCCTCAAAATATCGCTAAACGAGCTGGTAGTGAAAAACTAGACAAGACCCCGACTTTTTAAAAAGTCGGGGATATGAACTGCTAGTGCAGATTCGGCGCTCCTGTTTGGCGTGGAGGAGGGTACTCTACCCAACTGCAATCGCCTGCCTAATTCACTCATTTGAATTAATGCACTCTCCAGATATAACAGTGCTTACCATACCTGGAGAGCTAGCTTTTCGTATCCACTTTTCAAGCTTATATCTGTAATTTGCGCTTGTAGAAACGTTCCAGGAAATGCCTTTATGGAGTACGATTTACGGTCTAAAATGTGAACGTCGTCTGCATGGTACCAATCGACACGTCATCATACTTGCCAGGTTGAGTTTTACTTGACTGTGCGAGGAAAAGGATAATCACAGGACCAATGTACCCTCCTGAAATCGACTCTTCATGTTGTGACTCTAAATCCACTACTAAGTTTTGTAATGAAGGGCTGGTCAGAAGCGATTTTGATGGTTGTTTGATTGTAGATTGACGCAACATTGGTTTGACTCCGATCTAAAGTTTGTGTGAATAGATGAGTAGTGTTGGTCGATGCGATCGCACTAAGCAAAAGGATTTGCGAAGAGTAACACAAGCGCCAAAATTTTGGGAGGTATGGCTACTAAAGCTGGTTGTGAGGGTTGAATTCCTCCCTGTAATGATTCTGCTTCGCGATCGCTTAATTCCAAGCAATTCAAAGAATTTAATGTCTGGTTGCTTAATGTTTTACATTTCATCTTTCTTGACATTAGTTTAACCCCTTTATGAGTTTTGATTAGATACAGATGGTAGATTGAGGTCGGAAGCGATTTTGATGGTTGTTTGATTGTACTTTGACGAAATATTGATTTTACTTCTTCATGATTGCTCGCTGATTTAAAAAAAACTAAATGACCAGCTGATGCTGCCGCAAGTACCACCCCGACCTGGGCCATCACAAGGAAATTTGAAGCCACTACCAGAAATGGTTTCCTGATTCTGCTCAGTCAACTCTGCTACTAATTTCTGCAACTGCTCATCATTTAAAGTAGGCTTTGGTGATTGTTTTGCCGAAAGCTTACGAATCATTAGTTTAGCTCCTTTATGAGAATAAAGTATTCATGAATCGATGACCAGAATTTGAGTCAAATGTCTGTATTCGCTACTCAAATCAGGTGATTTAATTATTTGTGGGATGATCGTAGGATTTCAAACGAATCCGAATTTTCTGCGTTGCTGTAGCAGTAGGAGTGTTCTCCGTTCCAACTAGTCGCCCTAGATCGCTACCCTGAATACCCCCCGACAAAGATTCTTGAGCGAGTTCACTCAAATCAGTCCACAGCATTCTAGACGGAAAATCTCCTTGTTGTGCAACTGAATGTTGTAGCCAATGAGAGTCAATTGAACAAAGCATACCTTTCTCCTCAAGGGATTTTCACGTATCTACTCTTTTGAGAGTAATAGCACTGATTGTGCAAAAAACTTATAAATTTTTGTAAAATAAGACATTCACTGAACTAGTTTAATAGTGATATGCAAGCGAAGAAGAATCTTGCACAATCATGCAGTTTTTGCACATTCTTGCTATAAGTTAAGTAACGTTTTAGGCGTTACGCCAGTTAATCGTTTGAAATGGCGATTGAGATGGCTTTGATGAGTAAAGCCACAAGCGATCGCAATATCCGAGATGCTCAACTTGCCTTGTCGCAATAATTGCTGAGCCCGTTCTATCCGTTGTTGAATCACATAATGGTAGGGGCTTATCCTGTCGATTACTTAAACAGGCGACAGAAGTAATAGCGAATGATAATAGCAAGAATGTGCAAAAACTGCAAAAATGTGCAATACAACTTATGTACTGTTTGCGATTATCAAAGGAAGCAAATCTGATCTTTAAGTAAAGTCCAAAATTAAATCTGATGAAAGCAATGCAGTCAAAAAACTTGCCAACCCTAATCAATAAGCCGAATCAAGCTTTATGGCAAGAACTCGGTGATGATATAGCTGCTCAACTAGCTGGCGGGGGAAGAGTGAAAGGGAAAGGATGGGCTAAGTGCCAGGTACCAGGCAAATGTGAAGTAGGGTTTAGCATTGTTGTCAAATTTTAATTGTAGATAATATGGGAAAATCATCTTAGGAGTTGTCCACAAATCAATTCTTCTTTGGTAGGGGCACGGCTTCAGTAGCATCTTAACCCTTGCCTAGATATGAAGGTTGCCGTGCCCAAAGAAAGAAAATGGCGAAGTTATTTTTGGCAAGCCCTTAGAGGCTGTTTCTAAAGGAATGTTAACTGGCTAGGTTGCCTAATGATTGGATAGCTTTCCCCTAATCCCCTTTAATCAGGGGGGAATCGAAAATCTTGAAAGTTCCCCGTGATATCAAAAGCGAAGCATCTTCTGGCATCCCCTTTTTTAAGGGGGACAGGAGGGGGATCTCTTTGGGGGATGCGAGGGAGAACTCCAGGTATTTACACTTGTTTAAAAACAGCCTCTTAGTACATCACTCAATAAACTCCCGGTCGTAAAGAAATGGGTGGAGTATGCCTTATTTAATTCGCCCTGCAATTCCATCAGACATACCCCAATTGTGTCAATTGCTGAATGTTTATATGCAAGAGACATTTAAGAGGGCATGGGGAGGAACTCCACAGCAACTGGAGCAAGACGGCTTTGGTGTAGAGTTAGAAATGATGGTAGCAGAAACATTAGAGAAAGAAGCGATCGCCTTTGCGGCTTGGAAAAAATCCTACGACCTTCATTTGTGCATCAAAGGGGGCGAAGTCATCGATTTGTTCGTGTGTCCCGAACATCGAGGACGCGGAATCGCGATCAATTTGCTGCTGGCTGTTGCTAGCGATATTCAGAAACATGGAGGAGTTTACATCAAAGGACAAGCAGTAGATACTAGGAGTGAACGTCTCTACCAACGGTGTGCCCGATGTTTTCCGGAAGCTGACTGTATTGTTTCCGGGCGTGCATTTCGACGGCTAACCGAGCTATCCGGTAAGGGGTTGCGTGAAATTGTTCGCGGGGTACCGGAACAATCATGGAATTTTGAACCCTAAAGGACTGCTGCTCTAAGATTATGAGTCCTACGAAGTCTTCAAATGCGCTCAACGATTCTCCCCTCAATTCGGAGGGTTTACCTCCGGTACTGCCGGATGAATTTCTGCCACCTGTAGATCGTTGGGCAACTATTGGCGGCATCGCGATGCTTGCCATTTTTAGTAGTGCTGTTGCTTTGGCTGCCCTATTAAAGTATCCGGCAACGGTTAAAGCTCCGGCAATTGTCCGCCCTACTGGAGAACTGCGAATTGTCCAAGCGGCAGCAACCGGGAAAGTAACTCGAATCGAGGCGAAGGCAAATCAAACTGTGCAGCAGGGAGAAGCGATCGCATTTTTGGATGACTCCCAGCTTCAGACTCAAAAACGTCAACTCCAGAGTAGTATTCAGCAAACCCAACGGCAATTGGAGCAAATTAACGCTCAGATTCAGGCAGTACTCTCTCAAGCTGAAGCTGAAGAACAGGCAATTGAACGAGCCATTGCGGCAGCGACAGGAGAGTTGCAACTCAATCAACGACAACATCAAGAGCGACAAGTAACAGCGCAAGCAGAAGTGCGAGAAGCTCAAGCTGCCGCGAAATTGGCACGGGAGGAGTTAGGCCGTTATCAACAATTAGCAAATACGGGAGCTGTAGCTCAGTCGCAAATTAGTGAGAAAGCAGCAACATTAGAAGCCGCTCTTGCTCGCCTACAACGCGCCCAAGCTGCACTCAATCCTAGTCCCGCTTCAGTAAAAATGGCGGCGGAACGAATAGCACAGGAACGGGCAAAAGGTTCATCAATGCTCGCAACTCTCAACCGAGAACGGGAAGCGCTGATTCAACAAAAAGCAAGGCTGCAAAACGAGCTAACACGCGATCGCCAAGACTTGCAGCAAGTGGAAACTGAGCTGGCTAATACTATAATTCGGACACCCGTAGCCGGTACCATTCAACAACTGAACCTCCGTAATATAGACCAACTCGTTCGTCCTGGGGATGCGATCGCACAAATTGCCCCCAGTAATGTTCCTTTGGTTGTGAAAGCTTTTGTTTCCCCTCAAGATATTGGTCAAGTTGAGGTTGGACAAACCGTGAAGATGAAGGTGTCAGGTTGTCCCTATCCCGACTACGGTACTCTCGCAGCTAAACTCACCGCTATTTCTCCGGATACGACAGGGCAACCGTCTCAAATCACCCCCTCTCAGTCTCAAGAGCTACCAAATTCCACGCTGGATAACCGCTATGAAGTGACAATTCAACCTCAAACTTTTTTCCTGGGAACCAGTAGTCATCCGTGCAATCTGCAAGCTGGGATGAATGGTAACGCAGATATCATCACCCGCCAAGAAACGGTATTAACTTTCTTTTTGAGAAAGGCAAGGTTGCTGATGAGAGTGTAAGGTACAGTAAATCGACGGTGTGCCAGTGCGAAATCATTCAGTTTTCTTGGCTTCAGGTGACAACCAGTAGGTGTTTTCTGAAGGTGATGCAATTTTGAGGCTGGATTCCTGATTCCACAAGGGTTTGCAGCTTTTGTTTTGTCTAAGAGGTTGTCACGGGTTTTGAAAGCATTATTATGACTAGATTTCAGCTCTTTTCTAGGTATTAGGAAAGACTTTTCGTGAGTGAGAGAATTTCAGGTAGCGCTTCTACCCGTTGCTTAATTTCATCACGAACTCGACGATAAGTTTCTATTGACTCTCCCTCTGGATCATCGAGTTGCCAATCTTGGAAAACTTCCCGAAGTACCCACTCTTGAGGTAAATTTACCCCACAGCCGCATAGAGAAATGACAACATCATAGTCTTCCGCATTGAACTCACTTAAAGACTTAGACGTTTGATTACTGATATCAATCCCCACTTCCGACATCACTTCAACTGTACTGGGATCGACTTGAGAGGCTTCTAATCCTGAACTTGTTACTTCATACTTTCTTTCTCCCAAAATACGAGCAAATCCTTCAGCCATTTGGGAGCGACGAGAATTTTTTTTGCACACAAACATGACACGTTTCATGACAGCAACTCCAGGTAATTATCAGTTTTCCAGTATCTCGCCAGGGGTTTAAACCCCTGGCTAATAGATCAAGTCCTCTGAAGAGGACTAAAAGCTTAGAACAGAATAAGAAATCCAGTCCATTTTAATGGACTTGAGCTATTAGCCAAGAACTTAAGTTCTTGGCAGGTTTTGTCACTGACTGAGATTAAGCACAGCAAGGTCGTTTGGCAACAACTGGTTCCGTGTCAGAATTAACTGTAGCCGTCACATTTTGCTCAGGTGTTGTATCCCCCACTTTCACGACAAAAATTTCCCAACGGTTCCCATCTGGATCAGTAACCCAAACCTTATCTTGCAATGCATAGCAGCAGTCTGTATCTTTTTCCTCAAATGTAGCTAGTCCTGCCGCTTTGAAACGTGCGATCGCATCCTGTACATCTTGTGAACTGGTAACTTGCACACCTAAATGAGATAAAGCCCCCCCTTTATGTACCTCTTCCGCAAGATTGAGGGTAAGATTCAGGGGTGGATTGGCAATATCAAACTTGGCGTAATCCACTTTATGTTTCACAGGAGTAATCCCAAACATTGCCTGATAAAAGGCAACTGTTTTTTCGATATTGGTAACATTCAGAGCGACATGAGTTTTTAGAGTTGCCATAATGATTCTCCTTGCAAAAATATGAGACTAGAACATGATGCATTCTCAATGTGCAAATACACTCTCGTGGGATAGGCGTCTCGCCTGTCAATACACTCTTGTGGGATAGGTGTCTCGTATTAGGGCGGGCAGGATGCCCACCCCACAAGAAAAGATTACTTTTTTGCTTGCATTGGGATGCTCCCCTAGAACAGGATTTTGTAGTTTATGATCTAAATGCACCCAAACAACGAGGGTCACGCAATGTTGCTTTTTCGGGTTCGCGTGGAAACCACATTGCTGTGCGCTTACACACTTCCACCAACATCAACATCACAGGCACTTCAATTAAGACACCAACAACCGTAGCCAGTGCCGCACCAGAATTTAATCCAAATAGCATCACAGCCGTTGCGATCGCAACTTCAAAATGATTACTCGCCCCAATCAAAGCAGCCGGTGCCGCATCTTCATAGGTAAGGTTCAGCTTCAACGCGGCAACGTAACCCATCAAGAAAATAAAATTGGTTTGAATAAATAGCGGTACCGCAATCAACAGAATGTGCAAGGGATTGTTAACAATCAGTTCCCCTTTGAATGCAAATAGCAATACTAAGGTAATCAAAAGCGCTGTAATTGCGATCGGGCTAAGATACTTGAGAAACTTCCGCTCAAACCACTGTTTCCCCTTGTATTTGAGAATCCAGTAACGGCTGTACATCCCAGCAGCAAGCGGCAACCCCACATAAATCAACACCGATAACACAATCGTTTGCCAAGGCACAGTTAAGTCATTCGCCGCTAACAACCATCTCCCTAACGGTGCATACAAAAACAGCATCGTGAGCGAATTCACCGCCACCATTACCAAGGTATGGCCTTGATTGCTGTAGGAAAGATATCCCCACATCAATACCATCGCAGTACAAGGCGCAATTCCTAATAAAATCGCCCCAGCAATGTAAGAATTGGTCAATGAGACTTCAGCACCACGAATCAACTCTGTACCCGTAATCAAGGGGCGAAATAGCCAACCTAAGAAAAACTGAGCAAATACCACCATCGTGAACGGCTTAATTAACCAATTCACAACCAAGGTAAGAATCACAGGTTTAGGTGCCCTCAGCGCTTGAGTTGCCTGGGTGAAGTCAATCTTCACCATAATCGGATACATCATGAAAAACAGGCAAACAGCAATCGGAATCGATACCTGATAAATACTCATGGCATCGAGGGCAACAGCAATACCCGGAAATAATCTCCCCAAAATAATGCCCGCTAAGATGCATAAAATTACCCAGAGGGTAAGGTATCTTTCAAAAAAACTAAGACTGCCACCCGCTTGAGGGGGTGATGCACTGGTTCGAGGATGATTCGTACTCATGGGAATGACTCGGAATTTTAAAGCGAAAGGCTAGTACAAGAGGGCAGAAGATAGAAGGCAGGAGACAAAAGGGAAGAAAGTACAGTAAGCTGTTTAACCTTTTTGCACGGGTGGGTTATTTTCGCCGTGCTGCACTAGAACTTGGCTTGTTGGCGTAATAACTCGCTAATCGTGAGGTTAAACTCAGACTTGCCCCCAAAGACGGTTCCTACCTTGGGTTTGAAGAAGTGAACTTTAATCAGGTGATAGCCATCCTCCGGTAAAGGCACGTAGCCTGTAGAACTGACGATTTGGGGGGCATTATCTAGGTAAAATTCCACAAAATCCCGCATTTCGGAGTTTTTCTGGGCGGCATCAGCGTTGATATAGATAAACAGAGGGCGAGATAAAGGTTGATATTGAGTCTTTTCCACTGTTTCCCGTGAAGGGAGTACAGCACCTTTGCCACTATCTACAGCAATGGCTTTCAACTTGTCTTGATTTTGTTCGTAATAGGCTAAGCCAAAGTAACCTAAAGCATTGGGGTTTTGGCTAACTCCCTGTACTAACTCATCATCATCTTCACTGGCAGTGTAGTCAGTGCGGCTAGCGTCGATTTCACCGACAACGGCTTCTGTGAAGTAGTCAAATGTACCTGAATCTTTACCAGGGCCATACAGTTGAAATGGTTGGTTCGGCCAAGACGCACGAACTTGATTCCACCGGGTAATTTTTCCTTGTGCAGCGGGTTCCCAGATTTTTCGCAACTCAGCCACAGTAATGTCTTTCGCCCAATTATTTTGGGGATTGACGGCTATTGTGAGGGCATCAAATGCGACGGGAAGTTCAATGTACGGTACACCCGCTTTTTTGCAAGCTTCCATCTCTTTGCTCAAGATAGGCCGCGAAGCGTTGTTGATGTGGGTTTCTCCAGCGCAGAACTTTTTAAACCCACCACTGGTACCGGAGAAGTCAACGGTGACGTTTACAGGTGTTTGTTTTTTAGCATTAAATTCTTTCGCAACAGCCTGAGTGAGCGGGTAAACCGTACTCGACCCATCAATTTTTATTGATTGCGGTTGTTTGGATTGGGCTTGAACGCAGGAGCCGAGGAACAAAGCGGCACTGGCGCTTAAAGCTACTTTTGTGAGTGGGAAAGCTTTGAACTTGCTTCGGGAGAGGGTAAGGGCGAAAGGGTAAGGGCGAAAGGGGTCTGGGCAGAAGTTTCCGACTCTCTCCAAATCCCTTTTCCCTTTTACCTTTTCCCTTTCCCCGCGAGGCGGGTTAGTTGTGTTCCCTTCCTGAAAAAAGAAGGAACATTCCCGCCGAGCTTTCTTGAGGGGTTGGGTTGCTGCCATTGACCTTATCCCCGTAATTTGAATTTGGGATTAATTCTATCATTTCAAAAAAAATTGATTTGTCAAGTCAAAAAATAGGGGATGAGACAATGGAGCTTTGAAGAAAGTTGATGGATTAAGACGCGTCTGAGCAAGGACGAGCGGGGAAAATGGGGCTGAAGCGACGAAACTCTGCAACGTACTGCTCTAACAGCAAAAATTGGGAGAGATTGAGGCTGTAGTAGATCCAGCGGCCTTCTTGGCGCGATCGCAAAAAGTTAGCTTCCTTCAAAGTTTTTAGATGGAACGACAGCTTGGACTGACTCACCTCTAAGTGTTCGCACAGTTCGCACACGCATAATTCTTGCGATCGCAGCAACTCGATGACTTGAATCCTCAGAGGGTCGGACAGAGCATGAAAGCAAGCAGCGAGAGTTTCTGGAGCAATGGTGGATACTTGTCCCATCAAACTTTTTTGAAACGTCTTTTTTATTCTAGATGCCGAGATGCGAGAAGGTTCTAGACCAAGGCATTATCTTTACCAGTAATTCCTCTCGTTAAAATAGGAGCGTAACAATTTTTAGTATTCAGCAAAACAAACAGTGGAAACAGGTTCCAAACAAAACGATTCAAAACCAGAAGAGCGTTGTGTTTTGGTATGCCAGTACAGATCATGTCTGGCTAATGGTTCGGCAGAGGTGCTTGCTGCCTTTAAAGCAGCTGACACAGACGGTTTTATAGTGAAGGGTACAGGGTGTCAGGGACAGTGTAGTTCTGGCCCTACCGTGCGAATTGTTCCAGAAGAAACCTGGTACTGGCGAGTCAAACCCAGTGATGTCCCGGCCATTGTGGAACAACATCTTCAGGGTGGTAAACAGGTAGAAGAGAAGCTGAACACCCGCATTCACATGCGCTTTAGCTTTTGAGAAGGTTGGCAGTAGGGTTAGGGTTGCGTCGCGCAACCCAAAACGCCTTGGGTGACGAATAGTTCAAAGTTTAGCGACGGGATTCGGGTTAGCATGACCGAATAGGTTAACCCAAACATCCTTTACACCGTTCTAAATAAATTTGCACAACTGTATCTTGCGGACAAGCCTGCTTGCAAACCGCGAAGCATTCTGCGGCGGCAGCATAATTGTTATTAAGATAGAACGAGATGGCTTCAGCGAACGTGGGTAAGGTGGCTAACTTGGCTGCTTTCAGTTCAGGTGGATCGGCATCAAACACTTCATAGAATGTTACAGATTCTAACTTTCCCTTGACTTTAACTTCATCAATACAGCGAATGGCGTAATCCGCAGGATTTTGTAAACGATTAAATGTTTTGTCGGTAATTAAAAACGATATGCCGTAATTTTTAGTTAGCCCTTCTGTGCGAGAGGCTAAATTCACCGCATCGCTAATCACTGTTGCATCCAAGCGATTTGGCTCACCTACTGTACCTAACATTAATAAGCCTGTACTAACACCAATGCCAATTGCGATCGGTTTGTAGCCAGAATCAATCCGATGTTGATTATATTCCACCAACTTATTTAACATCGCAATGCCTGCTTTCACGGCATTGTCAGCACCGCCACTAAACAACGCCATAATCGCATCACCGATGTATTTATCAATAAATCCTTGATGTTCGCGAATCACCGGACTAATGTACGTGAGGTAGGAATTAATAAACCTAAAGTTTTCCTCTGGGTTCATTTGTTCGGAAAGCGTGGTGAAGCTGCGAATATCGGAAAATAAGACTGACATTTCTTGCTCGACTTGGTCGCCCAGTTGCACATCTACGATGCTTTGTTTGTTTAAAAACCGGAGAAATTCACTGGGTACGAAGCGTTCAAAGGCTTGATTCAGTTGTAGAAGCCTGCTTTCATTTTGGCGTACTTCTGTATAGAGTTTGGCATTTTCAATCGAAATCGCTGCTTGAGACGAAAGAACGTTGACAACTTCTATTCGTTGGGGAGTAAACGCTCCTAAAGTAGAATTATTTTCTAGATAGACAATACTAATTAATTTCCCCTGATTTATTAAGGGAGTACACAAAATAGATTTAGTCTGATGTTGTTGAATGTAAGGGTCGGGGTGAAATTTACCTTCATTGATGGCGTTATCACAAATAACGCTTTTTCGACTACGAGCAACATAGTTGATAAGTGAAATTGGCACTCTAGTTTCTAAGGGGAGAGATTGCAATACGGTGATTTTATCTGTCTCTACCGTTCCTGATGCTTCAATTGCCAATTGACCCCGTTGTTCGAGAATTAAATATGCGGTTTGCGCTCCCGTATTCTGTAAAAGAATTTTCATTAACTTCATCAGTAATTGTTCTAGGATGATTTCTCCCGAAATTGCCTGTGAAGCTTTGATGACAGTCGCTAAATCTAGGATTTCATTGTTTTGGTTACCATTAGTTCTCGTTACACTTGTTGTAGAATTGGTGCTTAAAGAGGTTTCGGATTTGGGCAAAAGTTGAGGATAGCGATTCTCTAAATCTTTGACTTTGGCTAAAGCTCCCCAGCGGAGATATCGATAATGAGCTTCTTGCATATAGGTTCTGGCAATCAGTTCTTTGCCTTGGGATAGATAGAATTTAGCAGCTAGTTCGTAGGCGAGTGCTTCTTCTTGTATATACTGATTTCCTTTAGCTAGGGCAATGGCGCGATCGTAGCAATCCATTGCTTTTTGTGCTTGCCCTAAAATTCGATAGCGTTCGGCTTCGACTAAATAAAATTTATGTAAATAGTTCATCGGCGCATAATGCGCCCATTTTTTCATTTTTCTTTGATTGTTTTGTACCTTTCTGTACAGATGTTTTTGTTGAGAGTTAGGAGAGGAATGATATGCTCTCAACCTAGCCAGCGAGTCGTAGAAATAAAATATAGGAACAGATGGTGCCCCTACTCCCCCATCTATATATCTTTCTGCTAGCGCAGCATTATCTAGGGCTTTCTGTTCTTGTTTAAACAAGTAACAAAGCTTAATTTTGAAAACGTATAAGTGAAAAATTAAGGTGGTTTCGTTTGCCTTTATATCAAGTTGTAATGTTTCCGACTCATCGTAAACTTCACCGATTAAACAGCACGGATTTTCCGCCCCACCCATCAAATTCAAAACGGTTTGCCAAACAATATTAAGAAAACGAAGAGTTTGCTCTTGCTTGAATTTTTGGAAGACTTCGCTGTATTTAGCTATCTCTCGTTCCAGTAACCCTAATTCTTGTCCTATGTAATAAGAATGGTAGCAGTAAGCCATTGCACTATAGCCAGCATCTTCTAGATCTAACGTTTCCAGACCTGTAGAGTAGCCACTCAGCAAAGGTTGTAAGGTTTGCCGTGTGTGTTCCCGCAAGGGTCTGATACAGTAGTTGACCAACAGCACTGTTCTAGCTTCTACAGTCCTGGCATTGAGTCGTTCTAAGACCCTTAAAGCGAGATTGCCAAAGCGATAACCCGACTCAATATCTCCTAAGACTCCGCAGAGAACAATCCCATACGCGGTATATATAACTGGCGATGAGAAAGTATTTCCGTATTTAACAGATAAACTGATTCCTTTAAAAGTGAGTAGAGGCATTAGGTTGGGAGCGGCTATGTAGACAGCAACATATATAGTATTGAGAATCTGCATTGCTGCTTTTTTATCGGAAGCCGTCATTTTTGGTAGAGTCAGTAGATTCTCAATTGGTTTCCCTGCTAGCATTAATTTTGTTCTCAATAGACCTAAAAAAACATCCAACTTACTGGGATTTTTAGGTAATCTCACACCTAAATGGTTCAAAACAGCAAGTCCTGTTTCAATGGCTTCTCGTAACTTTTTTTGGGCTATGTAGGCAAGGATTTTTACTTCATAAACTTTAACTTTATCTAGGACTTCCTTGACATTTTGCAACACAGAGGAAACTAAGATTTCCATCTCCTTATATTGTCCGCACAGATAGGCAGCTTCTGCTGCTTCTATAGACAATGCCAGCGCCGTTTCGTATCGTTTTTGCCAGTCATCTCTTCCCAACCACATCAAACCTTGTTGCAGATACATCAATGCTGGTTGATAAGCTGTTGAAGATTTAGCTTTTTGACCTGCTATTAGATTTAAGCTGGCAATTTTATCTCGCTGCTGCTGATTAGTGATTAATTCAATACTATGATTGAGTTGATTGACAATATCGAAGATTTTCTCTTCTATTTGAGACTCTGGGGTGCTTTGCAGGAGTAATTGCCCAATCTGGAGGTGAACTCGTTGTTTGAATTCATCGGGGATGAGAGAATAAGCTGCCTGTTGGATGCGGTCATGACTAAACTGATACTCTACCTTCGATCCCCCTTTCGTCCCCCTTTCAGATTTCAGATCCCCCCCTGCCCCCCTTAACAAGGGGGGAGAAGGAGGCTTTGGTGTTTGTTCTATCGGGGAAGTTGGAATTTCTTGAAAGCCCCCCTTTTGAAGGGGGGTTGGGGGGATCGGATTCTCTGTAGCAACACCCTCTAAGGGTTCTAGCAAAACCGTTTTATACTCATCCCCAAGTGGCTGAATTAAACCTTCTGCCACAGCCTCTTGTAAATTTAACGCTGTCTCTCGCGCTGATGATTCCGAAATAACAGCTAGAGTCTCTAATGCAAATTGATTGCCGATACAAGCCGCTAACTTTAATACCTCTTGAGTCCCTGGTGGCACTTTTTGGATTTTCGCCACCATCAGTTCGACTACATTATCGGTAAAATTCCGTTTTTGTACCTGGTTGACATCCCAAATCCATCGCTTTTGATTGTAGTCACAATTTAATAAATTCTCAGTATAGAGCGTCTGCAAAAACTCTGTAATAAAGAAAGGATTGCCTCCAGTTTTTCTCTGGATTAACTCAGCTAAATCTTGGGTCATTTCACAAGACGCTTTGAGCGTATCTGCCAGCCAGCGATTAACCGTTTCTAACTCCAGAGGGTTGAGGAGAATTTTTTGAATCCTTGCTCCCTCCTTTTGAAGATGTTCCAGAGTCAAACAGAGAGGATGAGCAGCAGTAACCTCATTATCTCGATATGCTCCTATTAACAATAATCCGACATCAGAGCTAGTTAGAAGCAGTTCTATGAGCTTCAGCGATGCGCCATCCGCCCACTGGAGATCATCCAGGAAGATTGCCAGAGGATGTGTGGGGTTGGTAAAGACTTTGATAAAATCTTGAAAGACAAAATTAAAGCGTTTTTGGGCTTCAGCAGGCGCTAAATCTAGCAGAGGAGGTTGTTGACCGATAATCAATTCAACTTCGGTAATGATGTCGATAATGACTCGCCCATTCGCGCCAACTGCACTTAAAATCTTTTCTTTCCATTCGGCTAACTTAGCATCGGTTTCGGTTAACAGTTGTTGGGTTAATTCTTTCAAGGCTTGGACAATGGCACTGTAGGGAATATTGCGCTGATATTGGTCAAATTTACCTGAAATGAAATAGCCCCGTTTGGCAGTAATAGGTTTGTAGATTTCTTGGACTAACGATGATTTGCCGATTCCGGAATAGCCTGCTACTAATAACAATTCGCTCTGCCCAGTTGTGACTCGCTTAAAGGCTTGTAGAAGCGCTTCTACTTCCCGTTCTCTGCCGTAGAGTTTTTGAGAAACTTGGAAGCGATCGCACACCTCCTGAGTTCCCAACGGAAAGTCGTTAATTTGCCCCCTACATCGCAACTGTTTAAGGCATTCTTCTATATCTGCTTTTAGTCCCCAAGCACTCTGATAACGTTCCTCCGCCGTTTTCGCCATCAGTTTCATCACAATGTTTGAGATGATAGACGGTAGGGGCGAACGGCCGTTCGCCCCTACAATTTGGTGGGGTGAAATTGGCGGTTTGGCAATATGACAGTGGATGAGTTCGAGGACATCTTCACTCACAAACGGCAATTGTCCCGTTAGCAACTCATAAAACGTGACACCCAAAGAATAAAAATCCGTTCGATAATCGAGAGAGCGATTCATCCTTCCCGTTTGTTCGGGGGAAATATACGCTAGCGTCCCTTCCAGCAAATTGAGATTTTTAACAGTAGGATTTTCTCGAGACAAGCGGGTGGAGATGCCAAAGTCGATAATTTTCAGTTGCTGAGTTTGCGTGTTGTAAACAATATTAGAGGGATTAATATCTTTGTGAATAATATTGCTGCTGTGAATTTCACCTAAAGCTGTGGTAATTTTGATAGCCAGTTCTAGGAAGTCTTCTAAAGTTGAGGGGTATTGCTGCTTTAGGGTTGCTAACGATTGTCCCCCAAAATCCTCTAGAATCATGACCAGAGTATTCTGATAGGGTTCTAACCCATACCCTTTTATAACTCCATCCTGGTTCAACGAACGAGTAATGTCGTACTCTTGCCGATAACGAGTGAGTTCGCCAGGAGTAGGATAATCTTGTTTGAGAACTTTGAGAATGATGGGTTGATTGTCCTGTTCTCGAATACCTCGATAGACGAGGGAGTTGGCACTTTCGTAGAGTTGGGTGAAAACTCGATAGCCAGAGTGAGAGAGCATATAGGGCAAGTCGCTAGCTCATCATTTGATAGCATAAATGAGGCAATTTGTCCTATATGTTCCATAAATTGCAAAATATCGTTTTTTTTGCCTTGATTGTGTCGCAGATACGCTTCATCTTCAACGACTCCAATAGGGGCTGTTATCATTAACACAACTGAAAGCTACGTGATGTAATTTCCTTGGGTGATTTGTTTTCTTCTATTTTTGATTGCAACCTCTGTTAACTTAGCAGTATCCTTTGGATTGATGTGAAGTGAGTATCTAATATGCTAAGGTGCCCACCAACAACTTGGGAGAGAACAAGTGCAGAGGTTACTCGTTCGTCTAGGAATTGGAGTTTTATTTGCCCTATTTGGGGTAATTACCTACTTTACCAACGTTGATGTGAATCCAGTGACGGGGGAAAAGCAACGGGTACAGCTTTCACCCCGGCAGGAAGTGGTACTAGGGTTGCAAGCACGCCAACAGATGGCGGCTAGACATGGTGGGCTTTACCCAGACCAAGCAATCCAAGCGTATATCGATCGCGTGGGGGCTAAAGTGGTAAAACAGTCAGAAGCCGCTAAAGCTCCCTATCCGTTTGAATTCCACTTACTGCAAGACCCGAAAACGATCAATGCCTTTGCCTTACCCGGAGGACAGGTGTTTATTACCGCCGCTTTGCTCAGTCGCCTTAACACAGAAGCGCAACTTGCGGGGGTATTAGGGCATGAGGTGGGACACGTTGTCGGCCGACATGGGGCAGAACATCTCGCCAAGCAGCAACTGGGGACGGCATTAGTCAACGCCGTGGGAGTTGCCGCGAGTGATAATCCCGATAGTGCTAGGCAAGCAGCAGTTTTGGCGCAAGCCGTGAATCAACTGGTAAGTTTGCGGTATGGACGCGACGATGAATTAGAAAGCGATCGCCTCGGTTTTCAATTTATGACCGAAGCGGGATATAATCCACAGGGGCTAGTTGAACTGATGCAAATTCTCGGTTCTGCAAGACAAGGTGGAGCTCCCCCAGAGTTTTTGAGTACCCACCCGAACCCTGGAAATCGAGTGGAACGACTGCAAACTTTAATTTCCCAAACTTACCCCAATGGTGTGCCTGCAAATTTGCAGGAGGGGCGAAACGAGTTTGCACCCGTTAAGGCACGTTTATCCGGTCGTTAATACTTTTTGAGCATTGCCGCGTTGACCAGAACTTAATTTTCGCAACAGCCGATAGAGCAAACCAAACGTTCCGATTAACTCTGGATAAACCGGAACTAGAGGCATATTTTCCTTGCTGAATCGAACGGCTAACGTTCTGATTAAGGGAAAAATATGGGGACGATAAATATCGCTTTGAGGAAGTTGCAGCAATTTTTCTAAGGTTTCGTCCGTGCCAATTCGACATAAAGCCACGGCGGCAGCCTCTCTTACTGCTGCATCTTTATCGTGGAGTAGCGGCACTAATGCTTCCACCACCGGGGAACCGCCAATTTGCCCCAATGCCTCTACCGCATATTTTCTCATGCTGCTATCTTCTTGACGCAGAACTCGGATTAACGCCTCTGCTGCTTGGGAACCGCCAATTCGGCCCAAACCTGCGATCGCATTTTTGCGGATAATTTTGTCATCGTCGTGAAGTGCTGGAATTAACACCTCCACCACTTGGGGATTACCAATCCGACCTAAAGCTTCTGCTGCCTCCTTCCTCACATAGCTGTTACTATCGTGGAGTACTGGAATGAATGCCTCCAGCGTTTGCGGACTGCTAATCCGACTTAACGCTTCTGCTGCCTCCTGTCGCACACGGCTATCAAAGTGATGAAGTGCTGGAATTAACGCCTCCACAGCTTGGGGAGTGCCAATTCGACCCAAAACCATCGCGGCCTCTTCTCGGAGGTGGCTATCTGTTTGGTTGAGCGCTTTAACTAATGCCGCCACCACTTGGGGGCTATCAATCCGACAGGCCTCTGCCGCCTCCCATCTCACGAAGGCATCCTCGTGGTTGAGCACTCTCATCAACCCCTCCAGCGCTTGGGAAGTACCAATTTGCCCTAATGCTACGGCTGCCTCCCACCGGACAAAGCACTCAGAATCGTGGAGTGCTTTAATTAACGCCTCGATCACTTCCGGGGTGCCAATGCGTCCTAGCGCTTCTGCGGCTTCCCCACGAACGTAGCTTTCTTGGTCGTCAAGTGCTTGCAGTAAGGCTTTTACCGCTTGAGGCGTACCTACCCGACCCAAGGCTTCTGCCGCCTCTCCTCTCATATACCAAGGACTATGGTTGAGCGATTGAATTAAGGTTTCTACGGCTTGAGGACTACCAATCTGACCTAAAGCCGCAATCAAAGCCGCAAAAAATTCTTTCTGCTTGTAGTAATACTTTTCATTCAGCGCTTGTTGCAACTTCTGCAACATCAGCGAATTGGCTTGGCCGAGTGCGACTACGGTCGATTCGATGAAACCCGCAAAGGGGTAAGCTTGCCACAAGCGATAGATTTTCTCAATGATTTCGGCAATTAAGGGGTGAGCATTCTCTTCACATTCTGCAATGCAACGTCCTGCGAGTAACAACAGGGTTGAGAAGATATCATCTTTTTCTTGAGTTATCACTTCCAGCAAGGGAATGGGATTGTCGAGCAATCCTGCTAATAAACTCAAGGGTTGATGCCAACTATACTCCCACAGATGGGCTTTAACTAACGCCATGCCTTGGCTAGGATTTTTTGCGATCGCATTTTTCAAGTAGGATGCCGTTAAGTAATCTTGAGTAATCCGGTGGATGAATACATATTTATCGCCATCCTTAGATAATTGAGGAATAATGCCATCTTCCTGGGACAGTTCAGCAATTAACGCCTCCGGAGTGTAATGCTTGAATTCGTTAGCCGCTTGACCCTCCTGCAAATAGGCTTCAAGTTTGTTCAAGAGTTCGTTTGCAGAAAAAATTTCTTTCCCTTCACAACTCAAACGATAGGCAAGTTCTTCCAATATTCGGATTTTGGCTTGAATCTTCTCTTCAGATTGAGAGGTGGGGTGAAGCGTCCATTTTCTCAACAGTAACTCCACCGTTTGTTGATAAATCTGGCAACGCCGCTCAGGAAGTGCTACGGCTTTTTCTTGATACAGGCTACAGAGTAGATATAAAAGACGGGGATTCTGAGCTAATCCTCGAATTTGAGGTTTATTGTGTAATTTTTGCATCAACCCTGCTGCTGAAGCTGAATCGTCATAAATCGAACCAGCCACCTGCTTGAACCAAGTTTCAATATACTGTTCAATCTGCTTCGGGTTCAAGGGAACAATTTCCACTTCTTTTGCTCCATTTAAAAACGCTCCCCCATAACCGACAATTCGAGAAGTGCAAATCATCGGACAAGGATAAGTTTGGGCAAATCGATTAATCCTCTCTGACAAGCGATTACGCCGCACCTTGGGGACTTCGTCTAATGCATTCAAAAGCAACAGGCACTTACCGATTCTCAATTTTTCCTGCAACAGAGGAATGATGCTTTCACAGGATTTGGGATATTCTCGCTGAATCAGGGTGAGGATAGCATCGCTGATTCCTTCTGCTTTTCCATCTAAATCAGCTAGCCTCATAAACAGTGGAAAAACAACATCATCGATTGTGATTTCATCGGCTAAAAGCTTCTGTCTCTCCGCATGAGCCGTTGTTGCTGCCTCCATTCTCAATAAGGCACTTTTTCCCATCCCTGGATCAGCAAGAACCATGATGTGCTGATGATGGTTTTTGACTTTTTCCCAAGGAATTTGAGGACGTAGCAATTCAACATCAATGCCTTTAAGGGCGTTGTCGCGTTTGAGCATCCAAGCACGTTTGATGTCTGCATCCGATTCTCCATACCCCCAGAAGCTTTCTACTTCATGTTGGTATTTCCGTTCCAAAGTAACTTGAACGGGAATATATAAATCTTTACGAAGTATGTGCTGTGGAGAGTGCAACAGTTTTTTGGACTTGAATTGGTTTTCAATATCCGTCAAAAATTCACAGATTGCCTGCTTCTGATGCTTGCCTTCCAGAGCCTCTGATTCTTCTGTATTGAAACCGTTATGAATCGCCATAGTAAATCCCCTTTTTGGTAAAAAGGCTCTCCTAACACTAGGAGAAGTTAAATGCCATTCTGAGGACAACGGCTGAAATTGAGGCGATTGCGAGATTGATTGAGAAAATAGCTTGAGAGGATGTCTGAGAAATATCAGATCCCCTCTATCCCCCCTTAGAAAGGGGGGAATAAGCCTCTCAAAGTCCCCTTTTTAAGGGAGATGCGAGGGGGAGCAAACGTTTAGCAATGTAGCATTAGCGACTTTTCAGACAACATCTGAAGCTCCACTTCGTTACGCATGACCACCTCGTTATCTATTTAACCATTCCTATCAATTAGGGAGAGTGAGTTAAAAGCTGCTTTTCCTAACTTAAGGATAATATTAAATTATATCTTAATAGCCAGCCTTTTACTTAAAAAAGTTAAATATAGTTGCACAATTAATGAAGATAATTAAACGATCTATCTCATTCTCGTTAAAGGGCTTTGAGAGAATCTTTTAACTTAAAAATAGAGGTTGATTTTGTACTTGTTTAAATTTTTGTGTTTTAGGATTAAGACTCCATTTTGAGTTGAAGTTAAGGAAACAGTTATTAGAGGATAGGAAAAGGAACATCAGGGCTCGTGAGGCTTTTATCAGGGTCAGTCTTGCATCATTCTTAATTCCCCCTACTGCTAGCCAGAGTGCATGAATTAACGCCTCGATGTGTAATACCCTGGCAGCCAGTAACGTAAAATGTGTAAGTAATAGACCCTGCTCATGCAGTCGAATTAATAGTTAGCTCACTGTGCGAGACATTTGTGTACCTCAAGGTTAGAAATGTCACTGATTTTACATATTGTTGAAAAACAAGCGTGGAGAAAAGCGAAAGAGCAAAACATTTATGCACCCCAGTCGCTTCACACGGAAGGGTTCATTCATTGCTCGACGCCGGAAACTGTCGTTGAGGTAGCTAATCATGTATTCAGAAACCAGTCCGGTCTTTTGCTGCTTTTCATAGACCTGGACAAGGTTGAAGCCAAAGTCTTGTTTGAGAGGGTCGCGGATCAAGAGCGATGGGTTTTCCCCCACATCTACGGCGCGTTAAACATTGATGCCGTTGTTCGGGAGGTAGAATTCGAGCCTAACGCCAACGGGTTGTTTACCCTGCCCGCAGAATGCTGAAGACTGGCAAAATTTGAATGCCGACACCAAGCGCAAGGGCTAGAGGTTGTAGGCGCTTAGGGTTTGTTCCAAGATAACCTCGCCATTTCCAGTGTTGGAGCCTTTTTGCACTAATTCTTCCCCTTTCCCCCTTAACCTTTCCCCTTTCCCCTAGAGAAAGCAGTTTTCCTCATCTAGATTATGCAAAAAAACGATTGATAACCAGCAAATATTGCATCGCTAGAGAAAATCTGTAGCGAAATTTACTAAACGACATTGAAAACTCGAATAGGTGTTATTAAGGATAACTGAGGCAAAGGGCTTGTAGAACTTTATGACAGCCAAGAAGAATCTCATTGTTATTGGCAACGGTATGGTAGGACACAAGTTCCTCGAATTGATGATTGCCAAAGGAGCAACTCAAAAATGGAACTTGATTACCTTCTGCGAAGAACCGCGTGTTGCCTACGATCGCGTTAACCTCAGTGGCTATTTTTCTGGCAAAACAGCAGCAGATTTATCACTGGTAGAACCGGGATTATATCAAGAAAATGGTATAGAAATTCATATTGGCGATAAAGCCGTTGCGATCAATCGGGAACAAAAAACCGTCTCATCCGCGAATGGCTTAACCGTTCCCTACGACAAGATTGTCCTCGCAACCGGTTCGTCTCCTTTTGTGCCACCCATTAAGGGGAATGAGATTACAGGAGCTTTTGTATACCGCACAATTGAAGACCTGGAGGAAATATCTGCCTACGCTAAAAATTGTAAGGTTGGTGTAGTGATTGGTGGAGGTCTATTAGGTCTAGAAGCCGCTAATGCCATCAAAACTATGGGCTTGACAACCCATGTCGTTGAATTTGCCCCTCGACTCATGCCTGTGCAAATTGATGATGCAGGTGGCGCGATTCTCCGCAGCAAGATAGAAGCGCTTGGGGTTTCGGTTCATACCAGCAAATCAACGACGCAAATTGTCAGCGAAGATGGCAAAATTGCCAAGATGCTGTTTGCAGATGGTTCTGAGTTAGAAACAGACATGATTGTCTTTTCTACCGGAATTCGCCCTCGTGATGAACTGGCTAGAAGTTGTGGATTGGAAATCGGAGAACGCGGTGGTGTTGTTATCAATGACTACTGCCAAACATCCGATCCAGAAATTTATGCGATCGGAGAATGCGCTCTGTATAAAAATTGCATTTATGGCTTAGTTGCTCCTGGCTATACAATGGCAGGCGTTGTGGCAGATGTGTTGGATAACATCACCACAAACACCTTTGCTGGTGCAGATATGTCTACTAAACTCAAACTTTTAGGGGTAGATGTTGCCAGTTTTGGAGATGCTTTTGCCAGAACTCCAGGGGCTAGAGAAATTGCGATTACTGATACCGTTCAAGGCATTTACAAAAAGCTAGTCCTCAATGAAGATGGCACTCGTCTCCTTGGCGGCATTCTGGTGGGAGATGCTTCGGCATACGGTACCCTGCTGCAATTTGTCCAAAATGGCATTACCCTGCCACCTCATCCTGAAGATTTGCTGATGCCGCCACGGGAAGGCGCATCTGTGGTGAAGATGGGGGTAGACAGCTTACCCGATACGGCTCAAATTTGCTCTTGTAATAATGTCAGCAAGAGTCAAATTTGTACAGCAATTCGAGAGCAAAATCTCACCGATGTTCCCAGCATTAAAAAATGTACAAAAGCTGGAACCGGTTGCGGTGGTTGTGTGCCACTAGTCACAGACTTGCTCAAGTCTGAGATGAAGAAAGCGGGAATCGAGGTCAAAAATCATCTCTGCGAACACTTTGCCTATAGCCGTCAAGAACTCTATCATTTAGTGCGCGTTCATCAAATTAAGTCCTTTGATGAGTTAATTCAACAACATGGTAAAGGCAGGGGTTGTGAAATTTGTAAACCTGCTGTTGCTTCCATTCTTGCCTCGACGTGGAATGAGCATATTTTAGAGCAGTCTCTGGTTGGTCTTCAGGATACCAATGATTACTACCTCGCGAACATTCAGCGAGATGGAACATATTCCGTTGTGCCACGAGTACCGGGGGGTGAGATTACTCCGGATAAGTTGATTGTGTTAGGAGAAGTGGCTAAAGAATTTGGGCTTTACACCAAAATTACAGGCGGACAACGAATAGATTTATTTGGTGCGCGTGTGGAGCAATTGCCCCATATTTGGCAGCGATTAATTGATGCCGGATTTGAATCAGGCCATGCTTACGGTAAAGCACTGCGGACGGTGAAATCTTGCGTGGGTAGTACTTGGTGCCGTTTTGGAGTACAGGATTCTACGAGTTTGGCGATTGAGTTAGAACTGCGGTATCGTGGTTTGCGATCGCCCCACAAACTCAAATCTGCTGTATCCGGTTGTACCCGTGAGTGTGCAGAAGCTCAAAGTAAAGATTTTGGCATCATCGCGACTGAGAAAGGCTGGAATTTGTATGTGTGTGGCAACGGTGGCATGAAGCCGCAACACGCCCTACTCCTCGCTGAGGATATCGACAAAGAAACCCTGATCAAGTACTTGGATCGGTTCTTGATGTTCTATATTCGCACAGCGGATCGACTGGAACGCACAGCAACATGGTTCAACAAACTTGAAGGGGGAATTGATTACCTTAAACAAGTGATTGTTCACGATTCACTCGGTATCAGCGCTGAGTTGGAACAAGAGATGCAGTACCTGGTTGATACCTATCAATGTGAATGGAAAACCACGGTTGAAAGCCCAGATAAGCTCAATCGCTTCCGTCATTTTGTCAATTCCGATGCATCTGATCCAAATATTGTTTATGTAGAGGAACGAGGCCAAAAACGCCCAGCTAAAGAAGACGAGAAAAACTTAGTTGGTAATTCCAATTAACCTAACCCTTGTTCCCCGTGTTCAGCGGGGAACTATTCTCCTACGAAGTTGACACCATCACTCCATCGCAACATCCAATCAGTAGAAAAAACAATGGTTCAAGCATTAGTTCGTGAAACAACTTCAACCTGGGTTGATATTTGTCCTCTTGCCGCAATTACTCCTAATACAGGAGTTTGTGCCTTAGTTGCAGGACAACAGGTGGCAATTTTCCGAGTCGGTTCTGAAGATGAAGTATATGCTATTGGTAATTATGACCCGTTTAGTAAGGTCAATGTTTTATCAAGAGGAATTGTAGGCGATCGCAACGGCATCCCCAAAGTTGCCTCCCCCATTTATAAGCAAAACTTCAACCTGCTCACCGGACAGTGTCTTGATGATGAAACAGTGAGTATTCCTACTTATCAGGTTAGGGTTTTTGAAGATAGAGTGCAGATTGCTGTTGGCTAGATGAGATAAGGAAAAGAAGAGAAACGAATAATTTAGATCTGTAGGTCGTCGGGCACCTGGTTTCGCAGAGAAACCAGGTTTTTCTATTTTTAGATAAAAGGTGTTGTGGGCAAAGAATGAAGGCATCTCTGGAGCCTCCTGCCTTCTTCCCTCTGCCTCTCGGGGTGAACGCATTATCGGAGAGAGGAAGGAGAATGCTTCTCTCTTTAGATTGA